>JBOHFT010000140.1:0-11884 GCA_050699815.1 Pseudonocardiaceae bacterium | reverse complement strand
AGCGGTGTCCACGGCGACGGTCGTGGACACCGCTTCACCATGCCCACTTGACAAACCGCCCTCCATATCAGGCGGCCCCGGCGTCACGGGGGCAACGTGACGCCGGGGCCATTGAACCCGATCCGCCCGGGCGCGGTCGGACAGATCGGGGGCTTCGGGCAGGGTGATCGACTGGGATCGCTGGCAAGGCGACCCACCCCAGGGATGGTCGACCGGGGGCGCCGGCAACGGCGACCCACCCGGTGCGGTGAAATCAGTCCGGTGAGCTGGACGGCTGCTCGGCAGCCGACCGCGGGATGCTGCCGGAGCTGGTGTGCAGACGATGCCTCGGTGTCAGATCTGCCATCGCCCACCTGTCACCTAATGTGGCGAAGTGGGCACCCTTAGCAGTGGTGGTACCGCCCCCATTGCTGCCGACCGGGCATGCCGTGGTCGTGGCTCCGGGTGGACTCGCCGGAACCGGGGCCGCTGGAGCGCCACCGAGTGCTGGCGGCCCGGCGAACTGGCTCGCAACGGGGCGAGCGATGGCGCTGACCTGGGTTGCGGAGGCGACCTCGTCCACGGTGGACGACGCGTGCGCTGGTGCGGGCCCTGCCTGGACGGCGGGTCCGGCTATGGGGCCGGGGGCTAGCGGGGCCGGGGTCGGCTTGTCGACCGTCGACTTCGGTGTGGCCGCGGGTGCGTGCGTAGCGAGCGTGGCAACCGGCTCCACAACAGGTACGGCAACGAGCTCCGGCACCCGGGCCAGGACTGGCGTGACGACGGGGACGTGCACCGGGACAGTACGCGTCAGGCATTGCAGGGTCGGCTCGACTGCCGGCGGCGCACCGAGTGGGCCGCTGAACTCCCCATCGGGTGATGAAGCCTTGACAAGCCCAGACAGGCCGGTCTGCTCCACCAGATTCTTGTGAGCCGGGTCCTCGTCCGCCAGGCTGGTTCCCGACCCCAGCAGCCACCCCGCGATGACCAGGCCCCCGAGCAGGGCGACCCGCAACAGCGCGCGGGTCATCACCCTACGGGGCGCGCACCGCGCGCTACCTGCGTCGGGGATGGCGGCCACCGGTTTCCCCCTCAACCCTTCCCGCGACAACGTCGTCCTCGACGGCTGGCGAGAAGTCTGGAATAGGCCAGCTCGGGCAGCCGCTGCGCCCACACTACACGCTGTGACCACAATATGGGATATCTGTAGTGATGGTCATCGCAGCCGCCTGGCCGAGGTGAGGCGGGCGATCGCCTCGTCGAGCACCTCGTCGCGCTTGCAGAACGCAAAGCGGACCAGGTGCCGCCACGGCGCCGGATCATCGGCGAAGACCTGCACCGGTACCGCCACCACACCGGCGCGCTCGGGCAGCTCGCGGCAGAACTGGAGGCCGTCGGAGTACCCGAGCGGCCGGATGTCCGCGCAGATGAAGTAGGTGCCTTCCGATTGCCGCACCCCGAATCCCGCAGCGCGCAACCCCGTGGCCAGCCGGTGCTGCTTGTCCTGCAACGCCGCACAGTGCGCCGTCACCCAGGCACGCTCGGCGCGCAGCGCGTGGGCGATCGCGGGCTGGAACGGGGCCCCGCTGACGAAGGTGAGGAACTGCTTGACCGCTCGCACCGCGGCCACCAGGTGCGCCGGCCCGCACACCCAACCGATCTTCCAGCCGGTGACGCTGAACGTCTTGCCCGCACTGGAGACCGACAGCGTGCGCTGCGCCATCCCGGGCAACGTGGCGATCGGCAGGTGCTGCGCGCCGTCGAACACCAGGTGTTCGTACACCTCATCGGTGATCACCAGCAGATCGTGCTCGACGGCCAGCGCCGCCAGCGCCGCCAGCTCGGCGCGGCGCAACACCGTGCCGGTGGGATTGTGCGGGCTATTGAGCAGCACTGCCCGGGTGGCGGGTGTGATCGCGCCGGCCAGCGCGTCGAGGTTCAGGGTGAACCGGTTGCCGTCGGCGACCAGCGCCACGCTGCGCCGGGTCGCGTCGGCCAGCGCCACCGCGGCGGCGTAGGAGTCGTAGTAGGGCTCGATGAGCAGCACCTCGTCGCCCTGGCCGACCAGGGCGAGCAGCGCGGCGCTGATCGCTTCGGTGGCACCGACCGTGACCAGCACCTCGGTGTCCGGATCGTGCGCCAGGCCGTAGCACGCCGCTCGGTACCCGGCGACAGCGCTGCGCAGCGTGGGGATGCCCGGTCCGGGCGGATATTGGTTGTGCCCGCGGGCGATCGCCGACCGGGCGACCTCGAGCATGCCAGCCGGACCGTCGGTGTCCGGAAAGCCCTGACCGAGGTTCACCGCGCCGGTGCGGGCCGCCAGCGCGGTCATCTCCGCGAAGATCGTCGACGTGAACGGCTGCAGCCGGGGGACCAGTCCGTGGGTTCGCACGGCCCTCATCCTGCCGGGCGAGGCACAATCGGCAGTGTGGAGCTGACCAGCAAGGAGCAGGACAAACAGCGGGACCTGCGCCGGATGAAGGTGGTCGCGCTGGCATTCCTGCTGGCTGCCGCGGTGGTGTACGTGGTGGCGCGGCTCAATGAGGAGGGCGCTGCGGGGTGGGTCGGGTACGTGCGGGCGATGGCCGAGGCCAGCATGGTCGGCGCGCTGGCCGACTGGTTCGCGGTGACCGCGCTGTTCCGGCACCCGCTCGGATTGCCCATCCCGCACACCGCGATCATCCCGCGCAAGAAGGACGCGCTCGGGGAGAACCTCGGCGACTTCGTGGGCGCCAACTTCCTCGCCGAGGCGGTGGTGCGGGACAAGCTGCGCCGGGTGGGGATCGGCGCTCGGCTGGGCCAGTGGCTGGCGCAGCCCCGCAATGCCGAGCGCGTCACCGCCGAGCTCTCCACCGCGGTGCGCGCCGTGGTCACCGTGCTGCGCGACGACGACGTTCAAGCGGTGCTGGAAAACGCCGTGGTCAAGCGGCTTGTCGAGCGTCCCTGGGGGCCGCCGTTGGGCCAGCTGCTCGGTCAGCTGCTCACCGACGGGGCGCACCGCAAACTCGTCGATCTGGTCGCTGAGCGGGCCTACGAGTGGGTGCGCGACAACCACGGCGCGGTGCTGCGGGTGGTCAGCCAGCGCTTGCCGGGATGGTCACCGAGGTTCGTCGACGAGCTGGTCGCCGACAAGCTGTACGCGGAGGTGCTGGCGTTCGCCTGGGCAGTGCACAGCGATCCCGAGCACGCCATGCGCAAGGCGGTGGACACCTTCCTCATGGAGTTCGCCCAGGATCTGCGCACCGACCCGGCGACGATCGAGCGGGCCGAGTCGGTCAAGCAGCAGGTGCTGGCGCACCCAGAGGTTCAGACCCTGGTCGGGTCGGCCTGGGGCACCGCGAAGAAGATGCTCCTCGAGGCTGCCGAGGACCCGTCCTCGGAGCTGCGGTGCCGGGTGCGCGACGGGCTGGTCGCCCTGGGCGTACGGTTGGGCTCAGACGCTGAGCTGCGATCCAAGGTGGACACCTGGCTGGAGGGTGCGGCGAGCTACGTGGTGTCCAACTATCGCGGGGAGATCACTGCCCTGATCACCGACACGGTGCAGCGCTGGGACGCCGAGGAGACCTCCCGCAAGGTGGAGTTGCAGGTCGGGCGGGATCTCCAGTTCATCCGGATCAACGGCACCGTGGTCGGGGCACTGGCCGGCCTGGCCATCCACGCCGTCTCGCAACTCCTGCTCTGATGGTGTGACGGCTTGTGGGGGAAGGGATCGCAGTGCGCGGCGGCAGATGCGCTGGGTGGCGGTTGAGGGGTTCGAGCCGAGCACCTGTGCTTGCAGAAGCTAGCGCAAGGAAGGAGTGAGAGACATGCCCGCACTGCCCACTACCAAGGACGTGCGCCGGGTGCGCAAGCAGGCCGAGGCAGGCGTCACCGTCACGTTCGACGCGGTGAAGAGCCCGTTGTTCGCTGTGCTGGGAGCTGTGGATGCCGCTTCCCGGACCGTCACCGGCGCCTATTCCGCGTTTGTCGAGCGCGGCGAGGAGGTCTTCGACGAGTTCCGCAGCCAGCCGCGGGTCAAGCGGGCACTGGACTCGGTGGAGTCCGGTGTCGACACCGCCCAGGAGCGGCTGGAAGTGGTGGTCAGCGACCTCAACTTCGCCGCCACCGACCTGCGGTCCCGGTTCGCCCGGGCCAGCCGGTCCGCCGGGGAGAAGGTTGCCCGAGACACCCAGCGGGTCGCCAACCAGGCGTCGCCGCCGCGCCCGACCGCCACCCGGCGGACCGGCGACAACACGCCGCAGTCCTGACTCCGCGGCGCTGCCACAGCACCGCGGCGGTCGGCTTGGAGTTCTGACTCTCCGTGCTGGCCGTTGTCTGCGTATCCTGACCGGGTGCTGCAAGTGCTGGACCTCTGGGTCTTCCTGATCCTGTACGGGCTCGCGATCCCGGTCGGGCTCTTCGCGTTCATTCACGCCGCGCTCCAGCGAGCCGACGCCTACACCGCAACCGACAAACTGACCAAACCGGCCTGGCTGGGGATCACCGGTGGCGGCACCTTCGCCCTGATCCTGTTCCAGCCTGCTTACTGGCTGATGTTCTGGCTGATCGGGCTGGTGGCCGTGCTGGTCTACCTGGTGGACGTCAAACCCGCGGTGACTGAGGTGCAGCGCGGGCCGCGCTGGTGACGTCACTGGACGGTTGATTCAGACGGCAGGACGCCCGGCCCGCTCCGCGGGCGACTCCGAACTGCTCGCTGAGCCGTAGTACGCCGTTGTGGCCCCTGACTCATGCGCAATCATGCATGTACGGTGTGGAGCATGGGCCATCATGGGCATGGGCACAGTGTCCATGGGACCCGTGCCGCAGCCTCGGACCGCAGTCGGCTCGGCTGGGCACTCGCGATCACCTTCGTGGTCCTGCTGGCCGAGGTCGTCGGCACCGCACTGACCGGCTCGCTGGCCCTGCTCGCCGATGCCGGACATCTGGCGACTGACGTGCTGGGCCTGGCCGTCGCGCTAATCGCCACCGTGCTGGCGCAGCGCCCGCCGAGCCACCACCGGACCTACGGGCTGGGCCGCGCGGAGATCCTCGCTGCGGCGCTCAACGCGCTGGTGCTGCTGGTGGTGGCGGGGGTGGTCGCGGTCGAGGCGGTGACCCGGCTGGCCGATCCGCCGGCGATCCCCGGCGTCGCGCTGCTGGTCCTCGGGGCGCTCGGCCTCGTCGGCAACCTGGCCGCGCTCGCCGTGCTCACCCGCGGGGGATCCCGCGAACGCAGCCTCAACCTGCGCGGCGCGCTGCTGGAGGTGATGGGCGACGCGCTCGGTTCCGTCGCGGTGCTCGGCGCCGCGGTGGTGCTGCTCACCACCGGCTGGCGCCAGGCCGACCCGGTTGCGTCCCTGGCGATCGCCGCACTGATCGTGCCCCGCGCGCTGGTCCTGCTCCGCGAGGCGGCGCACGTGCTGTTGGAGGGCACCCCGCGCGGCGTGGACGCCGCCGAGGTGGACCGGGTGCTGCGGACCGTGCCAGGTGTGCGCGACGTGCATGACCTGCACCTGTGGACGATCACGTCGGGCCGCCATGCGGTCTCCGCGCACCTGGTGGTCGACGAGGCCCGGTCGCTGCACTGCGGGGACGCCTCGGTGCTCGATGCCGCCGCGACCGAGCTCAGCAGGCATTTCGGGCTCACCCACAGCACCCTGCAGGTGGAACACCACGACCACGCCGACCACGAGCACACCTGCTAACCCCCGCGTGTCCGTCTCCCGTGCACGGTGTGTCGGGCGCTGGTGCACGGTGTGTTGGGCGTTCATGCACGGTGTGTCGAGCGTTCGGTCTGCCCGAGCTGTGGGGACAACCTGCCGTTTCTTGGCGATGGTTTCGGTACGCTGGATCGCTGTGGGGGAGTCGCTGTTCCGGCCCGCACCCCCGACGGAAGGATTGTTCTCGTGACTGTGCCTCAAGGATGCCGAATGACACAGTCGACCTCTGCGGACCACCGGTGGATGAAGCTGGCCATCGAGATCTCCCGCCAGTGCCCGCCAAGCCCCAGTGCCTACTGTGTGGGAGCTGTCATCGTCGATGAACATGGTACGGAGATCAGTCGAGGCTACTCGCGAGAAACCGATGAGCACGTCCACGCCGAAGAGTCCGCATTGGCGAAGCTCGGACGGGACGACTCGCGTCTCAAGAAGGCCACCATCTACAGCACACTAGAACCTTGTTCGCAGCGCAAGTCCCGCCCTCGTAGCTGCACGCAACTGGTGCTCGAAGCGGAGATTCCCCGCGTTGTGATCGCTTGGCGTGAGCCGAGCCTGTTCGTGGCAGACTGCCAAGGCTATGAAATTCTTACGAGTGCGGGCGTGGAAGTCGTCGAGTTGGCCGACTTGGCTGACGACGCGAAAGTGGCAAACAGGCATGTGAAACTTGGGTCCGTGATCCGCGGCAGTAGCTCAGGGAGTCGCTGAGTTACGCAGCCAATCCAGGGTGAACTGGTGCTCGGCCGATATCAGCTTGGCGACGTTGTCGATAATCATCTTCTCCACCCTGCCGCCGACCAGCGGCAGCGGAACCTCAGCCGTGAGCTGGGCGCCGAGCACGCATCCGGTGGAGTCAGGCGCAAGGCGCATCTCAACGGTGATCGTCCCCGGCACCCCGTCGACCACCGCGTGCACGCTGGCGCCGGAGCTGGTCCAGGTCTCGGTACGGCGGATCGTCAAGTCCTCGGTGAGCACCGAGCGGAGGAAGGACGGCAGCGCGTCGCCGGGAACAGCTTGATGCAGCACGATGGTGACGCCACGCTCGTCCTCCTGCCGCGACACCAGCTCGGCTCCAGGCCCACCGACCGCGCGCAGCTTGTCGCGCAGGTAGCCCGGGTCGGTGAGCACCTCCCGGATCCGCTCTGGCGGCTCGGGGTAGCGCTGCCGCAACTCCACTCGGCTGGCCATGGCGCGGAGGCTACCGTGGGCGCCTGCGACGACCGACCTCGCGGCGTTCACTACCGGTGGTCAACCGCGACACACGGAGGAGATGGGATGCGCGTTACCGGGCTCGGACACGCTGGGCTGTTCATCGAGACGCACGTGGGCAGCGTGCTGTGTGACCCGTGGGTGAACCCGGCGTTCTTCGGGTCATGGTTCCCGTTCCCGGACAACAGCGAGCTCGACTGGGACAACCTCGGGCAGGCCGATTACCTCTACGTCTCGCACCTGCACCGCGACCACTTCGACGCCGAGCTGCTGCGTCGCCACGTCCGCAAAGACACTACGGTGCTGCTACCGGAGTACCCGACCGACGAGCTGGAGCGCGAGCTGGCGGCGCTGGGCTTCAGGGAGTTCCTGCGCACCGAGAGCGGGGTCCCCGTCGAGCGCGGCGGGCTGCGCATCATGATCACGTCGCTGACCGGGCCGAGTGACGGCCCGATCGGGGACTCGGCGCTGTCACTCGACGATGGCCGCACCGTGCTGCTCAACCAGAACGACGCGCACCCGCTTGACATCGAGGCGCTGCGCGAGTTCGGGGACGTGCACGCATACTTCACCCAGTTCTCCGGCGCGATCTGGTGGCCGATGGTCTATGACCTGCCCGAGGGCGCGAAGCGGGAGTTCGCGCGGCGCAAGCGCGCCGGGCAATCCGACCGGGCGCTGCGCTATATTGACGCCGTCGGCGCCGCGCACGTGTTCCCCAACGCCGGGCCGCCGTGCTTCCTGGATGAGGAGCTGTTCGACCTCAACGGGCACGGTGTCGACGAGCACGGTGTCGGCGGGGAGAGCATTTTCACCGACCAGGTCGAGTTCCTCGCCGAGCTGCGCGCCGCGCGGCCCGCGGTGTCGGCGCATCTGCTGCTGCCGGGCACCGTCGCGGAGCTCGACGGCCCGCACTGCACGCTGACCCACGAGCGGCACACCGACATCGCGATCCGGCACATCTTCGAGGAGAAGACCGCGTACCTGCGGGAGCTGCAGGTACGCAAGCAGTTTACGCTGGCCCGGGAGCGGGAAAGCCGCGCCCCGGTGCCCGCTGATCTCCTGGACCAGCTCAAGGCCTGGTGGGAGCCGCTGCTCAAGCGGGCCGGCAACATCTGCGAGGGGGTGGGCGGCCCGGTGCGCATCGACGTCGGCGAGCTGTCGGTCGTTGTTGACTTCCCTGCCCGCGAGGTCCGCCGTTACACGGGGGAGAACTGCCGTTACCGCTTGTCCACCGCCGCGGACCTCATCGCGACGAACGTCGCGCGCCGCGAGGTCGACTGGTCCAACAGCCTGTTCCTCTCGTGCCGGTTCACTGCCAGCCGCGTCGGGCAGTACAACGAATACGTCTACATCTTCTTCAAGTGCCTGTCCGAGGAGCGGATCGACTACGTCGAGAACTGGTACGACGAGCAAAATGACGACGGCCAGGACATTGAGCTCGACGGCTGGCGCGTGCAGCGGCGCTGCCCGCACCTGCGCGCCGACCTCAGCAAGTTCGGCAGCGTTGAGGACGGTGTGCTGACCTGCGCGCTGCACGGCTGGCGCTTCGACCTCGCCACCGGACGCTGCCTCACCTCCGGGGGCCACGAGATCCGCGTGGCGCGCATGAGGCCGTGACGCGGCGGTAATGTGCGCTGCCGTGCACACGACGCTCGCCGAGCTTACGACGATGCGCCTAGGCGGTCCTGCTAGCGAGTACGAGGTCGCGTGCTCGTCCGAACACCTTGTCGCGTTGATCCGGGAAGCCGACGCCGCGGGCAAGCCGGTGCTCGTGATGGGGGGCGGCTCCAACCTCGTCGTCGGCGATCAAGGCGTCGAAGGGCTGGTCGTGCAGGTCGCCACGGCCGGACTGAAGATCCACGGAGAAGAGGCTACTGTCGATGCTGGCGTCGAGTGGGACACCGTCATCGAGACCTCTCTCGACGCGGGACTCGCGGGGCTAGAGCCACTGTCGGGCATCCCGGGCTCGGCCGGAGGGACCCCGGTGCAGAACGTGGGTGCGTACGGCGCCCTGACATCGGACCTGCTCCGCGGCCTGACCGTGTACGACCGCGGGACCGGCACGACCGAGCAGTGGGCGCCGGACCGGTGCGGCTTTGGTAGCCACCGGCAGTCGGTCTTCAAACACACCGATCGCTACGTGGTGCTCGACGTGACCTTCCAGCTGGCTCGCTCCACCCGATCACGCCCCATCCACTACGCGGGTCTCGCTGAACGGCTCGGCATCGCGCCAGGCGCAACCGCGCCGACCGCTGAGGTACGAGACGCCGTCCTCGCTCTGCGCCGTGAGCGGGGCATGATTCTTGATGCCGACGACCACGACACGTGGAGCGTCGGATCATTCTTCATCAACCCCGTGCTCAGCTCGGTGCCGGACAAGGCACGGGACTGCCCGCACTATCCCGATCCAGCGGGGACCAAGCTGTCGGCAGCGTGGCTCATTGATCATGCGGGATTTCCCCGTGGGTACGGCCGCGATTGGGGTCGCGGCGCAGTCGCACTGTCCTCGAAGCACGCCCTGGCCGTGACGAACCGCGGTACCGCCACGACCGCCGAGGTCATGGAGTTCGCCGCCCACCTCCGGGAAGGCGTTGAGCAGCGGTTCGACATCCGCCTCGGACCGGAATGCGACCTGGTGAACTGCAAGATCGGCTAGCGCGCTGGTGAGGCGCGGAAGGAGCGCATCGCGGAGTGCTGGTCGCGGGGCTTGACCACGATCAGGTCGAGGTTGACGTGCGGGGGTCTGGTCACGGCGAAGGCGATGACGTCGGCAACGTCTTGTGCGCGCAGCGGGGTGAGCCCGGCGTAGACCCGGGCGGCCTGCTGCTCGTCGCCGCCGAAGCGCACCAGCGAGAACTCAGTGTCCACCATGCCCGGGGCGACCTCGATGAACCGCACTGGCTGCCCGAGGTGCTCGCCGCGCAAGGTGCGGTGTACCGCCGCTTGCGCATGCTTGGCTGACGTGTAGCCGGAGCCGTTGTCGTAGGGCTCCACGGCGGCGATCGAGGTCACCGTGACCAGGATCCCGTCCCCGGAGTCGATCAGCTTCGGCAGCAACGCTCTGGTCATTCGCAGCGTGCCGAGCACGTTGGCCTCCCACATCCAGCGCCACTGGCCCTCATCGGCGTCCAGTACCGGCGAAAGCCCCTTGGCGCCGCCGGCGTTGTTCACCAGCACCCGCGCCGCGGGTATCGCCGCGGCGAAGGCGGCCACCGAATCGGGATCGAGCACGTCGAGCGCCATGGCGGTGCCGCCGATCTCGTCAGCGATCTCCTGGCAGCGCTGCACCCGGCGGGCGCCGAGCACCACATGAAACCCGTCCGCGGCCAGCGCCCGCGCCGTAGCCGCCCCAATCCCCCCGCTTCCCCCCGTCACAACAGCGATCCCTCGCTCCGCACCCACACCCCCAACCCTGCCTCACCCGCATTCAGCGGGCTCAGCGGGGTAAACCGGGTGCCGATAGCCCCGCTGCGCCCGCTGAATGCGGGCGGTGGCCGGGATTGGGGGCAAGATGAGCGGGTGATCGGGGTGGCGTTGCGGCGGGTTGCGGTGCTCTCTGTGCACACCTCGCCGCTGGATCAGCCGGGTACCGGCGATGCGGGCGGGATGAACGTCTACATCGTGCAGACCGCGACCCGGATGGCCCGCCGCGGCGTCGAGGTTGAGGTCTTCACCCGGGCCACCTCCTCGGGGCTGCCCCCGGTGGTGGAGCTCACACCGGGCGTCACCGTGCGGCACATCACCGCCGGGCCCTACGAGGGCCTGGCCAAGACTGAGCTGCCTGCGCAGCTGTGCGCCTTCATCGCCGGGGTGCTGCGGGCTGAGGCGCGCCGCGAGCCGGGTTACTACGACGTGGTGCACTCGCACTACTGGCTCTCCGGCCAGGTCGGCTGGCTGGCCCGGGACCGCTGGGGGGTGCCGCTGGTACACACCGCACACACCCTGGCCAAGGTGAAGAACGCCGCGCTGGCCCACGGCGATGCCCCGGAGCCACCCACCCGGGTGATCGGCGAACAGCAGGTGGTGGCCGAGGCCGACCGGCTGGTGGCGAACACCCCAGCCGAAACCGCCGAGCTCATCGAACTCTACGGCGCCGACCCGGCTCGCACCGTCACTGTTGCGCCGGGAGTCGACCTGGAGCGCTTCACACCGGGATCCCGCACCGCCGCCCGGGCTGAGCTGGATCTGCCACCAGACGCTGTGGTGCTCGCCTTCATCGGCCGCATCCAGCCACTCAAGGCGCCGGACGTGCTGTTGCGCGCCGCCGCCGAGATGCTGCACCGCGACCCGGCGCTGCGCGACCGGCTGCGGGTGCTGGTCGTCGGCGGACCGTCGGGTAGCGGGCTGGCCGAGCCCACCGTGTTGCACCAGCTCGCCACCGCGATGGGTATCCAGGGGCAAGTCGTGTTCGCTGCCCCGCAGGGTGGCGCTGGACTGGTCGGGGTGTACCGCGCTGCCGATGTGGTGGCCGTACCCAGCTACAGCGAGTCGTTCGGCTTGGTCGCCCTGGAGGCGCAGGCCTGCGGGACGCCGGTGGTCGCAGCCCGGGTAGGTGGCCTGCCGGTGGCGGTGGCTGACGGACTGTCCGGTCAGTTGGTGGACAGCCACCACCCGGCCGACTGGGCCGACGCCCTGTCCGCCGTCGCGCTGCACCCGCGGCGCCGTGCGGAGCTTGCGGCCGGTGCTATCGGGCACGCCCGGCGATTCTCCTGGGAACGCACCACCGATGCGTTGCTGCGGGTCTACGGCGACGCTGCGGCCGCCTACCGGGTGGACGCGCTGGAGCGCGGGGTGGCGGTGTGAGCCACCCCGCCGAGCTGGATCGGGTCATCGCCGGGGTACTGGGTGAGGCTGGGCTCGTCCATGAACACCGCGAGCCGGGCAGTTTCCTGATCACCCTGCCGGGCACCAAGAAGTTGCAGACCACCTGCTGGGTGCTGGTCGGCCAGCACGGGGTGCTGGTAGAGGCCTTCGTGTGCCGGCATCCAGCTGAGGCGCAC
>JBOHFT010000139.1:0-12053 GCA_050699815.1 Pseudonocardiaceae bacterium | reverse complement strand
GCAGACTGCCGTAATTCGGGGGTCAATTGGTGCAGTCTGCATCCAGAACGCGATCAGTGGCCGCGGATGATGCGGCGGAGCCGGATCATCCGGTCGGCGAGGGCGCGTTCTGCGCCGTGCCCGCGGGGCTCGTAGTAGTTGCGGCCGATGAGGGCGTCGGGGGGGTATTGCTGGGGCAGGACGCCTTCGGGCACGTCGTGGGGGTAGTGGTAGCCCTGGGCGTGACTCAGCCGGGCCGAGCCCGTGTAGTGGCCGTCGCGCAGGTGCGCGGGGACTGGCCCGGTGGCGCCGGCCCGGACGTCGGCCTGGGCCGCGTCGATCGCGGTGATCACCGCGTTGGATTTCGGTGCGGTGGCCAGGTGCACGGTGGCCTGGGCCAGCGCCAAGCGGCCCTCGGGCATCCCGATGAGCGCGACGGCGTGGGCAGCGGCCACCGCGGTCTGCAACGCGGTCGGGTCGGCCATCCCGACGTCCTCGCTGGCGTGCACGACCAGCCGCCGGGCGATGAACCGGGGGTCCTCACCGGCCTCGATCATCCGCGCCAGGTAGTGCAGTGCGGCGTCCACATCGGACCCGCGGATCGCCTTGATGAACGCGCTGATCACGTCGTAGTGCTGGTCCCCGGCCCGGTCGTAGCGCACCGCGGCCCGATCCACCACGGACTCGACGGAAGGCAGATCCACCGCCACGCCGCCCAGTGAAACGACCGCCTCGGCGGCGGTCTCCAGGGCGGTGAGCGCCCGGCGAGCATCCCCGGCGGCCAGGCGCACCAGGTGCTCCTCGGCCGCGGGTTCCAGCGTGATCGACCCGCCCAGCCCGCGCGGGTCGGCCAGCGCCCGCCGGATCAGCGCCCGCACGTCGTCGTCGGACAACGGGTGCAGCGCCAGCACCAGTGAGCGGGACAGCAGCGGCGACACCACGGAGAAGAACGGGTTCTCGGTGGTCGCCGCGACCAGCAGGACGACCCGGTCCTCGACGGCGCCGAGCAGCGCATCCTGCTGGGTGCGGGAGAAGCGGTGCACCTCGTCGATGAACAGCACGGTGGCGTCACCGCCCTCGCGGCCCAGCCGGCGGCGCGCGGCGTCGATCACCGCGCGAACCTCCTTGACCCCGGCCGACAGCGCCGACATCGCCTCGAAGCGCCGCCCGGTGGCCTGCGAGACCAGCCGGGCCAGGGTGGTCTTCCCGGTCCCCGGCGGGCCGTACAGGATCACCGACGCCGCGGCACCGCCCTCGATCAACCGGCGCAGCGGGCTGCCCGGCGCCAGCAGGTGGTCCTGCCCGACGACCTCCTCCAGCGTGGCCGGCCGCATCCGTACCGCCAGCGGCGCGGAGGCGGACAGCCGCTGCTCGGCGCGGTCCTGCGCCTGCGCGGCGAACAGACCCTCAGTGAACAGCCCCTCATCGAACCGGGCGTCGTTTCCTGGCACCCCGCGACGGTACCGCCGCGGGTAACCCGAGCAGGTCCCGCAGCGCCACCGCGGCGGCGTGCGGTACCAGGTCCTGGCCCCGCTGGACCAACCATGGCACGCCCCGGCAGATCAGCCAGGCAACGTGGTGGGCGGTTGTCAGCTGCCGGCCTCCCGAGCAGGTCAGGTCGACTGGATGAGGCACCGCGATGCCGGCCCCGGCGAGCAGGCCGGCGAAGCTGGAGGCGAGCATCCGGTGCCCGAGCTCGGAAGGGTGCAGCCGGTCCACGCTCCACGCCGCGAGGTCGTAGGCGCCGGGCATCAGATGCAGATCCAGGCACAGCGCGCCGCGCCTGGTCACCACCTGCTGGGTGGCGTCGTTGAGCTGCCCGACCCGGTGGTGCAGGGCGCGGCGCAGCGGGCCGGGCAGCCGGAACAGCCGCCCGTGCTCGTGGTAGCGGGTGGTCAGCACCACGGCACCACTGGCCTGCAGCGTGGCGACCGTGACATCGAGGTCGTCGTGCAGCGTGACCGGATCGAAATCCGAGCGCAGCGTGTCATTCATCCCGGCCAGGATCACCGCGACATCGGGCCGCGCAGCCAACGCGCCGGGCAGCTGCCGGTGCCGCAGACCCCCGATCCGGGCTCCGGTGAAGGACAGGTTGGTGTAACGGATCTCGTTCGCGGCGCCAAGAGCCGCCGCGAGCAGCGGGCCGAAACCTCGCCAGCCGCCACCAGGCAGCGGGTCGCCCAAGCCGACGGCGGCAGAATCACCGAGGACGGCCAGGCTGGCGATGCGACGAGCAGTCGGAACGTCGGGGACGACGGGGAGCGTTTCCACGGTCACTCGGCGAATATCACGTGGCTGGGCTCACCGGTGGTGAGGAACGGATGACGTGTTGAGGACGACTTCGCGAACGATCCGTGCCGTCTCGGCGGCCGAACTCGCACTGAGCTAACCAAAGGGCGGGGCTCACTGAGAGGCAGGGTACCAGCGGAGCGCGCCGCCGACGATGCGGAACCGGCGGCGCGGCGCGCCGGCCACGGTCACGGTCAGCCGGGGGACAGCGGACGGCCGAGGTTGCGGTGATCCCGGCGGGTGCGCAGCACCAGCACGAGCACCCCGGCGAGCACGATGCCGACCAGGTTCACCAGCAGTTGCAGCGTGGAAAACCCAGCCGTCCGCCAGTCCCCGGCAGTGGCCGCCACCACCGCGAACCCCGCCGCGGGCACCGTGGTGACCGAGATGAACACCCCGACCAGCGCGGCCGACTTCGCCGAGGTCAGGGACAGCATCCCGGCGGCCCCCGCAAGCAGGGCGACGATGAACGAGAAGGCCCCCACGTCGTAGATGAAATCGACCTGATCAGTTGCCTGGGCTCCCGGGTCGATCAGCCCAGCCAAGTCGCCGAGCAGCGCGCCCACTGCGGCGATGAGCATGGCCAGCGGGAAGCCCACTCCCAACACCAGGGCCGCCCGGCGGACCAGATCGCCCCGGCGCAGCACCACCCCGACCGCGATCGCCGCCAGCGGCGCGAACTCCGGGCCGACGACCATCGCGCCCACCACCGTGACCGGGGAGTTGGTGACCACCCCGACCACCGCGAGGAGGCAGGCCAAGGTGAGGAAGGCCAGGAAGGTGAAGGTCAGCCGGGAGTCTCCCCCGGTCCGCGCGACGAGCTCGTCCCACACCACCGCGTCGTCGGGATCCCCCGGTGCGGCCCGCTCAGCGGCGTCGGACGCGTCGGACAGCACGGTGTCCAGCGGTTCGAGACTGACCCCGCCGATATGGTCGACACCGAGTGCGCACAGCGCGGCCAGCACCCCGTCGGCGGCCTCGCGGGCCACGTCAGCCTCGACCAGATCGCCAGGCGGATCGACCGCGGCGCCGCGCAGGACGGTGAGGTGGACCGCGCCCGGGTCGTTGCGCAGGCTGTCGAGCACCGCGCCGGTCACCTCCGCCGGGCAGGTGACGCGCAGGTGCAGCACCCGCTACCCCGTCGCGGGAGGCGCCGCGTCCACCCCGGCCTCGGTGCGCTGCTGGCGGGTGATCGGGGCGGGAGCGCCGGTGAGCGGGTCGAGACCGCCACCGGATTTGGGGAAGGCGATGACCTCACGCAGCGAGTCGGCACCGGCGAGCAGCATGCAGGTCCGGTCCCAGCCGAACGCGATCCCCCCGTGCGGCGGCGGACCGTAGCGGAATGCCTCCAGCAGGAACCCGAACTTCTCGGCCGCCTCCTCGTCGGAGATCCCGAGCAGCCGGAACACCCGCTGCTGCACGTCGGGCTGGTGGATCCGGATCGAGCCGCCGCCGATCTCGTTGCCGTTGCAGACGATGTCGTAGGCGTAGGCCAGCGCGGAGCCCGGCTCCTCTTCGAAGCGGCCGATCCACTCCGGTTTAGGTGCGGTGAACGGGTGGTGCACCGCGGTCCAGCGGCTGTCGCCCACCGCGACGTCGCCGGAGCGGCCGGCGGGCTCGAACAGCGGCGCGTCGACCACCCAGACGAACGACCACGCCGACTCGTCGATCAGCCCGCAGCGCCGGCCGATCTCCACCCGGGCCGCACCCAGCAGCGCACGCGCGTCGCCCGGCTCACCGGCGGCGAGGAAGACGCAGTCACCGGGGTTGGCGCCGGCCGCCTTGGCCAGGCCGTCGCGCTCGTGCTCGGCGAGGTTGCGGGCCACCGGGCCGGACAGCTCACCGTCGGTGCCGACCAGCACGTAGGCCAGGCCCTTGGCGCCGCGCTGCTTGGCCCACTCCTGCCAGGCGTCCAGCTGCCGGCGCGGCTGGCTCGCCCCGCCGGGCATCACGACCGCCCCCACGTAGGGCGCCTGGAACACCCGGAACGGGGTGCCGGCGAAGTAGCCGGTGAGCTCGGTGAGCTCCAGCCCGAAGCGCAGGTCCGGCTTGTCGGTGCCGTAGCGGGCCATCGCGTCGGCGTAGCTGCACCGCGGGATCGGCAGCTCGATCTGGTAGTCGGCCAGCTCCGACCACAGCGCGGCCACCACCTGCTCGCCGAGCGCGATCACCTCGTCCTGCTCGACGAAGCTCATCTCGATGTCGAGCTGGGTGAACTCAGGCTGCCGGTCGGCGCGGAAGTCCTCGTCCCGGTAGCAGCGGGCGATCTGGTAGTACCGCTCGATACCGGCCACCATCAGCAGCTGCTTGAACAATTGGGGTGACTGCGGCAGCGCGTACCAGCAGCCGGGCTGCAGCCGAGCGGGCACCAGGAAGTCCCGCGCGCCCTCCGGGGTGGAGCGAGTCAGCGTCGGGGTCTCCACCTCGAGGAAGCCCTGCTCGTACAGCACCGTGCGGGCGATCCGGTTGGCCTCGCTGCGCAGCCGCATCGCGGCCGCCGGGCCGGGCCGGCGCAAGTCTGAGGTAGCGGTACCGCAGCCGCACCTCCTCGCCGACCTCCAGGTGCTCGTCGAGCTGGAACGGCAACGGCGCCGACTCACTGAGCACCGTCAGCTCCTCGGCGATGACCTCGATCTCGCCGCTGAACAGCTCCGGGTTCACATTGCCCTCGGGGCGAAGCGCCAGCACGCCGGTGACCTGGACGCAGAACTCGGCGCGCAGCCGGTGCGCCCGCTGCGCCATCTCGCCCTCGCGGAACACCACCTGCGCGACCCCGGCCTCGTCCCGCAAATCGATGAAGATCACGCCGCCGTGGTCACGGCGGCGGGCGACCCACCCGACCAGGGTGACAGTCCGCCCTGGGTACTCATCGGCGGACAGCGTGCCGGCATAGTCGGTGCGCATCACGGAAGCGGGCTCCTCGATCTCCGACAACGGACCAGCGACCCTGCAAAGGCTAGCCGCGCCACACGGCCCGCTTCCCCGCCCGTCCCCCACCACCGTCGCAGCCGGGTGACGGGCATCACGTGCGAGCCGGCCGACCAGCGCGCCTCAAGGTGAACCCGACTCTTGACCTCAATAATAGTTGAGATTGCACGCTTACCACCGACCGCGAGCTCGCGGGACCCGGCCTGAGGAGGCACCGCAATGTCCGATACCGAGATGTCTAGCACTGACCACACTGCGACGAACTACCGCACCAGCGAAGGGCTGAGCTGGTGGCAGGCGATCGCCGCCGGTGCCGTGACCGCTGCGGTCGTCAACCTCGTGATCTTCTTCATCGGAGCGGCGGCGGGCGCCTCGTTCGCAGTTCTCGACCGTGGCACTCCGCAGGAGATCAGCGCCTGGACAGTGCTCAACGCCTCGGTGCTCCCGCTGGTGGTGGGGACCGGCCTGGCCGCGCTGCTGGCCCATTGGTGGCTCTGGGTGATCCGGCTGGCGCAGGTCATCGGCGGGGGACTCGGGCTGCTCAGCGTGGCGGGGCCGCTCATGGCTGACGCCGACGGCGCAACCCGGGTCGCCCTCGCGCTGATGCACGTCGTGCTGGCCGTGGCCGTCGTCGTCAGCCTGGAGGCGATCCGCCGCCGGACCAAGGCCAGCCGCCAGCTGTGACGCCGGTGGTCAGCCGACGCCGAGCTCGCCGCGCTGCAGGTCCCCCACAAACGCCCGCCAGGCGGACGGGGGGACCAGCAGTGCGGGACCGGACCGGTCCTTCGAGTCCCGCACCCCCACGCGGCCAGGCACGACCGCTACCTCGACGCAGTCCCGCTCGCCGTTACTGCGGCTGCTCGTCCGCCAGGCGATAGCGGAGAACTCGGGGGTACCCACACAACCGGAGCCCAGCCAGCCGGGGCGCCCGCCCCGGCAGGCCCGCCGGATCGACTGCAAGGACGCGTACCACCAGGCACTGTCCGTCGGGGTGTGGGCGGTGCCCTGGCTGGACACCGTCTTCATGGTGGCACCCACCCCGCAGTCGGTGCGGTTCACCCGGGAGCAGGCCATCAGCTTTCGTGCCGCCCTCGACGCGGCGATCGCCGAGCTGCCCTCCCGCGGGAGGTGAGGCCCCTCATGTCATCTCATGGCGGAAGAGACTTCCGGTTCTACCGGGTGCTGTCGGCGCATGCCTCGGGGACCGGGCCGTGCACCACCCAGGTCGAGCTCATCGGGGACCAGCTGGTCCTCCGGCCGGACACCACGACGTGGTTCGAGGTCCCGCTCGACCACGCCGCTGCCCGCTGCCTGCTCGACGCCCTCACCGGCGACGCACCAGGGATCGTCCACGCGCAGCACCCGCGCAACGGCGCGACCACGGTGACCGTGGCGCTGCACGGCCCGACCGCGTCCCTGCGGGTGGAAAACACCTCGAAGGGCACCCTGCACGTCGTGTTCGACGAGACCCAGCTACCCGAACTGATCATGCACCTGGAAGACGGCGCCGCGTGGCTCCCCCGCTGACGCCCGCACCCCCCGCTTCCGGAAGGTCGGCGGCGACCACTAAGTGATCCGCATCACACCACTGACCGTCACCGCACGATGGCAGACTGTTAGCCGTGCAGACCAGAGGACAACGAATCTGGCCGGTGATCGGGCTGGCGCTGATCGTTGCGGCGGCAGTCGGCGTGGTGGTCTATCTCTCCTATACCACTAACCGAGACTCAGTCAGCGCGCTGGTCCAGGCACTGGTAGCCGTGATAGCTGCCGCGGCTACTGCCGTCGCGCGGCTGTGGGCAGCGCGTTGATAGCCTCGGGGCACTGACCGGCCCGGTGAAGCTCGGTGAGCTTGTCCCGCACCGAGCGGACGAACCGGTGGGCGTCGGGGTGATCAGCCAGCCAGGCCACGGCCCGGGGTGACAGCTGCAGCGCCGCATCCCTCCTGGGTGCCGGTGTGGTGGGGGCCGCCGGGCCGGTCCCGTGCTGGGTGGTGACTGGTGCCGGCATCAGCACCCACCCTCGGGTGCGGCCTGCCGGGCGCGGATCCGGCGCAGCATCTCGGCGACGAGCTCGTCGTTGGCGGCATCGTCCCCCCGATCGGCGTTGGCCAGGAAGTACTCCTGCAGTGCCCTGGCGGCAGCGTCGGCGCTGAGCAGCGGCGGATCGGGCACGGGGGCGCTCACGAGGTACCCCTCGGGCCGGGGTCGCTGCCCGGAGAAGGAATACGGTCCGAAGGTTGTGCGTCGCCGTTTGGCCATGAGTTCTGCCGACGAAACCGCACGCCGGGCGGGCGCCGTAGCACGATGTCCATGCGGGATGACGCTAGGAGACCGGCCGTGGCCAGGTGGGTACTGTGCGTACCCGGTGACGGGCGGTCCTGCCCGCTTACTCGTGCAGGCCGATGCGCGAGGCCAGCCGCTGAACATCCTCACGATGGGCTGCGGGCGCCTTCCGCAGCAGGTCGTGGGTCAGGGCACGGGCCCCTGGCGAGTAGATCACCGTCTCCGCGGAGACGTCCACCGCCTGCCCGAGCAGATACACCGCGCCGAGCTCCTCCCCCACGAGCCGGCAGCTGCGGGCCAGCTCGTACAGGTGCCGGGCGCGCCGCTCGGTGGACGGAATCGAGGCAGGATCGATGTTCGCAGCACGGCGGCGGGCCTCGTCCCCGTGGCCCAGCGAGACCGCGACCATCACGGCATACACCTCGACCAAGGCCCGCCCGATCCTGGTCTGCGGATACACATACCCCTCGGGCAGCAGCCGCTGGGCGGCGGCGTGACCCTTGTCCCACCGCGCCCAGGCGGACTCGTCTCCCGCGCGGGCCAGCGTCAGGGCGGCGCACATCTCCAAGTCGACGTACATCGCGGCCGCTTCGCGGTCCTGCTCCGCCCGGTCGCGGACCAGCGGGATGGCGGAGTCCACCTCCAGGATGGCGTCGTCGTGGTGGCCGATCGCCCGGATCACGTGCGCGTAGTACCACGAGGCCCGGGCCATGACCAGGGGATCGTCGGCCGCCTGGGCAGCGGAGTAGGCGCGATCTACCGACATCCAGACCAGCTCGCGGTCGCCGTGCCACGCCAGCCACCCCTGAGCCAGGTGATAAGCCTCGGCGAGCAGCCGGTGCGCCTCGCGCCGGTCCGGCCCGTCGTGCAGCGTCACGGCCCGGCGGGCGTCCAGGATCAAGCGCGGCAGCACCTTGCCGATCTCGGTGCGCTGCTTGCTGGAGGTATGCCAGACCTGCCACGCCGAATCCAGCGCCGCCCGGACATACGCGGTGGTCTGCGGCTCGCCGTCATCGATCCGGCGCATCAGCAGGGCCCGGCTCACCTCGGGCACCGCCGCATGGGCCGGGCGCTCGACCACAGTGTAAGAAACGTCAGGCCCGTACAACGCCGCCAGGTCCCGGATCCCCAGCGCCCGGGCGGCCCGCACCGCCATGGTCAGCGTGAGCTCGCGGCGGCCGACCTCGATCGCCTTCACCGACTCCGCCGAGCAGCCCATCAACCCCGCCAGCTGAGGACGGGACTTCCCCACCGCATCCCGGAACATCCGCAGCCGGGCACCGGGCGTCAATTCATCGCTCATTCTCTCGGGTTCCTCTCCCACCGCAGGCCACCAGCGAGGGTACATCTGTACCCCTGACCATCGGCACAGACCCGAGCCGCGGTGGCCGGGCAACTCGACCCCACACGCCCGCAGCGGGCACTGCTGGAACAGCGCCCACCCTCCCAGCCCGGAAAAGAAGAAGTCCAGGACAAGTCCGCTGGGGCGGTGAATGACGAACTCAGTGACACCGCGTACGTGAACGGACTCTCCCGGACCCCCAAGGATGCGTCAGCACGGGCGATACCCCAGCAGCCCGCGGTCACCGCAGCGGCTGGATTGCTTCGGGACGAAGGGGCCGCGGCCTTGCAAGGATCAATTTCAGAAGGGTGTGAGTACGTGGAACCACCTCCGACGAGCGCGCTCTCAATTGCCGAGCACCTCGATAGCCTACGGATCTCTCGCGATTTCAGTGAAGCCGAGAAGATCGGCCATAGGGCACTAGCAGAGGGGATTGCGGATACTTCAGTTCGCATAGCATTAGGCAGGATCGAGCTGTCGCGAATTACCACTGCGGACGGCCGCCTTCTACGTTCGGATACGGGCTGCACGATGCGATCAAGCGGTTGGCGGTGTCGGTCGTCCGGTGCCTCCGCGGTGGTGCTGTTATCTTCCGAGTGACGATCCGACTGGGCTTCGCAACACGAGCCGGAGGCGCGAAATCCTTGAACGAACCCGCCCCCTGGATCGAGGACCGCTGGCCGACGGACCCCGCGAGGGTCCGTTCAATTGTCCTGGTGTTGCACGGGGGACAGGCCCGGAGCCCGACCACGGTCCGGCGGCGGACGCAGTTGAGCTATCTCCGGATGGTCCCCTTCGCTCGGTTCCTGCACCGGCGTGACGGTGGGCGCGGGATGTCGGTACGCATCCTGCGGTATCGCTACCGGGGGTGGGACGAGCCTGAGCTGCACCCGGTGCAGGACGCGAGGTGGGCATTGACGCAGCTCCGCGACCAGCACCGGGACGCGTCGATAGCGCTGTTGGGGCATTCGATGGGTGGGCGGGCGGCGCTGCGGGTGGCTGACCACGCGGCGGTGACCGCGGTGTGTGCGTTGGCGCCGTGGACCCTGGACGATGAGCCGGTGCGGCAGCTGGCCGGGCGGTCGGTGCTCATCGCGCACGGCGACCGGGAGCACATGACCGATCCGCGGTTGTCCTACCGGTTTGCGGTGCGCGCCAAGCAGGTCACTTCCCGGGTGTGCCGTTTCGACGTGCTCGGCGATGGCCACGCGATGCTCCGCCGCGCGCACGACTGGTCTGAGCTGGCCGCCCGGTTCGTGGAGGCCGAACTCGGACTGCGGACACCCGACCCGCTCATTGCGGACGCGATGCGCCGACCGGCCCCGGACGGACTCCGGGTGCCGCTGCCGGCAATGACCCGAGGTAGAAGGTGGCAATGACGACTCCACCTGCCGACCGCACAGCGAGATCAGGACATCCCACCCGCTGAGCTCAAGTTGGCCCCGCTACCGTCAACCAACCAGGCTCCCGCGGCCTGAACCCAACCGCCAGAGCCTCAGTCGGCCTGTGATCGGGAACCTCGCGAGCGCAGCGCGTTTGAGGTCTGCACGATCGGGTGCGGCCTGCGATAGACAGCGGTCGGGGCGGCGGCGCCGGCCGTCTCTTAGCAGTCGCTTGTGGACCGGGGGGTGGCCGGGTCGCCGGTGAAGGTGTGCGCGGTCTTCTCGACTGCCTGACGCTGTCATCCACCAGCGCAACAGTCCCCCGTCGGCGCATCCGAGCTTGCACAGCTACGGACTGCCCGGTATGTCTCGCACTATCCGGTCACAGGAGGACGACATGCCAGGTGTGCCCCCCGAGAATCTTGCAGAGACAGACTTGCTCCGTGAGCTGGAGCATCTCCACACGACCCGCCACGGCACTTTCCTGCACGGCGCACCGGATGCGCTGCGTGAACACAGCAGCCGCACCGCGCTACTCGAGGAGGAGTACCTCCGGCGTCACCCCGAACGGGAAGTCGATCCGGCCCGCACCCGGGCCGGTGCCCGGGGCGAGGACAGGAGTGAGGACACCCGCTCCTGACGGCGCCCGCGCGACGGACTCCAAGGCTCTCCCACATGCCGATCTGGGCGCCATCGGCGACCATCGCAGCTTCATCGCCGTCCCGACCAGAAAGTCATCCGTCGCGGCATCTCGGCGCTGGGATCGCCTCGTCGAGTTCGCGTAGCCCGGTGCGGGGCGGAGGCCGTTTGGCTCTCCGCCCCGCACCGCCGCTTAGGACCGGCGGCTTTGGGCGAGGAAGAACCGGACCATTTCGGCGGACGCGTCGGGGCCCATCGGGTCGGTGTAGGACCCGACCGGGCTGCCCCCGTACCACGCGTGCCCGCCGCCGTGCACCGTCCAGGACTCGGCAAGGACCGCGCCGTCGACGTCGGTGTGCACGGTCCGGGTGCAGGAGTGGCTGGTCCGCTCGTCGAGATGCGTGGTGTCCGACACCGAGGTGCCGGCGGTGGCCAGCCGAGCGGCGACGAGGTTCTCGGCGTTCACCGGCGCTACGATCCCGTCGCGGTCGCCGTGGAACACGATCAACGGCACTCGCCCGCCCGGCGCGGGTGAACCGCCCGTCCGCATGGCGGCGAACGCCGACGCGACGTCGTGTGCCGCGCCGTAGGCGATCCCGGAATGCACCCCGGCCCCGGCGTAAAGCTCCGGGTGGGTCGCGGCCATCACCGCCGCCATCGCGCCGCCGGCGGAGAGCCCGGCGACGTACACCCGGGCGGGATCGACCGCGTGGTCGGCCATGACCTGGCGGGTGATGCCGGCGATGATCGTCGGCTCACCGGCGCCGGCCTGCTGGTCGGCGGGGGAGAACCAGTTCCAGTAGCCGCCACTGTTGGCCGCGCTGGACTGTTGCGGGTAGGCGACGAGGAACGTGTGCTGCTCGGCGAGGTCGTTCATCCGGGTGCCGGCGGCGAAGTCGGTAGCGTCCTGCTTGCCGCCGTGCAGCATGACTACCAGAGGCACCGGCACACCGGTGTAGCCGGTGGGGATGTAGAGATCGTAGCTCCGAGTTCCGGCCGGCTCGGTGTGGCTGAGGTGACGGATCTCGCCGCCGGGTGCGGCGGCCGCCGCGGCCGCGCCAGGGGGCGCGGCCCTGCGGCCGGCGGTGGGTAGGTCCCCCAGCAGGTCGGCCAGTCCACCGGGCCGGCCCGCGCCGGGCTTCGAGGTCAGCGCGCTCCGGAGCTTGTCGAGCAGCCCGCCGGTGCACGGCGTGGCGTGCTGCCCTGCGG
>JBOHFT010000138.1:0-12091 GCA_050699815.1 Pseudonocardiaceae bacterium | reverse complement strand
GATCACACGTTCATAGGGGTCATAGCGGGTCGTGAGGGGGACGTTGCCACCGGTGTCGGTGCGGAGACGGGTGATGATGGTGGCCAGGACACTGGCCAGTTCCGGACCGACCAGCAGGAGGCGTTCTTCGTTGGCCTTCGAGGGCACGATCTGCAGCATGGGCACGACCTCGCCGGTGTCGGGCAGTTTGTAGGACACCAGCCCGAGGTGGGTGATCTCCATCAGCTCCTCGATCCGGATCCCTTCTCCGGGGCTCGGCCCTGTAGTGGAGGTTCATTCCTCGCGTTTGCGCAGCTCAATGGCTGATTGGGGAATGTTATCGAGCGCAACAGGTGTGGTGCAAGCAACTGTGTCGGTGTGTCATCGGGTGTATCGGGATGCGTTGAGCTGGGTCATGAGTTCGCGGTTGGTGGCGCGTGCGGCGGCGAGGTCCTCCGCGCGTTCCTCGAGTTGTAGGCGTAGGTCGATGGCCTGCTGTTCGAGGTGGGTGATCTGCTGGTGGAGGGCGTCGATGTCGGTGGGGGTGCCGAGTCCGGACTCGCGCCAGGCTTGCTCGCCGAGTGCTTCGGACAGGCGTTTCTCCAGGTGCTTGACTCGGGTGTTGAGTCGGGCGGCGCGTTCGTGGGCGGCGAGTAGATCGGCCTGCAGCGAGGCTCGGGTCACGACTGGACCGCTCGCCTGCCCGGTCGCGGGTGGGGTGGCTTCGAGGGCGTGGAGTTTCTCGAGCAGGTCGCGGTGGCGGTAGAGGAAGCTGCGGTCGACTCCGGCGGCGCGGGCGATCCCGCAGACGCTGATCTCGGTGCCGTCGGCGAGTGCACGGTCGAGAGCGGTGAGGACGCGTTGGCGGCGGCGGGTGGAATCGGCCTGCCGGCCTTCGCGCATCGCCGCGCTCCGCCGGCTCGCTGTCGATGGCTCGGTGGTCATGCCAGGGCCTCTCGCGCGGACGTGGGCAGGCCTGTGCGGATGGTCGGCATGCCCAGGGACACGGCCCGGTGCCGGCGGATCACCGCGACCGCCTCGTCAAGGCGGGCTCGTTCGACCTCGTCGAGCTCGGTGATGTCGCCTTTGATCTGGTTGATCAGGCGCCGGATCCGGGTGATCTCCTCCTCGGTCGGGGTGGCATCGGCGCGGGCCCACTCGTCGACGCCCTCATGGGTGGCGGCGAGGCGTTCCCGGGTGCGGAGCAGGTCATCGAGGTAGCCGGTGAGGTCGGGCAGGAACGAAACGTCGGTGCGGAAGTGGTCGCAGCCGGCGCAGCGGAACCGGACCGGGCAGGCGCCACCACCTGCTCGCACGTTGGAGGGTTCGGTGCACCTGCCGTAGGGGACGGCGACCTCTCCGAGGGCGTAGCGGGCGTGCTCGGACTCCAGCAGCGCGTGGGCGTCGCGCCAGATCCGGTTGCCGTGCCGATCGAAGCTCAGCGCCGTGACCTTGTCGACGGCGTCGCGGCGGCGATCCTCCCCAACCCGGTAGTACTGGCGAGTGACGTTCAGATTTCGATGATCAAGTAGCTCGGCCAGGACGTCGATGGGCACGCTGGCATCGGCGTGGCGTTGGGCGTAGGTATGGCGGTAGGCGTAAGGAACGGTCCTGGTCGTGTCGAACTCGACGCCGTCGCGGGTGCGCAGTGCGCCGAGCCCGCTGACCCAACTGCGGTGGCGGTCTTCCAGCATGGAGATCGTGATGGGCCGGCGCCCGTCGGGATTGCGTCGCGGGGCGGGCAGCAGCTTCAGCTGGCCGGGCGGGGTGTCGGGGAACTGTGCCCGGACCCGCTGCCGCTGGCCGGTGATCACGGTGGCGGTGGCCTTGCTGATCGGCAGGCGCCGGCCCAGACGATGGGCTTTGGCGTTGTCGTAGACGAGCACGGCGTCGCCGTCCTTGTCGCATTGCAGGCAGTCCAGTGGCAGGTCGAGGATGTCTTCGGGCCGGCGCCCGGTGTCGATGGCGATCTGGGTGGCGACCCTGACCTCAGCGGGCTCGAGGCTGTCCAGGTTCGCGCAGAGCACGGCCATGATCTCCGGTGGCAGGTCACGACCCGGTTCGCCGCGCACGGGCTCGGCGGGGATGTCGCCGACCCCGATGGCGAACACGTCGGGCAGCCCGGCGGCCGTCTGCCCGGGACGGGTCAGGCCGAGCGCGCGGATCCCGGTGAGAGCGGTGCGGGCGCCACGACAGATGACGTTGCGGTGGTAGCGGCTGATTTTTCCGGCTGACTCCAGATAGGCGAGTCGGCTGAGGAAATTCTCCATGTCGGGCCGGCTCAGGGCGGCTGGCAGGTCTCCCTGGTCTGGTCGGGACCGCAGGCTTTCGGACAACCGCGCCACCGCGTTGATCTTTTGCCGGACGTTGGACGCGCCGGCGCCGCGGTGACGGGGCAGCTGCTCGGCCGCCCACCGCTTGGCGGCGTGGCGCAGCCACGGCTGGGCGATGCCGGTAAACGACAGCGCTCCGGGATGGCCAAACACCGCCAGGTCCCAGATGTCCTTAGCCTGCTCGCTGTCGGGATCGGCCAGAGCCCGGCGGACATCGCGGACCAGCGCCCGTAGCAGCGACCTGGCCGGCTTGCCAGCAACCCGGTCGTCCTCGCACGCCCCGATCGAGGTGACCTGTTCGCGGCGCAGGGTGTCACAGACCGCGCGGAGATTCACCTCGGTGAGCTTGGCTCCGCCGCGGACACGCCGCTGGGCGCCGAACAGCACCTCAACCACTACCAGCGGGGGTAGCCCGCGCAGGCTGACCTGTCCACCCTCGGAGACCGCGGGCTGGGTCAGCCGCCAGTGTCGTTGGTCGATCCCGGGGTCGGCGGTGACGGTGTTTCGCCACCGGACGTAGTGGGTGGGGCAGTAGCCGTGTTCGCTCTCGGCGCGTCTGGCGCAGGACGCCACGATGCAAGGCCCCAGCGCGGGCAACGGACTTACCGCGGGGTCGGCCAGGAACCGCGCCATCGACATCCCACTCCTCCGGCGGAACCGGCGGGAATGCGCCTGGCACAACCCGGTCCGCTGCCTCGGCCGTCCACCCGTGGACATGCGCAGGCACCCAGGAACCGCGCATCCGGCCGGGCGGCCCGGCAGCGGCGGCAACTCGGGTGCGGAGATGACCTGCTCGGTGGTCATCCCCGCCCGCGTGAGGCGGGCAAAGCACCGCCAGCACAGCCCGCCGATCTTGGTACCGTGGGCGGTGGCCGTGCAGCCATCCACCCGGCACAGCGTCCGGCCCAGCAGCGGATGCCGGGCGGGCAAGGACAGCACCCGAATCGTGGGGTCCCATCCGGCTTCGACCAGGAATGCTGGATCCAGCATCGCGGCCAAGCGGGCGGCCGGGCCCACGAGCACCGTCTCCCGCAGCACCCGCGGGAACTCGCACACGCCCTCGGCGGCTGATCCCGCCCGCACCATCGCGGCGGCGGTCACTGGGTGACTCCGGCCTGCTCGCGGGGGCTGGGCACCCTCTCGACCGCGGCCCGCAACCGGCCCGCCTCCGGATGCATATAGACCTGTGATGAGGTGACCGAGGCGTGTCCGAGCAGCTCAGCGACCACATCGATACCGCATCCGGCGTCGGCGATGTTGCTGGCGCAGGCATGGCGAAGTTGATGCGGACGGACCGGAGTGTCCAACCCGGCCCGCCGCGATGCCGCCGCGAGCAGCTCCCCGACCCCATCCGGGCGCATCGGCGCGCCGATCGGCGCCCGGAACAGGTTCACGAACATGAAATCGCTGCTAGCAGCCTGCGCAACCCTCATCCGTTCGAACTCGTAGGTGTCAAACGCCTGCACGACAAGGAAGTCCAGCGGCATCGCCCGCTGCCGACGGGACTTGGCCCACGCCCGGTTCGGGTTGTCCTCCCGGCGCACCACGTGCAGATGCGCCCGGGCGACCTCGCACCCCAGCGGGCGCGAGTCGACGAGCAGGTGCACATCCCCGCGGCGCAGCCCGCACAGCTCCCCACGGCGCAGTCCGGCCCGGGCCATCAGCAACACGATCAGCCGGTCCCGTGCCGAGCGGCACGCTCGCAGCAACGCGACGATGTCGCCATCACTCGCCCGATCCACCGGCACCTCGGGCTCGTGCAGCCGATGCCGGGCCCGCAGCCGCCACGACATCGACCCGTCCTCACCGCGCGCCTGCTCGGGCAGGTCACGGTCATCGGCCACCTCATAGAGCAACGCCACCAAACGCGCCGGGGCCGCCCCGGCGGCGACCGCGTGCGCCACCATGCCCCGCACCGCGCTCAACACACCGTTGATCCGCGACGGTGACCGAGACGGCCGGCTGCCCGGTCCGGCCAACACCACCGCCGAACCAGCACCACCCCCATCAGCGCCCGAGGCCAGCGGCCCAGCGTGGGCCAGCCACGTCATGAACAGGCCCAGTTGTTCGACACCGGCCTCCCACGACCGGCCCGAGTGCGCGCACCAGCGCAGGAACAACGCGATCGCGTGCGCATACGCCTTCGTCGTGGACTCCGCACCGTCACAGCCGAACCGCTGATGCCGCAGGAAACCATCGGCGACGGCCACGACCTGCAAATCCTCATCCAGCACAGTCCAATACCGCTGTCCGGACGGCAACCTCACCGGGAATGCCCGCACTCGTTCTTCCTCGCTCTCCAGGTTGACAGTCGTAAACGACTACCAGCCACGAGCACCACACCCAAGGAGAACCGCCGCACCACCGGGCCAATCACCCGGTTCGGGCGACATCACACCACGGCCCAGGGACCCCCGGAGAAGATCCCGGTGTGCCGCAGGACCTCGATAACCGCCCAGGCCCAGAACGCTTCGTGTTCGCGTTGGCCGACGTCGATGATCTCGCCGGTGGTGAGGTCCTCGACTTTGTCGGGTGGAAGGCTGTCGCGGTAGTAGGGCTTGTCGTATGCCTGAGGCTGGATTCGACGGTACTCACGCCCGCCGTGCTTGACCGTCGCGCCGATGGGGGGCTGTTTGACCATCGCGAGGAACGCGGCTTGATCGGCCTTGTGCCGTTCGGCGGTATCCACCAGGGTCGGAAGGTGCGGTAGTCGCTCGCGGACGCGTTGGTGCATCTCGGCCGTGACTTTCCTTCTGGCCTTCACATGCCCGATGGTCTCGCTTTTGCGGATGGGGCTGGGCACAGACCACTCGGCCCAAGAGGGGTCCTGAACAGCCCACTCCTGGATGTCGCGGTAGAAGCCGCGGATGCAGATCAGGATGGCCAGGTAATCCTTGCGCGGGCGGTTGCTGCCGTTTCTGCCGGTCACCGTCTTGAGCCTGTGCTTCCAGTCTTCGGCGACGTGTTCAGGCAGGCGGAGGGTGTCGATGCCGGGGTGATGGCGTTCGAGGTCGGCCCAGAACGTGCCGACCAACGTGCCGACTAGGCAGGTGAAGCTGGTGTAGTCGAGGACTGGTCGGCGTTCGTTCAGGTAGCGAACCAGCACATCTCGGACAGGTTTGCACTCGATGTTGTAGGCGTCCACCAGGTCGGCAGTGGGTCGCTGCCCGTGGCGGACCGCATCAGCTAGCCTGCGGTGTTCACCGAGGTCGGTGACCTCGCGCAGCAGGCTCCAGGCCAGTGCTAGACCAGGATCGACCTTGGTGCGACGGCGGTGATACCACGCTCGGTAGGCCAGCAGGTCCTCGGCTGTCAGCTGATCGACGTCACGGCCGGTGTGCAGCACGATCTTGCTGATCGGGACAAGCGCGAAGTTGAGATGGATCGGGCTGACGTGAGACCGGCGGGCGTGTTGTTCGATCATCGCGAACAGATCCGGGCGGAACACCTGCCGGGTGTACGTATAGAGCACATTGGCGCGGTAGGAAGCCAGAAACTGGTAGCTGGGTCGGACGATCCGGCAGAGCAACAAGGCTGTCAGGCCACTGGCCAGGCTCTCGTGCTGTGTCTTGGGGCTGCGCCGCTCATCGGCGACGATGAGCGTGTTGAGCCAGTCGGTGTTTTGGTCCGCGCCGGAAACCACCCATCGGTCCTGCCAACCCTCGCCGGGATGGGTGGATAGCCAGTCCAGGATGGCGCGGGCACCATCAGCGACTCGGGCTCGTTTTCCGCACTGGGTGTGGACAGGCCAGGTCGGCAGTGTGGGGAGCAGGCTCAGGATCGCGCTGATCGGCAGATGATCTCTGATCCCGCCAGGGACGACGGTGTCTACCAGGTCGTCATGGCGCCTGAAGTTGTGGGCGGTAGCGCGGACCCGGGTCCGCGCGGGCGTATTTACGGTTGGGCGTGTGGTCGTCACGACGGGCTGGCTCCGAGCAGGATTTCCAGGTCGGTGGCGTCGTAGCCGGTGGCGACCGGTGCGGGTGGTTGCCGGGTGCGGGCTTCCCGCTCGTCCAAATGCTGCCGGACCCGGCGGATCACCCGGGCCTCGTCTTCCACCATGTACACCGCGGCGGTGGTGGAAAGGTGGGCGTGGCCAAGGATCACCTGCACGTCCTTGAGCGACAGGTTCTCATCGCGGGCCATCCGCAGCGACGCGGTGTGCCTGAGGTCGTGCATCGTCCAGTTGGTGCCTAACAGTTCGTTGACCCGGCGGAACACCGCCCGCAGGGCGTCATAGTTCAGCGGCTGCCGCCGTAGACCACCACCGCGGTCACGGCGGCGCAGCGTCCACCACAGCGGCTCATGGGGATCGAGCGGGTCACCAAGGTCTGCCAGGTAGAGCCGGATCCAGACGAACGCCTCCGCGCTGGCCGGCAGCCACTGCTCGGCCCCGGTGCCTTTGCGGATGACCCGCACGAGCTGGTCACCCCAGTCCAGGTCCACCCCCCGGACCCCGAGGACCTCGGCCGCGCGGGCGCCGTTGCTGACCGTGGTGGCCAGGATCGCCCGGTCCCGGTTGGACCGTAGCCCCGCGAACACGTCTCGCCACTGGTCATCCGGCATCTCGCGCACCTGACGCTTAGGGATCTTCGGGTTGTAGCGGATCCGTCCTTCGGGACGAAACGGCTCAAGCGGGTTGTGGTGCGCGTTGGGCCGGTGGCCACACCGGTCGAGCTGAACCGGATTGATCAACGGACCAGCACCGACATCCTCGATCCAGAACTCGTAGAAGGCGCGCACCACAGCGTTGGAGTGCCGCACGGTGGTGGGCTCGTACTGGTCGCCAAGGTGCCGCTTGCGAGTGACTGGATTGATCGTGCCGGCGGTCGTGATCGACCTCGAGCGCGGCCGCCGCCGGCGTTGCTTGCGGGCCTGCTTGAGCCACAAGACCAGGTCGCGGGCCTCGGCCGGGGTCGCCTTGTCCCACTGCACATCCACGACGATCAACCACCGCCACCAGCGCATCAGGCCATAGGCGTAGCTGCGGACCGACCCGGCGCTGTTATCCCGGGCAACGAAATCGGTCAGATACCGGCGGATCGGCTCGACCGGCACGCCATCATCGCCGACCACCAGCCACGGCACCACGCCCTCGGCCGGTACAACCCGGCCCCACCGCGGCAGTCGGATCGAGCCGATGTCCCGCTCAACATCCGCGAACAACCTGCACCCACCTTTCGTAACCAAAGTGGGTGAGTTTTATCGATCACCGGCGGGCAAGCAGCATCACCATGTCGGCGTGTCGCGCCGTAGTTCGGTCAATAGATCTGCTGATCACCTGGTTGACCGTGGACTCGGGGTGCAGCGTTTCCAGGTTGGCGGTGAGGTCGTCGACGGTCTGGAGGGCGCGGAAGACGTTGCCGTGCCAGAGAAACCACTTCAGCGGTCGCAGGTTGTCGCGGACCTCGCTGACCAGTTTGGTGGCCGTCTCGGTGGACAGCTCCAGGTCTGGATCCGGTGGCGGGGGTTGTACGGACTTGGCCATGTTGGTCATGACGGTGATCCGCATGGTGATGGAACCAGTCGAGCAAGTGTTCGGCCTCCGAAGGGGGAGGCGTGGGCTCCACAAGATCCGCTCGGAACGCTGCTAGGGTCCGCCACGTGCCCTCCGGGGGCGTCGGCAGACGTCGTTGCCGAGGGCAACGGCTTGGACTCAGCGTGATCGTCGTGGAGGACTTCGAAGATGACGGTGGCAGCCCAGGATCCGCGCGCGGTGGTGCTTGACCTGGTGGCAGGTGTCGCCCCCTTTGACGAGCACGAGGCGCAGGACAAGGCCACCACGCTGCAGTGGGTCCGCTCAGGTGCGGGGTTGTTTCGGATCGCCCGACCGGCTACGCCCGACAAGCACCTGTGCGTCTATTTCGCCCTGTTCGATGACGCCCGGCGTTCGGTCCTGCTCGTCGACCATGTGAAAGCGGGCTTGTGGCTGTTCCCCGGCGGCCATGTCGACGACGGCGAGGACCCGCGCACTACGGTGCTGCGAGAGGAAGCCGAAGAACTGCAGGTCACTGGCGAGTTCCACCCGCGGTTCGGCGACGAGCCGCTGTTCCTGACCGTGACGAAGACCCGCGGCGACCACAGCCACACGGACGTGTCGCTGTGGTTCGTGCTCGCCGGTGATCTAGGCATGCGGATCGAGGCCGATCCGCGAGAGGCCAACCAGGTCCGCTGGTTCGCCCTGGATGACCCCTCAGAGTGGGCTCATGACCGGTTCGATCCGCACATGACGCGCTTCCGCGACAAGCTCCTGGCCCGTCTGGGCACTCCGGCGTTGGTGGGCTGACGTTTCACCGCGAACGCCTGTCGCTTCGTCACCGGTGATGGCCATTCGTCGCGTCATGGTCGGCTGGGAGCCCGATGGTGGTCAGCAGGGCGGCGTGATCGCTGAGGTCGTCGCTGCGGGTGGTGTGGTCGTAGGCGCACGCTTGGATCTCCCCAGCTCCGACGCCAACGAGGCTGTGGTCCAGGCGCTGGCTGCCGAAGCGGGGATTGATCCAACTGTGGTCGCCGCCTGACGGGTTGAGCTCGCGGTAGGCGTCGCGCAGGCCGAGCGCGAGCAAGCCCGTGTAGAAGGCGTAGTCGTGGTCCTCGAAGGCGGGCAGGTGCGGTCGGTGGTCGGGTTCGACCACGTTGAGATCACCCGCCACGCACAGGGCTGGACTGTTGACCTGGGCGAGGTAGTCCAGGAGGCGACGCTGGAACTCGCGGCGGCGGTGGCTGCTTTCGGCTGTCATGCCGTTGGTGGGGCCGTAGACGCCGACAAGTCGCACGGTGGTGTGGTCGGTGACCAGGTCGATAGCGGCGATGCGGGGGTCGAATCCCGTCGACTGGAGCGGGGCGGTTTCGATGCCGCGGGTGGCTATGGCGGCGAAGTAGCGGGTGTCTTTCCAGCCGGGCGTGCAGGTGGTGGTGAAGCCCTCCGCTTGCAGGCAGGCCAGGATGTGACAGCCCCCCTCAGATGGCTGCATCTCGGTGAGCACCAGCGTGTTGCTCTTGGTGGCCATCAGCCAGTTGACGATGCGTTGCGCGCGGCTTGGGTTGGGGCTGTTGACGTTGAGCGCGCAGACCCGCAATTCGTCGACGGGGCCGCTCTCGGTGGTGTCGGCATCGGTCCCGATGGCGCCGAACAGCATTCCCTGCATTGCGTCGTCGTCCACGGTCGTCTCTACCTTCCGTCGAGGGATGCGGATCGGCTCGCCGGTTCGAGGTCCGCGATGAGGCGTTGGATGCGGGTGATGGTCTGGTCGAGTCGGTCGGGGGTCAAGCGTTTGTTGGCGCGCTGTTCGGGTGATTCCTGGGCTGCACCGTGGACCCAGAAGAAACCCCCGGCGGCTGCGTCGAGGATCAGGAACCGCTGTTTGGCGGACGGTCCGCGGACGAGCAGGGAGATGGTGTCGGCCTCGGCTTGGACGGTGTGCACGCTGGTGTGGTGCAGGACGTAGGTCGAGCCGGGTTGTTCGAGGCGTTCGTGGATGGGGCACAGGGTATTCGGGTCGGTGTCTTCGCCGAATTGGTCGTCGCTGCCGAAGATGCGGTGGACGTAGCCGCCGCGCAGGATATGGCTGGCGAAGCTCCACCGGTGATTGTGGGGCCGGTCGAAGAATCCGTCCTGGTACACGTGCAGGCGTAGCCGGACGTTGAGGTCGGCGGCGTCGTGGAGGACGAGTTTGTGCATGAAGTCGTACCCCTCGCACATCTCGGCCAGGTGCGGATCGTCGCGGACGCGCGCGACGAGACCGGCTAGCAGCTCCGGCTGGCTGGTGAGGGCTTCGAACAGCGGGGTGCAGCCGTGCCGGATCGAGGTGGAGTCGTCCCAATCGATGTTACTGAGTGTGGTGAAGCTGGGGTGCGGTGGGTTGGTCACAGCTGGATCACCCGCTGGGGTTGGTTGTCGTGGGCGTAGGGCGAGGCGTCCAGGAGCCGCTTGAGGTGGGGATGCAGGCGGTAGAACTGGGTGCCTGCGGCGGGCTGGGGAGTCGAGTCAGGGAGGGCGCCGGTGGCCGCGACGTGTGCGGCCCCGGCTAGCAGAAGCCGGAGTTGGGTTGCTTTCACCCTGGCCGCCAGCGTGCGCGTGGGAGCGACCGGAACGGGGTGAGCCGCGAGGACTTCCCCCGCGTCGACTGCGGGACGGGCCAGGTGCAGGCTGCACACGATCGGCTGGTTGTGCAGGAGTGCCCAGCCGACCGCGTCCATGCCACGGTGGCTGGGCAGCGCGCCGTTGTGGGCGTTGAGCACGCCGAGCTTGGCGGCGCCCAGCACGCGGGCCGGAATCACCGGCATGCCGACGAGCAGAACAATGTCAGCGTCTGCGGCTCGGATCGCGGCTGCCACGTCGTCCCAGGACTCGGCCGAGGTGACCGGGACGCCATTCGGTACGCCGGGTGTTGGTGAGGGGGCAGGCGGCGTGGGCGGGTACCACATACTGGAGTAGTTCGACGACACCGCCGGCCCGCCGTGCGGGGCCGCTGTGTACCAGCACACCGTCTCGATAGGCAGCCCGGCGGCGGTCGTTGCGGTCACCAGGCGTCCGGCACTGCGAGACCCGGCGGCGGCCAGGACGACGGTCCGTGCCCGCACGGTACCGGTGAGCCGGGCCGGGCGGAGTTCCTCGTCGCCGGGCTTGGCTGGCTCGGCGAGGAGGATGCGGTTTGCCAGGCGCGACCTAAGCAGGTCGGTGGCCTCGCCCAGAAGGCGACCGACGGCGGCCAGGTGGGCGGTCAGGCCCGGCCCGCCCCAGACACCAGCGGCGCCATTGTGATGAATCCAGACGGCACCGGTGAGTTTGCAGGCTGTGTTGAGGAAACGCAGGTCGCCACTGGATCGGGAGAGGTCGATCCAGTGTGCGGCCAGCGCCAGCCAGGCCGCGCCTAGCTCGGGAGTCAGCGCGGCGACCTGCCCGTGGACGGGAGGCCGAAACAGCCCACCGGTTTCGGTCCGGTGCAGGAGGGCGACGTCGGCGTCGGTCTGCGTATGGGGCACCGTGGTCGCGCCAGGCTGAGAACTGGCGGCCGGTTCGGCGGGGACCGCTGGGTTGAGTCGCCACAACGTGGCCAGAGTCGCCTGCGTCGCGGTGATTCGGTGCGCGGGGCCTGTATCGGGTAGAGCGAGGAGGTCGCCGAGCGCGAAATCGCCGTCAAGGTCTACCTGAACGGGATGGCGCGTCGGCGTTCGCCCGCGCACGCCGACGGGTTCGGCGGTCGGTGCGGCGGTCATCGGGCGACCGCTGCGGAGACCTTGGCGAGGACATTGAGGTAGCCGGCCACGAGCGGCTCGTCGCTCTCGTAGCCCCACAGCGGGATCTTGACGAAGGTGTCCGCGAACCTGGTCACACCGGGCAGATGTGTTGTCGGCGGGGTGCTGGGCACCCACGGCGCGAACGGATCACGGCGGGCGAACAGGGGCTCGGTGCTGATGTCGCGCGTGGAGCCGGGAGCGTCGACTTCGGCGGCGCCTTCGGCCTGGCACAGCGCGACGAAATCGTCGCGGGAGACCGAGGCATTCTCGGGTTGGAATCGCAGTCCGAGCACATACAGGCCGTGCTGCCCGTCCGCCTCGGGCACGACTGCGGGTGTGATCACCGGGTTGTCGGCCAGGCCAACGAGGTATCGGGTGAGGATCGCGCGGCGCCGGTTCTCGATGTCGGCGGCGCGGCCGAGCTGGTGGACACCGATCGCGGCGCCCAGGGTGGTGATGCGGTGCTTGAGGCCCATCCCGGTGAAGGCGTACGGGTAGTACGGGGCGTTGGGATCGATCTCCGCTTGGCAGCGTTTGTTGTA
>JBOHFT010000137.1:0-12118 GCA_050699815.1 Pseudonocardiaceae bacterium | reverse complement strand
GGCGGAGTGGCCGAGTGGCTTAGGCAAGGGCCTGCAAAGCCCTGTACGCGGGTTCGATTCCCGCCTCCGCCTCGGGCGATTAGCTCAGTGGGAGAGCGCTACCTTGACACGGTAGAGGTCACTGGTTCAATCCCAGTATCGCCCACCAGCACAAACGGTCCGGCTGAGTGCTGTGCGCTGGGGGCCAGTGGTTCGACAGCTACACGTCGGAGCCGGGTCAGGTGGTGGGACGCGGGCGGGTGGCGCGGAAGCGGAATGAGCGGGCACCAAGGCTGGTGTGCGCGTCGGTCAGGCCGGCGGCGTGCAGCCGGTCGGGTAGCGTCGCCGGGTCGACCACGACCATCGTGTCGCGCACGTGCAACACCCGGAGCCGCAGGCTCAGCCGACTGTCCGACCCGGCAAATGTCCCGCCCGGGCGGAGCACCCGCGCCGCCTCGCGGAAAAGCTGGTTCTGCTGCTCAGGCGAGGGCACATGGTGCAGCATCGTGAAGCAGACGACGACGTCAAACGCAGCGTCGGGGAACGGTAGCTCGGCACCGTCGCCCGTGTGGATGTCGACCCGTTGTCCGAACTCGCTGCGAAGGTTTGCGGCTAGGCATGGGTCGACCTCGACTGCGCTAAGTCTGCCGCCGCGTTCAAGCAGCCAGCGAGTCGTCACGCCGTAACCGGGCCCGATCTCCAGCACGTCGCCGTCAAGGCGGACGCCCTCGCACGCCCACGGCAGCACCTGCGAGCGCATCCGGTCGGTCCACTTGTCGGACCGACAGATCCGCCGGTGAATCAGGTTCATCGACACGGTAGCCACGCTAGCGACCAGGAGCAGCGCGCCGTGCGCCGGGACTAGACCGGTGAGCTGGTGGCGGGGACCTCGGCCCCGGCGCGGAATGACGCCGCGAATGTTCCGCCAGGATCACCGTGGCATAGCTGATGAAGACGTGGCCACGATCACCCCCAGCCACTGTGTCGTGCGGTTGCTGTGCCCGTGTGTCGGGGCGCTGCTGTGGGTTGTTAGCGGGCGTGCGGGGCACCGTGTTCGAGATAGGTAGTACGGCCTGCGTGGTGGGCATCAATCGCGGCCGCCACCCGGCGACCAAGACGGGGATCAGCAGTCCCAGACTGTGCTCGGTTTGATTCGCGTCATGCTCGATGCGTTCGTTAGCCACGGGGCTTATTTCACCGGGCCTGTCGTATAGCCGGGTGAAGCTGGTGTGGTTGCGTCCGGGCCTGTTCTCTCCGCCGCCGATTCTCTCAACGGGTGACCGCCACCGCTCAAAGCCGCTGCGCGTGAGCCTTGACCGGTGGCGGTCACCCGGGAGAAGCGGCCCCTACGAGGAAAGGACCTCAAAATGATCATCTGGTTCGTCGAGTGGGGTGATCAGGGCGAGGTAGACGTGTTCCGTGGTGACCTCCGCCGAACAGGTCGCAGCGAGCAGGGCGTAGGCGAGTTCCCCGCCGCCGTTGGGTTCCGAGAGCCACCATGCGGCGGCATCGACCAGGGCCAGGCGCTGCACCGCGGACAGCTGCGCCTCCCGCTCGCCGAGAACTGCCACGGCGGCCAGGCGTTGCCGGTGGGGGATGGCTACGCCAGGGCGCAAGCCGCAGCACCACGCTCGGGGACTCCTGCCCGTCAAGAACCAGCGTCCCACCATCCAGCTCCACCACCTCACCATGATCCAGAGCCACCCGCAGGCGCTGGAGGAGACCTCCGCATTACCCCACAGCCGCGAGCAACAAGACAAATCGGCTTTGACACGGTAGAGATCACTGGTTCAATCCCAGTATCGCCCACCAGCACGGTCCGGGCTGTTGTTTGATCGTGACTGTTCAACTACCATCGGTGCCCGTGCGCGAATCCCAGCAAGGTAGTGACGATATGGTGCCGCTGCACCAACCGTTCGAGACAGCGCTGCGCGGGTTCAACCGGCAGCAGGTCCTGGATCATCTCGAATCACTGGATGGCCGCATCGCGATGATCGCGGCCGACCGGGATGCGGCGCTGGCGCAGGTCGCCGAGCTCAGCAGGGTGTTGAACCACTTTCGCTTGGAGAGCGAGCATCTGCGCCGGGCGACGGAGAACGCAACGTCGCAGGTGGAGCGCATACTCCAGGCACCGATGGTCGAGGCTAGCGCCCGGATCCAGCGCATCATGCGGCTGGCCGAGGAGGAAGCGGCCGAACTCAAGACCAACGCCGCGCGGGAGATGATAGCGTCCAGAGCCCACGCCGACCAGGAAATTGCCGAGTTGAAGGCCCGCGCCGACCATGAGATCACCAGATTGCGAGCGCGTGCCAGCAGCGAGATCGCATCGCTGCTCAAGCATGCGAGACGGCGATGCGATCGGCTGGAAGCCGATTCCGCCCGGCTCCGGGAGGTTGCCGAGCAGGATTCGGCGCAGGCGATCGCACATCGTGATTCCGAGGCGAACGCCCGCATCCGGAGCAGCGAGACGCGCAGCATCGCCCGCTTGCGCCTCATGCTGCAGGCCGTCAATGAACAGCTGACGAGCCGGGTCTGCGCAGTCGAGCGGGATGAGGCTGCGCTGCACAAGCTGCGGGCCGAGGCTGCCAGCGAGGTGACCGCGCTGGCGGAGTTGCGCACCGAGGTCACCGGAGCGCTGGCCACCACGCACCAGCTCGTGACGGAGGCGATCGAGCGGGTCCGCCAGACCATGGTCGAGTATCCCGACAGTTCCGTGGACGTGCCGGCCCAGCGCGATCCGCGGCACACGGCGACACTGCGCAGCTGAGCCCGGCAGGGCAGCCGAGCCTCAGCGGCCGATGAACCTCAGCGGCCGAATAACCTCGCAGCCATGACTATCCTCGACACGCCCAGCGCCACGGCGTCGGAGTTCATCGCCGCCGACGAGCAGTGGAGCGCGCACAACTACCATCCGCTGCCGGTGGTGATCGCATCCGGTGAGGGTGCCTGGGTCACCGATGTGGCCGGGCGCCACTACCTCGATTTCCTGGCCGGCTACTCGGCGTTGAACTTCGGGCACCGCCATCCCGCGCTGGTGGCCGCCGCCATGCACCAGCTGGAGCGGGTGACACTGACCTCGCGGGCGTTTCACCACGACCTGCTCGGCGCGTTCTGCCGGGAGCTCGCCCAGCTGACTGGAACCGAGATGGTGCTCCCGATGAACTCCGGCGCCGAGGCCGTCGAATCCGCGATCAAGGTGGCGCGGCTGTGGGCCCACCGGGTCAAGGGTGTCCCCGACGGCACCGCGGAGATCGTGGTGGCGAGCGAGAACTTCCACGGGCGCACCACCACCATCGTGTCGTTCTCCACCGACGAGGTGGCGCGCGCTGGGTTCGGCCCGTTCACCCCGGGCTTCGTCGTGGTGCCTTACGGCGATCTCGACGCGCTGCGCGGCGCGATCACGGCCCGGACGGCGGCGGTGCTCGTCGAGCCCGTGCAGGGCGAAGCGGGAGTGCTGGTGCCGCCGCCGGGTTACCTGGCCGGGGTCCGCGCCGCCTGCGACGACGCGGGCGCGCTGCTGATCGCCGACGAGATCCAGTCCGGGCTGGCCCGCACCGGAGAGCTGCTGGCCCTGGACCACGACGGGGTCCGGGCCGACCTGTACACCCTGGGCAAAGCGCTGGGCGGGGGGATCCTGCCGGTCTCGGCGGTGGTCGGGCGGCGCGCGGTGCTCGGTGTGCTGCGGCCCGGGGAGCACGGGTCGACCTTCGGGGGCAATCCGCTGGCCTGCGCGGTCGGCCTCGCGGTGGTCGCGCTGCTGGCCACCGGCGAGTTCCAGGTGCGCTCCCGGGAGCTGGGCGCACATCTGCACACCCGGCTGGGCAAGCTGGTTGGGCACGGGGTCGCGCAGGTCACCGGCCGCGGGCTGTGGGCCGGGGTGCACCTCGCGGCCGACGGACCAACCGGACGCGCGGCAGCAGAAGCCCTGCTGGCCCGCGGTGTCCTATGCAAAGAGACCCACATCACAACACTGCGCATCGCCCCACCCCTAGTGATCACCCGGGAAGACCTGGACCTAGCCCTCAACGCAATCACCGACGTCCTCACGCAGTGATCACCCCACCCGATGCTCACCACAGGCTCACCGCTGCGCTGCCAGCATCGCCATGCCGCCCGAGCTAAGAATGCGAGGAGAGACCGTGCCGCACCGGATCCTGCGGTGTCTGGGGACGCTGACGGTGCTGGCGACGCTCATGGGGGGCTGCACCGCAGGCCCTTCGGACCGACCCGCGGTGGCGGTGCGCGACGCCAACCTGCGGCCGCAACCCCCTGCGCAGGTTCCGCCCAGCGAGACGCCGCTGCCGCCCCCCGGTACGTACTACCGCGGTTCGCTGCCCTGGCGGGACTGCACCAGCGTGGTCGCCGCCCAGCTGGACATGGCCAGCCCGCGACGGGTGGAGTGCAGCGAACTTCGGGTTGACGCCACGGCGGCAATACCGGTGTTCGGGGATTCCCTCACGCTGGACCTCACCAGGGTCGGCAGTGGCCCAGCCCCGCTGGTGGTGCTCGGTGAGGCGGCCGGGGAGCCCGGTACGGTCCGGGCCGCCCGGCTGGCTCAGCAGCTGCCGGCCACGCTCCTGGACCGTTTTACCCTGATCGGGCTGGCCCGCCGCGGCACCGGGCCCAGCGAACCGCTGGACTGCGTGCCCGCAGCCACCCGGAACCGGATCGTCGGCACCGACCCCGACGGACAGCTGGATTCGCTGCTTGACACGGCCCAGGCCGCCATTCAGACCTGCGTGCAGGACCTCGGCGAGGTGCTCACCGCGATCAACTCCACAGCCACCGCCGACGACCTCGAGCACCTGCGGGTTGCCCTGACCGCGCCGGTGCTCAATGTGGTCGCCCACGGCGAGGCGTCCCGGGCCGTCACCGACTTCCTGCGCCGGTATCCCAACTCGGTGGGGCGGGTGGTGCTTGACGGTGCCGTCGATCCCACCCTTGACGGCGTGGGCGCAGCCGAGGCCGCGATGGTCGCCGTGGACGCCGGCTACACCGCATTCGCCGCCGACTGTGTGGCCCGAGGTTGCCCGCTGGGACCCGACCCTCGCGCCGCCCTGCCGGCCCTGGCCCAGGCGCTGGATCGGGCCCCGCTACAGGCCGGGTTGCAGCAGATCACGGCGGGTACGGCCTACCAGGCGGTACTCGAGGCAGTCGGCGACCCGCAGCGCTGGGCACTGCTGTCCAGCGCGCTGGACAGCGCCCGCGACGGGAACGGGGCCGAGCTGGCCGCGCTCGTGGAGCCGATACTGACCAAAACCCGCGGGCTGCCGGCCCGCTTCGACCCGGCCCTGGCAACGCACTGCAACGACACCCCGACCCGGGTGGCGCCCGAGCGCGTCGGGCAGCTGGTGGCGCAGTGGCGGCAACGTTCCGCGCTGTTCGGACCGCTGTTCGCGCAGCGGCTGCTGCTGTGCAGCGCGTGGCCGGTGCCGTCGCCACCACCGGTGGGGCCGGGCGGCCGGTCGCTGCCACCGGTGCTCGTCATCGCCACCGCGAGCGACCCGGTGACCCCGGCCGACGGGGCCAGGCGCACCGCGCAGTCGCTGCCGTCGGCGACGTTGGTGGTCTGGCAGGGGCAGGCACACGGCGCGCTGCCGCGCAGCCCCTGCATGGTCGACCTGGTCACCCGCTTCCTGACGGATGCCTCGATACCCAGACAGGGCACACTATGCCCGCCGTAGTTGATCGTAATCGTAGGAGTGTGAACCAGGTTATGACGTTGACCTCGTCGGTCGATCAGCCGTCGTCCGCGGTGCGGTCGGTCGAGCTGTCCATCGGGGGCATGACGTGCGCGGCCTGCGCCGCGCGGGTGGAGCGCAAGCTCAACAAGCTCGACGGCGTGCGCGCCAGCGTGAATTACGCGACGGAGAAGGCCACCGTGCAGGCGTCAGCGGGGGTGGGAGTCGGGGAGCTGATCGCGCAGGTCGAGCACGCCGGCTACCGCGCCGCGCCGATCGAGCCCGGCCGGCCCGCCGCCCAGGACGGTCCGGCCGACGCCCCGGTCCGGTACCTGTTGCGCCGCTTAGTGGTGGCGCTGCTGTTCGGGGTCCCGCTCATGGATCTGTCCATGACGGTGGTGCTGGTGCCCTCGTCGCGATTCACCGGGTGGCAGTGGGTGCTGCTGGCGCTGACCTTGCCGGTCGTGACGTGGTGTGCCTGGCCGTTTCACCACACCGCCGCCGTCACCGCCAGACACGGGTCGACCTCGATGGACACCCTGGTGTCGCTGGGGATCACCGCGGCCACCTGCTGGTCGGTCTACACGATGTTCTTCCACGACGCCGCGGGGCAGGGCGCCGACAGCGGCTGGGGACTGATCTTCCGGCCGGGTGGCTCCATCTACCTGGACGTCGCCGTCGGCGTGACGATCTTCCTGCTCGGTGGGCGGTTGTTCGAGGCGCGGGCCAAGCGGCGGGCCGGCGGTGCCCTGGCCGGGCTGGCCGCGATCGGGGCGCACGACGTCTCGGTGCGCCGCGATGACGGGCAGGAGTACCGCATCCCGGTCGCGCAGCTGCAGGTCGGCGACCACTTCGTGGTCCGGCCGGGCGAGACCATCGCCACCGACGGCGAGGTGCTGGACGGCCACAGCGGTGTGGACACCAGCGCGATGACCGGCGAATCGGCACCCGTCGAGGTGTCCGCGGGCGACCTGGTCCTCGGCGGCACCATCGCGGGCAGCGGCCGGCTCGTGGTGCGCGCCACCAAGGTGGGCAAGGACACCCAGCTGGCCCAGCTGGTGCGGCTGGTGGAGCAGGCGCAAAACGACAAGGCCCGCATCCAGCGGCTCGCCGACCGCATCTGCGGGGTGTTCGTGCCGGTCGTGCTCGCCTTGGCGGTGCTGACCTTCCTGGGGTGGCTGGTCCTCGGCGGGTCGGCCGAGCAGGCATTCAGCTCGTCGCTGGCGGTGCTGATCATCGCGTGCCCGTGCGCGCTGGGGCTGGCCACCCCGACGGCCCTGATGGTGGCCTCGGGCCGCGGCGCGGAGCTGGGCATCTTCATCAAGGGCCACCAGGCACTGGAATCGGCCAGAGCGATCGACACCGTGGTGCTGGACAAGACCGGGACCATCACCACCGGCCGGATGGCGGTGGTCGACGCGGAGCTGAGCGCGGGGACCGAGCTTGCCACGGTGCTGCGCCATGCCGGTGCGGTGGAGGACGCCTCCGAGCATGTCGTCGCGGCGGCGATCAGCGCGCTGGCCCGCGCCGGGCTCGACAGGATCCCGCCGGTCACGGACTTCACCAGCCTGTCGGGTCTCGGGGCCTGTGGCGTGGTGGACGGCCAGGAGGTGCTGGTCGGGTCGGCGCGGCTGCTGGCCCAGCGCGGCATCATCGTCCCAGCAGCTCTCGATGAGCGGCGCATTGCGTGGGAGCGGCAGGGGTGCACGACCGTCGTCGTGGCCGCGTCGGGCGTCGTCGAGGGGGTGTTCGCGCTGGCCGACACGGTGGCGCCGACCGCAGCCGGGGCAGTCACCGAGCTGCACCGGCTCGGGCTGCGCACGGTGCTGCTCACCGGCGACAACGAGGCCACCGCCCGGGCGGTGGCCGCCCAGGTCGGCATCGACGAGGTGATCGCCGAGGTGCTGCCGGCCGACAAGGCCGCCGTGATCGAGGGCCTGCAGGCCCAGGGGCGCTCGGTGGCCATGGTCGGCGACGGGGTCAACGACGCGCCCGCGCTGGCCCGCGCCGACCTCGGCCTGGCGGTCAGTTCCGGCACCGACGTCGCGCTGGGTGCCGCCGACCTGATCCTGATCCGGACTGACCTGGACGTCGTGCCCAGCGCAATCAAGCTCGCCCGCGGCACCTTACGTACCATCCACGGCAACCTCGCCTGGGCATTCAGCTACAACGTCGCCGCACTCCCGTTGGCGGCATCCGGACTGCTCAACCCGCTCATCGCCGGCGGCGCCATGACATTGTCCTCACTGTTCGTCGTGTCGAACAGCCTGCGATTGCGCAGGTTCGGGCGGGCCAGCACGCCGCGTCCCAGCTTGGTGGCCCGACGCGTCCCGCATGGAGCTTAGGGGGCATAATTCGGGCCTCCGATCCACACCTCCTGACCAGCAAGGGTGCGCAACGATGCCGCTGCTTGGGCTCGACTATTCCGGGGGACGGCCGGGTGGTAAGGCGATCGCCGCCGCTGGGTACGGCTTCGTCGTCCGGTATCTCACCGACGGCGGTGCGCGGCTGCCCGGCAAGCTGCTCACCGCCGCCGAGTACGCCGACCTCCAGGCACACGCAATCGCCATCGTCGCGAACTGGGAAACCACTGCGAACCGGATGAAAGCCGGCTACGACGCGGGAAAAATCGACGCCCGGCGCGCCGACGCGGTACTCCGCAGGCTGGGGCATCCCGCTGACCGGCCCGTGTATTTCTCGGCCGACTTCGATGCCACACCAGCCGACCAGGTCGCCATCGACTCCTATCTCAAGGGTGTCGCCGACGTCATCGGTCAGGACCGAACCGGTGTCTATGGCTCCTACTATGTGGTCAAACGCTGCCGCGACAACGGGACCGCCCGGTGGGGGTGGCAGACCGGCGCCTGGTCCGGTGGTCAGCGCGAGCCAAGAGCACACCTCTATCAGCGCATCGGCACCGTCACCGTCGGCGGTGTGGAATGCGACGTCAACGAAGCCCTACAGGCTGACTTCGGTCAGTCCCCCGCGCCGATTGTCCGTCCGCGTCGCCGCAAGGAGCGCCACCTCATGCAGCAGCTGCCCGCCACGCCCATGCCCACCGACCCCAACGATGACCCAGCCACCTGGCCGCAACGCAACTACGACGTGCTGTTCGACGTCGCTGGGGGCTGGGAGGGCGACTGCGCCATCGCTTTCGGGGTGCAGGAGTTCGGTGGGCGCACCGTGGACGACGTTCGTGGGTTTCTGTCCCTGGCGTCGTGGATCACCGCGGACCGGCGCCTGGTGCCGGTCGACCCGGCGTTCTCCGACGCCGAGAGTGGTCGGCCGATCCTGCGGCACAACCCCACGGCCGCCTACGTCGCACCCGACGGGGCGGTCGGGATCAGCCTCAACTACGCGGCGCCCGGTGGCGCCGGTCTGGCCGAGGGCCGCTCGGCCTGACCGGGCAAGGTGGCGGCTTCCGACGGATTCCCGTCTCCCCGGCCGTCGTCCGCCCTCCGCATGTCGATCGAGGTTGTGTCCATACGGCTTCGCATGGTTTGTCCGGGTCGGCACACCGAGCGCACGAACAGCGCGATGCCCAGCATCACGAGAAAGAACCACGCCACCAGGAACCACCACACAGTCCTGATTGTCCCGTTTCGGGCATGTGTGTCAACGGCGACGTAGGTCCTGCGCCCCTCGACGGCGTGGCACTGAGCTAGCAGACCGTGCCCCCTCACGGCGGCCGTCCTCTGGCAAGGACAAGGCGAGCTGATCGAGCGCTGCTACCGGGCGTTCGTCAGCCGTGGCGTTCGACCACAGCGCGGATCGCCCGCAGGATCTCGACATCGTGCAGGTTGCCCTGGGCTTTTTCCAGCCCGACGATCAGCTCGTCCAGCCAGACGGTGTCCTGCTCGGCCGCGCGGCGTTCCTCGCGCTCGTAGCGAGCCAGCACCAGAATCTCGTGCTGCTGGGCGGCCACCTGGCGGGCTGTCCGCGCAGGTGGTGTGGCAGCTCAACCACGGCGTCTACCGGCCGGACCTGTCGGTCATCCTCACCGGCGACGCGGGCGTGATCGACGCCCGGCTGCGGGCGCGCGGCGGGCACAGCCGCTTCGAGCGCGTCGAGGACAACAGCGAGATGGAGACCGGCCTGTACGTCCACGCCGTGGTCGACCTGCAACACCGGGGCTGGCCCGTCGCCGCCCTGGACGCCACCACCGACCCGCCCGAGACCATCGCCGCGGCGATCGTGTCCCACATCCAGCACGTCCTGACCGAAAAGAGCGCGGCATGACTCTGAGCCTGATCACCGTCAACGTCGGCGCCCCGTCGCTGGACCGCGCCCACCGCCAGCTCCGCTGGCTGGCCGCCCGTGGCGAGGACGTGCTGGTGCTGACCGAGACCAAGGCCACCGCGGGCAGCCAGTTCCTCGCCGAGGCGTTCACCACCGCCGGCTACGCGGTGACCTTCCCCGACCACGCCCCCGGCGAGCTCGGCGTGATGATCGTCAGCAAGCTCGCCACCACCCCGGACCCGCTCGGCGCGGCACTGGGCTACCTGCCCGCCCGCGCGGCCGGGGTCGTCCTCGACACCACCGACGGTCCGCTGCGCGTCGTCGGCGCCTACGTGCCCTCCCGCGACGCCACCGCCGAGAAGACCGACCGCAAGAAGACCTGGATCCAGCGCTTCAGCCGCGCCCTGGACACCACCGCGAACGAGGCGCCGCTGCTGCTGCTCGGCGACCTCAACGTGCTCGAACCCAGCCACACCCCGGCCCACCGAGGCCAGTTCGCGCCGTTCGAGTACGCCTTCTACAGCGGCCTGACCGACCGGCACGGCATGCTCGACCTGTTCCGGCACCTGCACCCCGGCCGGGTCGAGCACAGTTGGGCCCGCCGTGCGGACCTGGGCTACCGCTACGACCACGCCCACGGCTCCCGTGTCCTGACCGAGGTGCTCACCGGCTGCGAGTACGTCCACGAGACCAGGGAACTCGCCGACGACGGCTCCCGGCTCACCGACCATTCGGGACTCGCCGTGCGCCTGGCGCTGACCGCCACCAGTGCGCTGCTAACGTCGGACCCCGCCACGGCGGCCACGCACGCCGAGCCGGAGCCCACACTGTTCTGACCCCCGCCGGCCGGTTCGCGGTCGGCTGTCCGGGCCACACGCCCCGTCAGCCGAGACCGCGAGGACCAGCCGCCCGATGACCGCCTCGACCAGCACCGTCACGCCCCGCATCGGCGCCCGCGTCCTTCTGCTGGACCCCGCCGACCGCGTGCTGCTCATCCACGCCCTCGACCCCGCCAATCCCGATCACCACTGGTGGGAACTGCCCGGCGGCGGCCTGGACGACGGCGAAGACCTCCAGGCCGCGGCCCGCCGCGAAGCCGCCGAGGAGACCGGGATCATGCTCCCCGCCCTCGGCCGCGAGCTGTGGGTGCGCGAATCCCGGTTCCGCTACAAGGGCCGCGACCACCACCGCATCGAGCACGTGTTCCTCGGCCGCACCCCCAGCACCGCGCCGCAGGTCGCGCTCCAGCCCACCGAGAACGAGAAGGCCGGGCTGATCGAACGCCGCTGGTGGCCAGCGGACGATCTGCGGCAGTGCACGGACAAGCTCCTGCCCGCCGAACTGCCCGCCCTGCTCGACGACCTGCTCGCGGGCCGGTTGAGCCACACGCCTCTGACGCTCACCGGCTGAGCACGCTGCCCCTTCCGGCCCCGGCATTTACCGGATAATAGACCGGCGGATGGGTCCACTTCGGCGCGAAGTTCACCGGCGGATGGGTCTCCTTCGGTAGCGCGGAGTTCACTGGCGGCACGGTCTCCTTCGATGGCGCAAAGTTCGCTGGCGGCACGGTCTCCTTCTTCGCCGTGGAGTTTACCGGTGGGAAGATCTCCTTTTCGACTTTGCATATTTCACCGACAGTGATGTTTTCTTCACAGGGGCGATTTTTGCCAGGAGTAAGGTCTCCTTCGATGCGGCGAAGTTTACCGGAGGTAAAATCTCCTTCGCGAACGCGGAATTTACCGGTGGCACAGTTTCCCTTAAGTGTACGGAATATGCCCCCGGCTGCGGTATCACATGGGGCCCATTCGAACCCCCGGCAGCCCGGACTGCACTACAAGAGAGGGAGCGGCGAGAGGACGAACCGCCCGCGTAACCTTGCTGTCACCCCTGTCTTCGGGTTCGGCAGTTGTGGCGCATCGAGACGCCAACAACGTCGTGATCAGTAGCTTCCTGCATAGCGGCGTGCTTGTGGGCGAGCGTTCTGCCCCATGCGGTCGGCGTCTGTTGGGCGTCGATGGCTGGGACCGGCCAGGCCGCGGGGAGCTGCACCGGGGGCGGGGATTTAGCTCAACCGGCGGCCCGGCCGGGGTCTTAGGGGGTCCGCACGCCGCCGTGGTCAGCGCCCAGGTGCGCAATAGCGTCATCGGTCGCGTGCGGTGTTGTTGCCGCGGTGCCTTCCTGCCCGCACAGCCGGCACCACCATCGGGTCCTGTCCACGC
>JBOHFT010000136.1:0-12241 GCA_050699815.1 Pseudonocardiaceae bacterium | reverse complement strand
TCGGCCACGGCGACCACGTACGTCCGGTGCTCGGCATGGTCCACCGCGACGAACCTGCTCGCCCGGATCCACATCGCGTCCGGCGTGCGCGCCCGGTGCACCGCGGGCGAACCCGTCTCGGCCTTCAGCTCATAACCGAAGTAGCCGACGTAGCCCCCGTTGAGGTCGAACGGCAGGTCTTGCGTACCGGTCACCGGCCGGCCCACCCGCCGGCTGAGCGCGTCGAAGATGGTGCCGGGCTCCAGGTACGGGATGCCCGCGGTGGGTTCGATGATGACCGAGTCGTCGCCGACCCGGTAGGTGAGGACCTCGCCGTCGGGGCCGTCGGCATCGCCGAGGAAGGAGAACCGGGACCGGCCCGCCTCGACATATGCGCTGTCCAGCCAGAATGCCCTGGTGCTGGTGCCGTGCAGGGTGCTGAACGCGGCTTCGGTGTCGACCGCCCGGTCGATGCGCCGGACGAGTAGCTGCATCGCCGGGGAGCCGCTGCGCCGGGGTTGCGGCCGCCTGGCCGGCCCGGCCGGCGGGGCCGATCGCTGCGCCTCGCGATGCGGTGGCCGGCGATGCCGGCAGGCCAGGGCAAGGTCGCGGAAGTTGGCCACCAGCTCGGCACCGTATTCGGTGCAGAGGGACTCAGGGTGGAACTGCACGCCCCACCGTGGCAGGTCCCGATGGCGCAGGCCCATGATGACGCCGTCTTCTGCCCACGCCGTCGCCTCGAGCCCGGGTGGCAGCGGATCGGCGACGCACAGCGAGTGGTAGCGGACCGCGGTGAACCACTGCGCAAGCCCGGCGAAGATCCCGTCGCCGGTGTGGTGCACCGTGGTCAGGTGGCCGTGTCTGGGTTGCGGGGCTCTCCGCACCTCGGCGCCGGCGACCAGCCCGATCCCCTGGTGGCCGAGACAGACCCCGAGGACCGGCAGTTCCGCCTGGCGCAGGACATCGCGTGAGTGCCCGAAGTCCCGGCGCGAAGCCGGCCGTCCAGGGCCAGGTGAGATGACCGCGCCGTCGAATTCCCGGATGTCCAGTTCGTGCCATCCTGGGTCGTCGTTGTACACGACGACCGGTTCGGTGCCGTAGACCTCCGCCAGGAGCTGATAGAGGTTGTATGTGTAGGAGTCGTAGTTGTCGATCAGCAGCGTACGCATGGCCCCTCTGATGTCGTATGGTCGCAGGGGAATCCGCGGTGTCGGTGAGCTGTCAGCCGGTGGATACGGTGGACCAGTCGAACGGGAGATCATCGATGATCTCCATCTCGGTGCACAGGCGATGCAGCGCGCTGAAGTCCTGCAGCAGCCGCTTGCGGGACGGATCGCCGGCCACGTCGCGGAGCATGTGCCGGCCGTTGCGCACGCCGACCAGTTCCACGATCCGGTGCCACGTGGTGTAGTCGTTCGCCGCGAACGCCTCAAGGCCCTCGGCCAGCGCGCCACGGAAGAACTCGCGCTGGGCCGCGGTCAGGCGTGCGTAGACCGCCCTGGCGATCTCGCCGGCGATCGACGAATGGCAGTGCTCGTCGCGATTGTGCAGGGCCGCGGTGGCCCGATTGATCGGCTGGATCTCGTCGTTGCCCGCGATCAGATCAAGGTAGGCGTTGATAGAGATCTCCGCGACGGTGGTGTACGCCAGCGCGCTGAGCCCGCGCTGCGGGAAGTTCTCGGCCGTGGCGACCCGGTGGTGGTACCGGCGGGCCTTGTAGCCGACGGGCAGTGCCGACTCGGGCATCCGCCACCCCCGCTGCCGGCGCGTTACCGCACTGGCGTTGAAATGCATCAGGATGTGGTATTGCTCGTCGACCATGGCCTGGGTGACTGCGATGGTCATCGATTCGCCGAAACCGGTGTCGAAGGCGTCCTCGGCGAGCAGCTGGAAGCCAGGGTTCACCACCTGCTGTTCGATGTCCATGATGTTCTTGTTGAATGCCACCCAGCCCCACGCCTGCAGCCTGGCTTTCGTGACCTGGTCCAGCTCACGGTAGGTCGGGTGATCCCGGAACGGCAGCAGGCATTCCGGGTAGTCGGGGCGGTCGCGCTCGAATAGGTCGTCTAGGTCCGGCTCCGATCGCTTCACCACTGCCCGCCGGTGCCAGTTCCCGGCCAGCCGCGCGATCACAGCGTTCTCCACCGGATCCGCACAATCGTGTTCCGGTAGCATCCCGAGCCGCGCGCGCAGCGGCGGATCGGGGCCCAGCTCGTCGTCACCGGGCTCGGCGGGCGATCTCTTTCCAAGGTACTTACTCATACATACATCGTACATGGCGGGCCGTGGCAGACCTGGGCAACCGGGGCGTACGGGGGTGCCGGCCGGCCACGGTCCTCACTGGCTGCTTTGCTGTATCTGTTCGGGAGGCTGGGTGGGCACGGTGGTCTGCGGCAAGGAGAAGGACGAGACCGCTGGTGATCTTCGGGCGCGGGCGATCTTGAGCAAGAAGTTGATTTCGCTGGCGAGGTCGTCTCCCCGGCGGGCAACAGCAGTGAGCGAATTCGGGTGTGGCGGGGTTCCCTGCGCCTTGGCCTGGCGGGCGGCTGCTAGCCAGCACGCGATGATGGCTGGCTCGACCTGATCCTCGGGGAGGTCGTGGGCGGTGACGTGCCGGCGGGCCTGCCCCACGATCTCAGGTCTTACATAGTCATGCAGGATTAATATCGCGTCGCGGATTTCGATCACCCGGCGGTAGAGCCGGAGATAAATTTTCTGCGGTCCGCCGAAAAGAACCAGGCTCTGCATTCCTGGCTTGATTAATGCGACGTGGGGAACTGTCTGGATAAGATACCGCCACAACGGCCGGAGGCGCCACAGGGCGAGGGTGTTGCGGGCTGAGCGGCCCGATTCAAGCACCAGTGGCAGGGCTGTCCCCGCGGTCATCAACCACGCCGTGATCCCGATGTTGAGCGGAAATAGTGCACCTAGCCAAGCCGGGCGGAACAGCAGGAATACCAGCACTATGCACCAGAAGAAAGAGGACGAGGCGAAGCCTGCGGTGAGCAGCAGTAAGCCGACCCGAAGCGGGCGGTCCGCCCTCGCCCGGTAAGCGTATCGGCCACAGAAGACCGCGCACGGTAGCACGGCGGCGAGGTGCGCGGAAATCAGGATCCACCAGAAGGGGCTGTACCAGGGCACCTGGATTGCGGTGACGCAGCCGGCGTGCGGGGCGATGGTTGAGCTGAGCAGGATCAAGACTGCAATCGTGGCAGTCATCAGGCCATAGATCAGTCATGGGCGGCGTTGTGACGTGGCTGCCAGGACGAAGTCCACAATGAACGCTGCGCTGAGGACACCCCACACGTTCATGAAGAGGCCGCAGCTCTCGGCAAAGATGAAAGTCTGCTCGAGTGCTGCGGTGACCGGGTCGAGGTAGACGGTGATCGACCCGGCGATCCCCAGGACGGCAAGCAGCAGCATGCGCTGCTGGTGCGAACGGAGCGCGGCCGGGGCTCGGAGGAAGACGGCTGACCACAGGGCCAGTGCGCCAACTAATTCTAGGGTGGTGCCGAACTCGTATACTGAAGCGATGTTCATAACCTTTGCCCTCGAATGCCCAGGGCAATTTCGAGTTCGCCCTGTACCCCCGCTGACGGCAGCGGGGTGAGGGTCCCGGCGGCAGTGCGAATCAGGCTGGCGACCAGCTCTGCTTCCTGCTCCTGCTCGCTGGTGTAGCCAGTCCGGGCCAGAAGTCGTTCGATCAGGCCGGGGCTGAGATCTGGCATGAATTCGGATAAGGCGGCCGGGCTGCCCGGGTCAGCTGCCCCATGGTCACAGATAATATGGCCGATCTCATGCAGGATGATGTGCTCGCGGTGGAACGGGGTCGTCTTGTCCTCGATATAGATATCGTCATGCTCGTGGGTGGCGACCCACAGTCCGCATAGATTGACCGTAAATTTACTCGGCAGGGCATGCAGATAGATGGGGCGGCCCCGCTGGCTGGCAAGCTCACGAATGAGGGCGCCCACGGTGAAAGGCCTGGGCAGGCTGAGGCCGTGCACCAGTGCCAGGCACTTCCTGTAGGTTCGCCGTGTCGTCATATTGCTGCATTCCCGGACGGTTAGCTGCCCGTTTCTGGCAGATCGTTCGTTTCGTCAAGCGGCGGCAGCCTTTCAATCTTCCGGGCCTGGGTGAGCATGGTTAAAATCGAGTCCAGGGTCCCGTCCGACAACCCCTCGGCGCGAAGCGCGATCGACCGCACCTTGCGGTTGCGTAGCGCGAGGGCAAGTTCCAGCTGGGTGTCAACCCGAGCTGCGATCTCGTTATTGAGGAAGTACTCCCGGGGAACTCCGAAGAACTCCGCCAAGGTGGTCAAGGTGCCCTGCGTGAGGTTATGCTTCTTGCCTGTCGCCAGCTCCCATAGATACGTGCTGGACATTGACGACTTGGTGCTCTCACGGATCTGCTGGGCCAGTTTCGCGAAGCCTGGGCGGCTGCTCTCGTCCGGGTACAGCGTGGCGACCAGATGGTTGATCTTGTGAGCAAGCTGCCCGTGGGCGGGGTCAGATGCGTTCTGACCTGGATCCATAGCGAGCGTTCCTTGAGGTCGAGGTGCGGTCCGGGGTGGTCGGCCTGTCCGCCGTGGCGGACCCGGAGCGGCAGAGTGATTGTCTCCTAGTCCGCCATAGTTGACAAGCACCCACGCTGCGGGCGTATGCTGCCGGTGGGTCGTCCGCTACAGCGGATGGATCGGGTGCGGAGGCGCCAAGAGAGCCGCCTCGCAAGTGACGCCGTTGACTCATCGGTCCGTCGCCTTCGGGGGAGAGGTGAACTTGTGGTAGCATCACGAGCAGAAGGTAACGACTCCGTCGATGACCACCCCGTCGCGCACGCCATACCCATACCCATACCCATGCCGAGGTCGGCCCCGCGCGGGTCGGCCTCGGATCCCGCCCGCCGGCTCCTCGACCGGGTCGGCCTGCGCCCCGGTCACCGGATCTTGGATCTCGGCAGGGACAGGGTCGGCCTCGACCTGCCCGACGACCTGCCCGACGCATCGTTCGACGCGGTGGTGGCACTGGACTGGTGGCCGGCGACGACGCTCGCGGTCGCCGTGCGGCGCTGGCGGCGCCTGCTCGCCGCTGACGTCGGCGTGGTCGTCCTGGCCGGCACCGACATACCGGCGGTGCACGTCCCGGGCCAGCAGGCGTCCCGGCTGTGGATCGAGGAGCTGGCCTCAGCGGGGTTCACGATCGGCACGGCTGCGCTCACACCCACCGGGCCGGGCCACTACTCGGCGCTGGCTGACAGCGCCCGGCGCGTCTCGGGGCCGCTGCGCGCGGTGCTGGGAGCCGGGCTGGCCGAGTCTTATCTTGCGCACGTGGAGCTGCTGGACCGGGCGACCCGGGACGGGTCCACCCACCGCTTCGAGATCATTGCTAGGCTATCGGATGAATAATAGATGCTGACCGATACAACAGCTTAGGCCGACTCGACGTAGGATGTTTCCTCAGCCGCGGGTTGCTCCTCCGGCGTTGGGAAGGTGGTGGCCATGAGTCGGGTCGTGCGTCAACGCCGCGCCAGCCAGCGCGAGCAGGGTTCCTGGAACCAGCTCGTCGCGTTCCATGCCCGGGTTTCGGAGATGGTGGAGAAAGCCCTGGCCGAACGGTTCGGGCTGTCGCTGAGCGAGTACGGTGCGCTGGACGTGCTGGCCAAGGCGGCCGCTGCGGAGGGCGTCCGGATGCAGGCCCTCGCCGACACCGTCGGCCTGACCCAGAGTTCGGTCAGCCGCCTGGTCGCCCGGCTGGAGCGGCAGAACCTCGTCGAACGCAGCCTCTACGAGAAGGACCGGCGGGGGGTGTTCACCAGGATCACCGATGCCGGTCGCGATCTGGTTGCCGCCGCGACGCCCATCTACCTGCAGACCCTTGCCGCGGCCTTCGACCGCGCGATCGCAGACCCGGATCTGCAGGAACTCGTCGAGCGTATCGGCCGCTGACACCTGACACGTGTTCTCAACCAGCCGGAGAGGGGCAAGTTTCGTGGATACCAAGGAAGCCGTCGATCGTTACTACGAGGCGTGGACCAGCCATGCCGGTGACATGTCCGGCGTTCCGCTGGCGGACGATTTCGTCTTCGTCGGACCGGTGAGTTTCTTCGACTCCGCCGCCGGGTTTCGCGCGATGGCCGATCAGTTCGGCCCGCTGGCCCAGGACTTCCGGGTTCGCAGGCAGTTCTTCGACGGCGACCTCGTGTGCTCGATCGTGGAGTGGGAGATGCCGCCGATTCCCGGCACCACCACCGCCGCCGACCTCCTGGAGGTCCGCGACGGTGTCCTCGTCCGCTCCGAGGTGATCTTTGACGCCGAGGAATTGCGCAAGGCCATCGCCAGCGGGCTGGTGAATGGTCAGCGGTAGTCGGGGTTCTCGAAGTCGAAGCGGCAGCCGGCGTCCCATTCCGAGCGCTGGTTGCCGTGCGCGGGAATGCCGTCGGCGTCGTTGAGCAGCCGGGCGAGGTGCATCAGGTTCCAGGTCATGAAGGTGGTGTTCCGGTTGGTGAAGTCGTTGTCCGGCCCTCCTGAGCCGGGGTCCAGGTAGGACGGGCCCGGCCCGGCTTCGCCGATCCAGCCCGCGTCGGCCTGGGGCGGGATGGTGTAGCCGAGGTGCTGCAGGCTGTAGAGCACGTTCATCGCGCAGTGCTTGACGCCGTCCTCGTTGCCGGTGATCAGGCACCCACCCACCCGGCCGTAGTAGGCGTACTGGCCGGCGTCGTTGAGCAGATGCGAGCAGGCGTACAGCCGCTCGATCACCTGCTTGGTCACCGAGCTGTTGTCGCCCAGCCAGATCGGCCCGGCGAGCACCAGGATGTTCGCGGCCAGGACCTTGTCATAAATCGCCGGCCACGCATCGGTCGCCCAGCCGTGCTCGGTCATGTCGGGCCATACCCCGATGGCGATGTCGTGGTCGATCGCCCGCAAGATCTCCACCTGCACGCCGTGCTTTTCCATGATGCGGCTGCTCACCTGGATCAGCCCCGCCGTGTTGCTGGGCTCGGGCGAGCGCTTCAGCGTGCAGTTGATGAACAACGCCCTCAGGTCGTCGTACCGCGGTTCAGTCATGATTGCGGCTCCCTGGTGAGATCGGATGGACTACAGGAAACACCAGTGTGACCTCAGTGCAGGCTAAGGGGCAGGGCGTTACCCGCGGATGAGCACTTGGTGTAGACCCACGACGGCACGTGCCCGCCTTATTACCGTGGGCGCACCGTCAGGAGCGTGCCGGTGCCCGGGAATGGGACTGGCGCACCGGACGGGTAGATCTCGATCTGCGTGGCCAGTGTTCGGCCGGTGTCCCAGGCGCGGATCCACTCAGCGGCGTGGAGGCGGGGCAGGTAATCGGAGGTGGCTTCCTGGAGTGCGCGGGCTGGGCTTAGCGCTGGTAGACGGGTTGGCCCAGCCACCAGTTACCGGGGGCGGCCGGGTCGTTGCTGGACCAGTACTCGACGGTGGCCTGAATGAACTCCTCGGCTGACAGGTAGCCGTCGCCGTCGGTGTCCAGATGCGCGAAGGCCTCGTTGGCGTCGGCCTCGGCCAGGCCAGGGGAGTGCCCACCCAGAAACGCCCGGTACTCCGCGAGGCTGAGCTGACCGTCGTGGCCGGTGTCCGCGATCCGTCGTGGCCGGTGTCCGCGATCGCCAGGAACGCCGTGGCGACTGCTCCGACGGTCGCCTGCGCGGCGGCTGGGTCGGTGGCCAGGGTCAGGGTGGATTTCAGGAACTGCTCCTTGGAGATCGCGGTTTCACCGCCGGGGATGTGCGGGAGGTGCAGGTCCCGCCAGATTCGCAGGTAGGCCTCAATGATCTGCTGTTCGGCTGGTGAGCCGGGCGCGTAGCCGAGCGAGGTGGCGGTCCGCTGCCCCATCAGGACGTGATCGTGCTCGGTGAGCTGGCCGTCGCCATCGGCGTCGAGATGGCCGAAGCCATGATTGATCTTAGCGGTGAGGATGTCGGCAGTGGCCATGGGAACCTCCGTGGAGCACGGGCTGCTACGGGCTCAAGCCCCCAACCGTAGCGAATGCCCTGCAGGCCGCAGTCTGCGCGGTCCGTTTGGCCGACGGTGTGGCTAGCAGAGGGAATACCCTGGCCAGCGGCTCACTGGGGCAGAGCTGGATACCCTTCGGTTGATCGTCGACGGCAAGACGAACGAACAGATCGCACATATCCTCAACGTGTCACCCAAGACCATCGAAGCACGGTGTACGCTGATCTTCCGCAAGCTGGGAATCTCTGAGGTAGACGCATCCGCGCAACCGAACCTACGGGTCGCCACAGTAATTCTCTGGGTCAACAGCCTCGAGAAGTTCAGCCAGGTCCGGGATGTCGCACCAATCGACTGGCCACCCCCGACTCAACTCAGCTGATCAGCAGGTCAACCCTCCGCTAGCCCAGATCTTCCGCGGGCAGGCCGCTCATGATCGCGGCCAGTTACTGGCCGCTGTGAAGAACCCGTGGCGGCCGGGCCCGGCGGCCCGTCCTCCAGGGCAGCGGTGTTCGGAGTGAAAGCCGGCGGAGCTAGCAAGCTCGCAGGATTCCTCAAGGGTATATGTATCAGATCTGATACGGTCAGATCGTGGTCAACGAGCCGGTGGGAGTGCGCAACCCCACCCTGATGCGGGTGCTGAGGTCTGCCGCCCGCCTGCAGGAGCTGGTTCCCGACGCGGTACTTGCCGGTGGCTCGGCAGCCGCCCTCTATGCGGGCCACCGCGACTCCTATGATCACGTGCTGGCGGACCTGGCCGAACGTTTCGATGCGGTTCTTGAGGCGGTCGAATCACAGGACGGCTGGGTGACCAACCGCGTCACGCCAGGAAAGATCATTCTCGGGGAGCTCGGCGGAATCGAGACCGGGATCCGGCAATTGATCCGGCGGACCCCATTGGAGACCGTACGGATTGCGCTGCCCTCGGGTGAGTCCATCACCGCACCGACCCCCGAGGAGACGTTGCGGGTCAAGGCGTTCCTCATCCTTCGCCGCAACCAGACTCGCGACTATCTTGACGTCGCGGCGCTGGCCGACCGGATAGGGATCAACCATGCGGCCATGACGCTGTCGGGCATTGACGAGTACTACGCCGACCAGCACGGGGCCGGGGACGGGGTCGCATCCCAGCTCGTCCGCCAGCTCGCCGAGCCGGCTCCCAAGGACCGCCTGACCACGAGGAATCTTCGCCAGTACAAGAACCTCGCCGCGCGCTGGCAGGAGTGGGACGAGATCGTCTCGGTCTGCCGCAGGCTGGCGACCACGATGGTGGGAAGCCCGCGATGAGCCTGGTGTTCCGCAACATCGACGTCTCGCCGGAGGATCCGGTCGAGGTCTGGCCCACCGAAGCGGTCCTCACCGCGCTGGAGCGCGGCGGCCTGGGGCACTGGCGGCGGCTCACCGCAGCGATCAACGAAGACCCGTGGGGGCCGCTCGCCCGGCGAGTGGAGGAGGCGCTGGAGGTGTCACGTCCCTACGGTATCGGTGCCGTGATGGCTGACGTGCTCACCGCCGCTCGCAGGCGGGCCGAGCGCGCTGCGGTGGCCGCCGAGGTCACCAGGCTGCAGACGGATTCCGGGATGGCCAGGGCGGAGTTCGCCTCGACGATCGGCACCTCGGTGTCGCGGCTGTCCACCTACCTGAGCGGCAAGGTCACGCCCTCGGCGGCGCTGCTGGTGCGGATGCAGCGGGTCACAGCTCACAGCTCCAGCCCACCTCAACCATCCACCTGATCCTGGCGGCTCTGGTCTTGGTATTTCGGGAGGTGGATGAGCTGCCCCCACTGGTTATCGCGAAACTTGATCCGGCGCAGGTATGACTCGATTATCTCGTTGAAGACTCGTTGATTGTTGCGAACGACGACGAGTTCACGGGCGCTTCGCCCCTCAGGGGTGTCGCCGTGATCCTCGGCGTAGTCGTAGAGGACTTCGGCGCCGTCGGTGAAGAGTTTTTGTGACGCAAGGACGTGCTCGATGCCGAGTTCTTCACGGAGACGATCCAGCGCCGGGCGGATGCGCTGCAGCGGTACGCCCGCCCCGCGGATAGCGGCGAGGGCGTAGGCCTCGGCAAGCCCTATGAAGGGGATCGAAACACCACTGTCAGCTGGGACCGTGGTGACGATCGGCTCACCGGCGACCGGTGGACGGCCCCGCGGGTGGTTCCGGTAACCGTGCGCCCACGTGCGAAAGGTCGACGCCGGTACGTCGAGATGACGAGCCGCCCCGGCTACCGAATAAAGCGGCACCAGGAGATGGTCGTCGCTGGTCATAGGCCGATTGTGGCACCGGGGCCGGACATCGTCGCATCACCACGCCGACCGAGGGACACGTGCCGTCATTCGTGGGCAGCTAAGGGTGGTTTCCATTCGTGGGCCAGGAGGGAGTAGAGGAGGGAGTCGCGCCAGGCGCCGTTGGTGAAGACGTGATCGCGTAGCCGGCCTTCCTGGGTGAAGCCGAGCCGGGTGACGAGGGCGATGGACGCGGCGTTGCCGGGTCCGATGGCCCCGGAGATGCGGTGCAGCCCGAGTGTGCTGAAGCCGTAGCCGATGAGGGTACGGGTGGCGTCGAGGGCATATCCGTGGCCCCAGTGCGCCGCGGCCACCGCGGTACCGAGTTTGGCGGCCTGCACGCCGGACAGGCCCAGCCGCACGAACCCGATTAGCCGGTCGTCGGTGTGCGTGGTGATGGCGAGGTAGTACTCGGTGCGCGGGATGTGCTTGGCGCGTTGGAGGGCGCCGGTGAGCATGTCGGCTTGCTGCTCGCGGGTCCGGGAATCGAAGGACAGCCACCGGGTCACCCGGTCGTCACCGAGGATGGCGCCGGTGTCGTCGAGATCGTCGGACCGGAACTCACGCAGTCCTACCTTGGCTCCGGTCAGCCGCACCCCGTGCTGGGTAGCGCCGGTCATCGGGGCAGCCCCAGCCGTTCGGCGGTGAAGCCCTCGATGGCGCCCGCCAGCTCAGTGACCTCCCGGCCCGGATCCGGCACGCCGCGCCGCGCAGCGCGGTGCGCACCTGCTCGACCGAGGTCACGATCCCGTGGATGCGTTTGGGCGGGGGGAGCTCGAGCACGGGCGCGAGGGCGTCGGCGGCGCCGTCGATCTCGCCGAGGAAGACCCGCGCGAGGGCGAGGGCGCAGCGCGCGCCGGATTCGTCGCCGAAAGCCCGGTCCTGGCCGGGTGCCCCGGCATAGGCGTCCAGTGCCTCCAGGGCAAGCCGTTGGGTGTGATTCGCCTCGGTCTCGCCACCCCAGGCGAGTGCGTCGGCGGCGTAGTAGAGCTGGCGGGGCCGGCTGAACGTGCACAGCCCACCGAGGGTGTCCAGCTCGTCGGGCTGCAGGTGCTCCCGCGCTTCGGTGGCCCGGTCCAGGGCGGCGTGGGCCTCCTCGAACCGGTTGAGCGCGGCCAGTGATCGTGCCTCGCTGCTGGCCAGCCACACGCCCGAAGTGCCGCTGGGGCGGGCTGCGGCCTCGGCGCCGAGCTGGGCGTAGCGCACTGAGTCCGCATACCGCCCGGACCAGTAGGTGATCAAAGCCTGCAGGCCGCGGATCCACGCGCGCAGCCCGTCATGACCGGCGTTATCCGCACAGGCGTAGCCCGCGCGGGCCTGCGTCATCGCGTCATGGGAAGCACCGAGGTCGTGCGATGCCTTGGCCATCAGCCCGCAGGTAATCCCGGTCATCAGGTAGAGGTCCCGGGTCTGCGCCGGTCGCTGGCGTTGTTCCAGGAGCCCGAAGGCGCGATCCTGCGTGTCCACCAGATCACCGAGCAGGGTGGGCAGCGGCTGCTGCTGATACGCGGTGACCAGACGGCGGACGTCGTCGATCAGCTGATCGAGCGTCTCGGCGCCGACGTTGGATGCCTCGATACGAGTGAGGAAATCCCGCGCCCGGTCGGCACTCATGGCGATCACCTGCCCTTCCCAGTCGGTCCGCGCGGTGCCCCGTCCCGGCGCAGCGCCGTGGCGGCAGCGCACTGGCTGGGGCGCCTGGATGCCGTAGGGCGGGCCGAGCAGCCGGGTCACCGGCTCGCCGAACATCTTCTCCAGTGTGCCCTGCGCTGCGGGGTAGGGCAGCGTGCTCAGCTCCCCGGCGACCCACCGGTAGGCCTGCCGTTCGCTGAGCATGGTCCCGTTGGCGGCTCGCTGGTAGTTGTGTCTTCTTCCCGCACTCGGCGTGTGCGGTTGAGTTCGTGTGGCGATTGAGGCAGGACGGCTTTCGTGATCGCGTTCGCCACCCGGGCGATGGTGTGTGTTGCGTTACGGCCGTGCTGGAGCATCCTCGA
>JBOHFT010000135.1:0-12245 GCA_050699815.1 Pseudonocardiaceae bacterium | reverse complement strand
ACCCAGGGCGGTGATGGTCAAACCACCAATAAAGACAGCGATACCGACCATCGCGAGGACTGATCTGACCTGAATGAGCACTCTGCATGAGCACAGTGAGATCCGTCTTAATCCTGACCCACCCCTTCGATCCGACAGCGGACAAGGTTGTGGACGAACTTAACCGCCGTGGCGTCTCCTTGTTCCGGTGTGACGCCGCCGATTTCCCCGAGAAGCTCAGCGCTGGGGCTGAGCTTCTCGAGGGCCGCTGGTCGGGTCAGTTGTGGACCCTCAGACGTCGCTTGGAGTTGGACGACGTTACAGGCATCTACTATCGGCGGCCCACGACATTCGAGTTTCACCCGGACCTGTCCGACGATGAGCGCCGGTGGGCAGCGATCCAGGCCCGATTGGGATTCGGAGGCCTGCTGGCCTCCTTGGATCAATGGCTTAATCACCCGCACCACATTGGCTACGCGGAGTACAAGCCGGTTCAGCTACGACGGGCCGTGGCGTGCGGATTTCAGGTTCCGCGCACCCTCATCACCAACGATCCGGAGACGGCGCAGAAGTTTGTCACCAAAGTCGGTCAGGCCGTCTACAAACCGTTCGGTGGTGCTGGCGCCTCCGACGATAGCGGCTTCCGGCATGTATTCACGACCAAGGTCACGGCGAGCCAGTGCGCTGAACCGAACATCTCTCGGACCATGCATATCTTCCAGGAATGGGTGCCAAAACAATACGAGGTCAGACTGACTGTAGTTGACAGCCATTTCTTCGCAACTCGCATCGACGCCGCGTCCGAAGCTGCGCACGTCGATTGGCGTTCAGACTATCACTCGATCTCGTACTCTGTGATAGAAACACCGTGTTCCGTACGCTCAGGCGTGACCATGCTGCTGGAGTCCCTGGGCTTACGGTTCGCAGCGTTGGATTTCATCGTCGATCCAGACGACCAGTGGTGGTTTCTGGAATGCAACCCCAATGGGCAATGGGCGTGGATCGAAGACGAGACCAAACTCCCGATCTCCCGTGCCCTTGCTGACGCGCTGGAAGGACGTTGCCGGCGGTGACCGATACCGAGTTACTCCAGGCTAAGTTCATGGATACTCTCGTCGCGAGCGGTACCGTGCGAGATTCCAGATGGCTCGCAGCTTTCCGTGACGTCCACCGTGGGCCCTTCGTGCCCCATTATTTCACCCAAACCCCGGAACGTTCTGGATGGGTGCTCGTGGAACCACCCAACCCCCAGTGGGCGGCGGGAGTCTACAGCAACCAGCCACTCATCACGCAGCTCAATGGAAACAACACGCTCACCGAGACTGCCCGGCGGGGTCAGCAGGTCAACGGTGTGTCCACCTCATCCAGTAGCGCCCCACCACTGATGGCCCTGATGCTCGAAACACTCGACGTGCACGATGGAGACAACATTCTGGAAATCGGCACCGGAACCGGCTACAACACAGCACTGCTATGTCACCGTGTCGGCCCAGACCAGGTGACCAGCATCGATATCGACCCCGGTCTGATCAACGACGCGCGCCAGCGTCTCGCCATGCTCGACTATGCCCCCCATGTGGCGGTTCGTGACGGTACGGCTGGCTGCGGCGCCCGCGCGCCATTTGATCGAGTAATCGCCACTGTGGCGGTCCCAAGCCTACCGCAGGAATGGATCGCACAGACCCGTGCCGGGGGCGTCATCCTGCTGCCAGTGGACCGGCGTAACTGTGGTGGCCTGCTGGCCAGGCTTACCGTGCAACCAGGCGGGCTGGCACACGGCCGCTTCCTGCCCGACTTCGGCGGATTCATGCCGCTGCGCCAACTCAACCGGAACGACACGGCCAGTCATGCGTTTCGCACCATCGACGATGGGCAAGGTGACATCCGACACACCAGCCTCCCCGTCGACATCATCACCGACGAAGCCAGCCCGTGCGAATTCTTCGCCGCGCTTACCATGCCCGGAGGCGGATGGAACCACCTCACCTTCATCCCTAGCAATGGCGGCCCGACTGAAACATGGCTTGCCCAAGGAGACGGCTCCTGGGTGTGCCACTCCACGACAGCGGATGGCAACCATACAATCCGTCAAGGTGGACCCGGGCGGCTTTGGGACCAGGCGGAAAACGCGTATCAGCAATGGCAGCAGATTGGTCGGCCCACTCGCGACCGCTTTGGTCTCACCATCGACAATGGTCAGCACACCATCTGGCTCGACCATCCAGACAGCCCACATCAGTGGGTGCTTCAAGCATCGTCATAACGCGGTTAGTATCAGCCGCGGCCAGTGACTGCGGCGCCGCTGCCCCGGAGACCGGGGCAGCCCCCAGATCGTGGCCGGTAGGCTACGGCGGCCGTCACGCCGCACGCACCAGCTCGTCAGCGATCGGCAAGCCGGTCTCCTCGGCAATCCACCCCTTGTGCATCACAGTGGGAGTGGCCACCGGTGTCGGGAGTCGGGGTGATCGAACCACACGTATTGCAGCGCGGCGTCGTTTAGGGCGGTGACGCCGAACTGCTCGACTGCGGGTTCGCCGAGCCGTCGCCAGCAGAAGTAGCTGGACTCCACGGTGTCCCAGAGGCGTTGCGGGCCGCCCTGGGTCACCGGGTACAGCCCGTCGTCGCCGGTGGTTCTGCCGACGATCGGCTGCCTCACCCAGGGCTACCTGCTCTATATGCCGCACGAGCACACGCTCGCGTTCGCCGATCTCGACGGCGCGGAGCTGCGCGAGTGCGAGCAGCACATCGACAGCCTGCGCAGCGCGCTGGCCGACCGGTATGGCCCGATGATCGTCGCCGAGCACGGCCCGCGGAAATGTGACCTCGGAGCGGGCTGCTGCGACCACGCCCATATACATCTCATCCCGGTGCCGACCCCGGATCAGGTAGTCAAGGAGTACGTCAAGATAGGGGGACCTACAGAGCCGTACCGGACGCTCGCGGAGTGCCTCGCTTCCGTCGATGGCGCCTACGCGTATGTCTCGCCAGCGTCCGCGGTGCACTATATCTGGCCGGCAACGGCGTTTCCCCGACAGTGGGTGCGCAGGGTATGTGCGGACATCCACGGCAAGGCGTCCCAGTGGGACTGGCGCGACCATCCCTTCGACCCGGAACGCCAGCGGACGTACGACGCCCTGGTTGGGATGTCGCTGTTACCGTCTGCCCGGTTGCCTTGATGCCTGCCGCATGTGATGCGCCTCCGATCCTCTCCCTGCTGAATCTGGCGGAAAGCAGGGAAAGGGCGCGGGACTGGCGATGGCCGAAGTGGTCGACGCAGTGCCTCATGCATTCCCTGGGCCTGGCAGGGCGCACCTACAAGCGGTCACCGCGGCGAGCATCATTGACCTGGCGACCTCCTTCACCGGCAGTAACAGTACCGGGATGCGCTGGCTAATCGACCACCTGACCATCGGACCGTCCCCGCCGCTGGCCCGCTCGCTCCACGACAAGGCGATGCGCCTGGCCAATCCGTGCGACGATTTCGCCGCGCTCCGCCACACACCTGGCGGCGAAGCAATCACCGCGGCCTGGGCGCCCCGCCGCAGGGAGGTGGCCTCCTACCGCGCCCACCTGACAACCCGCAGCGAACTCGACCCGGGCTGCGTCCTCAAGTCCCTCCTGCACATGCACCACATCCGTACGATCGGGATCGATGAGCGCTGCGAGCACGTCTGCTATCGGCTGGCGCGCTCAGCCGCCCTTGCCTGGGCCGCCCGAAACCGAGGAGAGTCACAGTGAACACCTCGGCTACCGCTTCAGCTAGCAGTCCTGTCGTTGCCACCGCGGCTGCCCTGCGATCCCAGTCCCTTGCCAAGGGGGCCATCGGCGACACTCTGCTGCACATCGAACGGGCCCGAAGCGGCAGCGGCACCTGGCAGGCCGTACACGCAGCACTCACTGCTACCACCCGCCACCCCCTCATCGCTACTATCGACGCCTCGCTGTTCTTCGGCACGCCAGCCGTCGGGTTCGTCCTCCATACCGCCGCCGTCGGCACCTGCCGGTATGCGAGTGCTCTGCACACCCTCGACGCCCAGGTCAGAACTCTGACCAGGAAGCGCCTTGACCAGGCCCATGCGCGAATCGACCGTGGCGAACGTCCGCGGACCGCAGAATTCGACCTGTTCTCTGGGATAACCGGGCTCGGTGCCTACCTGCTTCTCCGCGACCCGGCTAGCGCAAGCCTGCACGATGTCCTGTCCTACCTGGTACGGCTGACAGTCCCACTCACCGGCGACGACGCGCAACTACCTGGGTGGTGGACAGCGCACGACCCCACAGGCGGTACCGGGTCTGTCAAGTTAACGGTGGTGCGCCACGAGGCGCGGTTTGTCCGAATGGAGGTGAGAGTCCTTCGTCGCTCTGCCGTCGTAGCGGTGGGGTGAAGCTGGCGGTAGCCTGATCCGGGGGACGCCGGGGAGGGTGGGAGCAGCCGTCCACATCACAGCCCACGCTGTTCCTTGGCGTGGTCGCGGGCCAGGATGGCGAGGGTGTTGCTGGGTTGGCAGCCGCTTCGACGGGGGTCGAGTAGGAACGGAACAGAGAGTCGGGGTTGCTGTCACATCGCCTCCGGGCGCTGCCGGGGCCGCACCCCCGGCGTCAGCCGTGGCCCAGAATGATCCGTCCGCAACGGTCGCCGATCATCATCGACGGGGCGTTGGTGTTGCCTGAGGTGATGGTGGGCATGATCGCGGCGCTGGCCAGGCGCAGGCCGGTGACCCCGCGTACGCGCAGCTGGGGGTCGACGACGGCGTGGGGGTCGGTGCCCATGCGGCAGGTGCCGACGGTGTGAAAGTCGGACTCGGAGTAGGTGCGCATCGCGGTGAGCAGCTGCTCCCTGGTCCTGACGTCCGGGGCGGGGACGGCGCCGTCGTCGGCCAGCCAGGTGCGCAGTCCCTTCGCGTTGATCAGGTCCCGGGCCAGCTGGTAGCCCTCGAGGGAAGTTTCGACGTCCTCGGTGGTCTGCAGGAAGTTCGGCTGGATGATCGGCGGTGTGCGTGGATCGGCCGACCGCAGCTTGACGAAGCCGCGGCTGGTCGGGTGCAGATTCATCACCCCGATCGGCAGCGCCTCGGGTGGATAAGGCGGAAAGGGGCTGCGTTGGTAGTAGACCTGGAACTCGAACCGGGGCGCCCCGGGCACCCGGGCTTCGCCGGTGAAGACGTTGACGTCCATGCTGGTGACGTGTGACGCCGGCTCGGGTGCGCGGAGCCGCTTGGTGACCACGGAGATCAGGTGGTCGTGCAAGTTGGCCCCAACGCCGGGCAGGTCGGTGACGATGGTGATGCCGTGTGGTTCCAGGTCGACCGCGGCACCGATGCCGGACAGCTGAAGCAGGTGGGCGGTGTTGATCGTGCCCGCGCAGAGGATGACCTCGCGGTCGGCGGTGACCGTGAGCTCGCGGCCGCCTGCGTCGATGACGACGCGGTCGATCGCGTTGCCGCGGTCGAACGTCAGACGCGTGACCGCGCCTCCGTCATGATCGTCAGGCGGGGGTCCGTGAGGTAGGGGGCCAAGAAGGTGGTGAACGCGTCCTGGCGAATGCCGTTCACCACGTTGAGCTGCGTGTAGGCGACACCGAACTGGCTTGCGCCGTTGTAGTCGGGGTTGAACGGATAGCCGATGCCGACGGCCGCGTCCACGGTGGCGTGCGACAGGGCGTTGCGCTGTGGCAGCTCGCTCGATGGGTGGATTGGCCCGGTCAGCGCATCCAGCGACGGGCGCACGCTCGCGTAGTCCCAGCCCGTGGCGCCCTGTGCGGCCCAGCCGTCGTAGTCGGCCGGATTGCCGCGGACCCACACCATCCCGTTCACCGAGCTGCTGCCGCCCTCAATCTTGCCGCATGCGAACGACTGCGGCCTGCCCAGCAGCGCCGGCTGCGGCTCAGACGCGAACGGCCAGTCGATCGTCGAGCCCGGCGCCGTCAGAGTTCTCGCCTTCGTGAAGTCCCGTACGTCCGGCCGGTCGTTCGACCCGCCCGCCTCGATCAGCAGCACGCTCGCCCGCGAGTCTGCCAACAACCGCGCAGCCAGCGTGCACCCCGCCGAGCCCGCTCCCACGATGACGTTGTCGTAGCGCAGCGGCGCGCTGCACGCCCCCGTGACCGATGCGAGCCCGAGCGACGCCGCCGACACACCGAACAACCTGAGCAGGTTCCGCCGGGTGAGCATTCCGGCCCGCACCTGACGAACGATTTCGTGCGGATCGTACCAGGCTGTCCGGGCTGCCCTGGGCATACGCATCCTTAGAATGAGAGGCATTCTTCTCCGATGGCCCCGGTGAGCCGAGCGGCGGAACCCCGTGATCAACACGGTAGCGCACGCGCCGTCATTGCGGGTAGTGCGCGAGTTCGAGTAGTGCCGTAGCCGCGCAGGTGGTCCACGGCCACCGAGGTGTCGAGCAGCTTCACTGCAGGCCGACCTGTTTCAATCGCTGGCCAAGGTCGCTACGCAGCTCCTCGACGTAATCGGCGCCAGTGGCGGACCGATCGCACACCATCACCATACATCAGGAGATGCCAGCTCTAGGTGATCACCGGGTTGTAGTCGCTGGCCACGACCTCGCCGGGCCGGGCGCCCGGGATGAACTTCTGCCAGTCACCGCTGATCATGGTGGGGGCCGGCACCACCCGCACCCCGTCCCGGAAGTACGTCGTCGCCAGCACCATCCGCGCGGTCGTGGTGCGGTTGGCGCCCGCGGTGTGAAAGCAGTGCGCCGAGTGGAAGCTGATCTCACCCGCGGCGAACGGGCCGTCCTCGACGACGACGCCGCGATCACGGAAGATCTCCGACACCCGCCGGTCGTAGGACGTGCCGTGCTTGTCGAACTCGACGTCGGCCACCAGCCGCCAGGTGCCGGCGCCCCGGGCGAAGGCCAGCGGCCCCATCTCCGGGGGTGTGGGCTGCAGCGGGATCCACGCGGTGAGCACGTCGGGGGAGTCGAGCGGGAAGTGGTGCGCATCGTAGTGCCAGGGGGTCCGCCCGGCGCCGGGCTGTTTGGACAGCGCGTTGTCGTGGTAGAGCCGCACCCGCTGCGCGCCCAGCAGGGCCGCGGCGATGCCGCCGATGCGTGGTGAGAGCACCGCGCAGCGCAGCAGCGGATCGGTCAGCCACATCATCTCCAGGCTCTGGAAACCCACCCCCGGGTCAACCTCGGCGTCGAGCAGCTCGCGCAGCCGCGCCCGCAGCCGGGCCACCGCGCCCGGGGTGAGCACCGCGGGCAGCTTGACGAACGACTCGTCGGCGAAGTGCCGCACCTGGGCCGACGTCAGCGGGTACGGCTCGGCGAGCTCGGCGGCCACCGCGTTATCGGTGGGCAGCGGACCCGGGCCGTGCGCGGGCAGCGCCACCAGCGGACCGTTCAGTACCGGCGTATCGGCTAGCGACATGTACCAGTCCCACCACTGGTCGTTTCCCCGGTCCCAGGCCACGTCGACGTCGGACGCCGCGCCGGCCGCCGTGGCCGCCGACAGGTGCGGGTTCCTCACATGTTTTCCCAGGTCATCAGGTGCACCTCGTGCTCGAAGCGGTAGCTGCCGTCGGGTGCCCGGCAGCCCGCCAGGTACTCGGCCAGCGGTCCCTCGGCCTCCATCCGGGCCAGCGGCACCGTGGCATCGAACGCGCAGCGCTGCAGGAAGCCCTCGATCACCGCGCGGTCCGCCGAGCCGGTGCGGTAGTGCAGCCGCTGGACCGCGACGTCCGCGCCGGCCGCGGTCAACGCCGCCGCGACGGCCTCGGCGTCGGTGTAGGGCGTGACGCCGGGGGCGTAGGTGGCCCGGTAGGCGTCGTAGGACACGAGGTAGTGGCTGGCGGCGCTGGCCTGGGCGACGGCGCCGAACCCGCCGGGGCGCAGCGCGGCGGCCATCCGGGCAACCCCGCCGGCCAGCTCGGCCGGGGGCAGCGCGTACAGCGCGTGGGTGGCCCACGCGACGTCGTAGCGGGCCCGTGCGTCGAAGTCCTGCAGCGCCACCTGGTGCTCCGCGGCGGCCTCGAACGGCGCGGCCAGCACGGCGCGGGCCTCGGCGATGCTGAACGCGGAGGGATCGAGCAGGTCGACCGCCACGGTGAGATCCCGGGCTGCGGCGCCCAGCCCGGCCGCCAGCAGCGCGGCCGGGAACTTGCCGCTGCCGCAGGCCACGTCGAGCAGCCGCAGGTGGCCGTCGGTGGCCCGGGCCCGCAGGTCAGCGGGCCAGTCGCGGGCGGCGGCGAGCTGCCGGTGGTCTTCGATGGCGAGTGCGTAGAAGGACTGCATCTCGGCCCGTCTCGCCTCGCTCCAGTGCTCGAGGCTGCGCTGAGCTGTGTCAGGGAGGGCCACCTCTCGTACCCAACCACAGCTTGTCACTCCGCGGTAACAAATGTAAGGAGAGCGTCTAGATTTAGCTCGGTGCCTACGCTGAGCCCGTCCACGTCGTTGCACCGGTTGCGGCAGGCGGTGGCTGGTTCGCCCGTGCTGCCCGAGCTGTCCGGGGCCTACTACGCGCGCACCCACGCGGCCTACGAGGCGGCCAGCGACCAGCGCGCCGGGCTGCAGGCGTGGCTGCCCCGGGAACTGCCGCCGCTGCTCGGTGCCGAGCCGTTGCGGGTAATCGGCGTCGGCGTCGGGGACGGCAGCGTCGACGCCCCGCTGGCTGCCGCGCTGGCCGCGGACGGGCGCCGGGTGGACTACACCGGGATCGAGCCGCACTCCGCGTCGGCGGCCGGGTTCGCGGCCCGGCTCGCCGCGCTGGACGCCGATGCCCTCACCGTCACCACCGTGGCGGATGCGTTCGCCGACCATGAGGCCGCCCTACCTGTTGATCTCGTGCACTTCGTGCACTCGCTGTACTACATGGCTGATCTTGGGGCGACGCTGGACCACGCGCTGGCGATGCTGCGCCCAGGTGGGCTGCTGGTGGCCGCGACGGCGCCCCAGCAGCCGCTGTGTGTGCTCACCGAGTTGCTCAGCCCGGGCACCGGGCACCGGTTGTGGTGCGCCGAGGACGTCACCGCGGAGCTGGCGGCACGGCGGCTGGAGGTGCGGTCGGAGACGCTGATGGCGGGGCTGGACCTGCGCGATGTGCGCATCGACCCGCACGGCGCAGGTGAGCTGGTGCTCGACTTCCTCGTCGGGGCCCGCACCGCCGCGATGACGGCGGACGTTCGCGAGCAGGTGCTGGCGTACCTGGCCGACGTGGCGCTGCCGGGCAGGCCCGGGGTGGTGCCGCACCCGATCGACATCACCATCGTCCGGGTTCCCTGCGCTCAGATGATGGGCAGCCGGATGATCTGGTAGCGGGTGTCCGGCCCGGGAGTGGTGGTGAATCGAGCATTCACTGCGTAGAGCCACCGGCCGGACGTGGCGATCGTCGTCGGAATGTCCAGGGCAGGATCGGTGATGCTCCTGGCAAGGACCTGGCCGCGGGTGGGGGACTCGAGCGCGACGATCGTGACCTTGTTGAACATGTTCTGCACGACGTAGAGGGCGTCACCGTTCAGCAACAATCCGTCGCCGCAGGTCAGCCGCGCTCCATCAAGATCGATGGTGCGGGCGGCACCGCTGGTGGGGTCCACCGAGAAGAGCAGCCCGGTGTTGAGCTGCACGACGATCAACCGTGTCCCGTTCGGTGCCGCTTCGATGCCGTTCGCGTTCACGTGAGGCGCCAATGCGCAATAGTCGGGACCGTTGTTCTGGTAGGTCAGGTCTCCGGTGAGCGCCAGCGCGCGGACCGAGCCCGGGTCCGGGAGAGCATCACTCGGACCGAACGGGACCACATACAGGAACGGCCTGGTCGAATCGGTGAAGTACGCTGCGTCACGGGTGACCACGACATCGTTGACGTAGCTGGAGCCGGGCGGTGCGACCTGGTAGTCGGCCAGCCTGGCGCCGGTCGCCGCGTCATAGACGGTGGCCGCGCCGGTGGTGCTGCCCGCGACGAAGAGCCGGTTGCGGTGGTCGACCTTCATCCCCAGCGCCGAGCGGCCCGGTTCACCCGCCACCAGCACCGCACCGTTGCCGGTGCGCAGATCGCCCCGGTAGATGGCCCCGTCGCGGCGTGACCCCACGTAGAAGGTTGTTCCCTGCCCGATCGCGATACCCTCCGGCTGGAATCCGTCCGGCAGCCCGATCACCGAAGGGAAGGACGCCGCCGAGCCGACCGCTCCCGCCGCCGCGGAACACGCTGACCCCAAGAGCGCGATCAGGACAACACCGACCAGGATCTGGCGCACACCAAGCCGACGGCTGGAAGGTCCCATGAGACCGAGGCTAGAGCGCACGCAGCGTGGTGACCATCGCTTTGCTCGTATTGGTTACCCAGGTCAGAAGCCGGGGAAGACTCGTCGCAGGTCGTCGAGGGTGATGGTGTCGCTGGTGAGCTGCATGGTGGGCGGGGTGTGCTGTGGCGCGAGGCGGCCGGCGGCCAGGCGCAGCCAGGCCTCGGCGGGGGCGTTGAGGACGCCGGCGGGCTGCGCAGGGGTGTCGACCACGGTGACCGTGTCACGCAGGTCGAGCCCAAAGCAGCGGTCGGGCTCGGCAGTCTGCACGGTCAAGGTCACCTGTCTGCCGTCGAGCGCGTCGGAGCGTCCGAGGAAGCCGATGAGCTTGCCCAGGGGATCGATCATGAACTCGACTGCGGCGGGTGCCAGTACCGCTGCCGGATCGGACATGACCTCAATGTCCCAGGTGTGGTAGGTGAACTCGATGAGCCGCATCGCCGCCGCGGTGGCCACGTCGACAGGTCTGGGGAGGAACCCGAGGTCGATGCGCAGCTGTGCCCGGACGGTGTCATCAAGGCTCTCGAAGCGCTTGACCAGCGTGTCGCTGGCACGCAGGAAGCCTTCGGCCTGCCCGCTGGGTGTCATCGCGTTCCAGCGAGCCCACACGCCCTGGTTGAACTCCGGGCCGGGGTTGCCGGTGCCCGCCAGCGCCGCCTCCAGGGTGGCCAGCCCGATCTCAGCGCCGCTGCCCAGGTGGCTGAGCACCTGCGAGATGTCCCATTCGGTGGCCGCGGAAGGCTGGGTGAGGTCATCGGGGGTCATGCCGCTGACGCGGGCGGCGAGTTCGTCATGACCGGCGCGCAGCGCCGTGATCGTCTGGTTTGCTTGGTCGCTCATCTGCACTGGCGCACTGTAACGCTGACCCGTGGTCTGGGTCAGCCGAACTCGCCGGTGCGGACGCCGCTGAGGAAAGCTCGCCACCCGGCACGGGTGAACGCCAGCACGGGCCCGGCGGGGTCCTTGGAGTCGCGCATCGCGACCCGGCCGGGCAGCTCGGCGACCTCGACGCAGGCTGTCTGGTCGCTACCGCCGTTGGAGCGGTTACTCTTGCGCCACGTCGCTCCGGACAGATCGGTCGGCTGCACGGTGCTCACCTCGTGAGTTATCGGTGGTCACAGGCCAGCGGCCAGCTCCGGTACCAAGGGCACGCTATGAAGCATATCTTACACGAGTTTAATTACTTCGGCATTTTGTACCCACCGATCAAGAGACCATCCTCATACGGGGGTCGCCGAGCTATCGCGTCGACCTGGTGAAGCGCGGCCACGTCGTGTCAAGGGACGCGTCTGCCGACGTACCGCGCGGCACATTGCGAGGCCGCGTCCCTTGACACGGCGTGGTAACCGCCGGGAGGTCGGCGGGATGGTGCGGCGACTCCCCCAAGCTTCGCCCATTCAGGGAAGTACTACCAGGGATTTTGCCCGCTGTAGTTACTCGGCAGAGGCACCGGCGGAACCTAGAGAACCACAGTTAATGGACAGTCCAATGGACAAGATCGACCCTGGCGTCGATGCCGTGCAGAGCGCTCAGGCTGCTGGCCGCCAGACCCGCGGTGAGAGCCCGCCGCCTCACAGTGTGAGATACGCCGACGCCGCTACTTGTCACGCTCGGCGTGCTCGCGCATCCACTGAGCCGCCTGCCGGACGTACTCGCCGTAGTCACGCAGCGCAAGCGGGATCGCGGCGGCGACCTGCGCGTAGTCGATCTCAAGGTAGCCGTGCACGAGCACGTTGCGGGTACCCGCCGAGGGAGCAAGCGCCGCACCGAGCTCGGTGGTGATGAGTCCGATCTCGGCCGCCAGTGTGAACGATTCCGCGTAGGTGTCCGGAGCACGACCGAGCCGTGCGGCCGCCGCGTGGCTGTTGACCGCGAATGCCAGGTCCACTACTAACGGGGCTGCGCCCCAGCCCGACGAAGCGTGTGGGTGGTCGGTTTGGGTGAGCGGGCTCCGGTCGGGTGGGTGAGACCGTGACCGGCGTGCCGATCCGGTGTATGAACCGCTTGGAGCGGTTG
>JBOHFT010000134.1:0-12457 GCA_050699815.1 Pseudonocardiaceae bacterium | reverse complement strand
GTCGTTGGCCGATCACCTGGTGGAGCTGGATCCGGGGGCGGCCGAGACGGAGGCGTTCGAGGATCTGTACCGCTTTCTGCGGTGGCGGGCGGATCCGGACCACCGGGTGACCAGCGAGGCGGAGTGGGTGCGCCGGGTGGGGGCGTGGATCGGGTCGGTGGTGCTGGGCGAGCGGATCTGCCGGGTCATCGCGGCAGCGGCGCCGGTGACGGTGCGGGTGGTAGTGCCGGCCGGGGCGGAGTTTCTGGCATCCCGGCCTCTGGGGCTGGCCCATATCGGCGGGGTGCCGGTGGCCGAGCGGGGTCATGTGGCCCTGGTCTACGACCTTCCCGGCCCGCCCAGGTCGGTGAAAGCGCCGGTCGGTGAGGCGCTGCGGATGCTGGCGGTGTTCAGCCTGCCCACGGCGGCCTCGGCGGTGGGGTTGCGCCGGGTGCGCTATGAGCTGTCCCGGCTGGTGCGTCGCGTTGCCGCGCGGAGCCGGCGGCGGGTGGAGCTGCAGGTCGCGCAGTACGGGATGACCCGGGCGGCGCTGGCGGACCTGGCTGCCTCGGGAGACGGCTGGGACGTGCTGCAGCTGTTCGGGCCCGGTGGGGCGGGGGAGTTCCTGCTGGAGAACCCGGACGGCTCGGCGGATCCCGTGCCCGTCGCGGAGCTGGTCAGGTTGCTGCGCCCGGCGCGGCAGCGGCTCAAGCTGGCGGTGGTCTCGTCGGGCCAGTCCGCGGCGGCAGCCACCGCGGAGACACTGCGCTGGCTGGGGTTGGACGACCCGGCCGCTGACCTGGAGACCCAAGCAGCACTGGACGCCGCGGGGACCCCGATGGGAGTGGCGCGAGCGCTGGTGGCGCAGCTGGACTGCGCGGTGGTCGCGATGCGCTACCCGGTAGTCGATGAGTTCACGGTCGGTTTCGCTGAAGCGCTCTATGACCGGATGTTCCGCAGTACCCAGCCGCTGGACTGGGCGGTCGCGGGCGCGGTGCCAGACGCAACGGGACTTGCGCCCTCGTCGGCCCGGCCGGCGATCTCGGTGGCCACTGCGGCGATCTTCGGGGCCTCGGCGGTCACGCTGTCGCTGGCCCCTCCGGTCGGGAAACCGGTCCGCGACCCCAGTAGCGAGGCGATGGCCCGGTTCCCGGCCGAGCCGACGCGGTTCGTCGGCCGCGCCGAGGCGATGGCCGCGGCCAGCACCGCGCTGGCCCCGGCCTCCGGGCGCACCGCGGTGGTGTTCCATGGAATGGCCGGTGCGGGCAAGACCACCTGCGCAGTCGAGCTCGCCTACCGCCGCCAGCGCGCCTTCGCCGCGTTGGCGTTCTGGTCCGCGCCCACCGATCCGGACCAGTTCGGCGATGCGCTGCGCCTGCTGGCGGTGGCGTTGGAGGCGCAGCTGGGGGATCACGGGTTCGCGATGGTCGACAAGATTGCCACCCTGGAGCGGCTGGAGAATTTCCTGCCCACCCTCACCGCCGTCCTCGCCGACGCGGGCCTGCTGCTGGTCCTGGACAATCTCGAAACCTTGCTCACCCCGGATGGCCAGTGGCGCGACCTTCGCTGGGCGCCGCTGATCGGCGCGCTCACCGGCCATCAGGGGCCGTCGCGGGTGATCCTGACCAGCCGAATCGTGCCGGTCGGGCTGAATCCCGACACGGTGCTGGTCCAGCCGGTGCACGCGCTGTCCCGCGACGAGTCCCTGCTGCTGGTCCGGGAGCTGCCGCAGCTGCGCGCGTTGCTGCACACTGAGGCCGAACCCGGGCAGGCCGGGCCCCACATTGTCGACCCAGCCATGGGGGACCCAGCGCTGGGCCGCTGTGCGCTCACCCTGGCCCAGGGCCATCCCATGCTGCTGGAGCTCGCCGACGCGGCCGCGGCCGACCCGTTCCGGCTGGCCTTCCAGCTGGCTGAGGTCGAAGCAGCGGTGGATGGGGCGGAGCTGGCAGCGTTTCTCACCGAGGGCGACACCAGGCTCGACGCCGAACAGTTGCTGCAGACCTTCACCGAGTGGACCACCGACGCCGCCGCGACGCTGCCCACCCCGGCGCGGCTGCTGCTGCAAGTGCTGTGCCGGGTCGAGGAGACCGACCGGGACGCGTCCGTCATCGGCGTGAACTGGGTTGCCCTGTGGCGGCGCTTGGACCAGCCCGGCGAACCGCCACCGCTTGCCTCAGGGGTCGCTCCGCTCGTCGCCGCCGCACTGATCGCCGCCGACCCGATCGATGGTCCAGCCGACCCGATCGAGCCCGTGCGCTACCGGATCCACCCTGGCGTCGTCGAGGCCATCCACGCAGCGACCCCCGGGCAGGTCACTGCCGCGGTCGACGCGCAACTCGCCGCCTGGTGGGCCTTCGTCGGCGACTGGGAGATCAAGCAGCAGCAAGCCGGCCAGGACACCAGCCAACTCGTGGCGCGGGCCGACCTGGCCGCCGCCCGCTACCTACTCCGGCAGCACGACTGGAACGCCGCCAGTTGCCTGCTCGAACGCGCCTTGATCCGGGACAGCTACGCCCCCGCCACATCGCTCGCTGGCATTCCCCTGCTGCGGCGCATCGCCGAGGCCACCGGCGCTCTCAAAGACCTCGTCGTGCTCGCCGCCGCGCTGCGGAAGGTGGATCCCGGTGAGGCCGAAACCCTGCTGCGCCACGCCTACGACCAGGCCACGGCCGACGGCGAATACCGGCTTGCCTCCACCACCGCCGGTGAGCTGGTCACTCTGCTGCGTGACCAGGACAGGCTTCGCGAGGCTCTCACGCTGGCCGGCAAGAAGATCGAGCACACCAGCCAGGCCGGGTTCGGGTCCTGGACCCAGCTGAGCGACCAAGGCCGGCGGCTGCAGATACTCAGCATGCTCGGCCACCATGAGCAGGTCCTCCTCGACGTGCCCGCGTTGCGGGCCCGGATGGCCGACCTGCCCGACCAGCCCGCCGACAACGACCGCGTGAACCCGTGGAACGTCCGGGAGGGCGTTCTCGATGTCGGCCGCTTGTCCGCAGTGGCCTTACAGCGGTGGGACGAGGCGCTCGACCTCAACGGCGAGATTGCCAGCATCAGGCGCCAGCGCGGCGCCAGCCCCGGCGAGACCGCCCGCACCCGGTTCAACGACTACGTCCCGCTGCTGCACCTTGGCCGGCTCGCCGACGCTGACCAGCTACTGCGCGACTGCCAGGACGTCTTCGACACCGCCGGTGACATAACGCAGCTCGCTGCGGTCTACGGTGCCCGCGCCGACTTGGAAGACAAGCGTGACCACCCAGTGGACGCGGTCGGCCTCCAGCGCACCTCGCTGCGCCTGTGGTACGTCCGCCCCGACCCGCGCGAGATCTCGACGGCGCACCATAACCTCGCCAATTACCTGTCCCGCGCCTCCGGGAAGCCCGCCGAGCAGCGCGCCCACCGCCTCACCGCGTCGCTGCTCAACCACCTCACCGGCGACCCGCGCGAGCTCACCAGGACGCTCGGGGCGCTGGCCGACGAGCTGCGCAGCGATACCAGCGGTCCCGACGCGCCGGTGCTGCCCACGACTCTGCCCGAGGTCACCCGCCTGGTCGACGCCGGTGACGGGGTCCGTCTCGGCAATCTCGTGGTCGCGCTGTGCCCCGACCCCGCCACCGCCGAGCACGCCCTGGCCGACCTGTTGGCCACCGCCGACCAGCAAGCGGGCCACGCACCCGTGGGCACCGACCACCTCCTCGCGGCCTGGGGACCGATCATCACCGCGGTCAGCGCCGCGGCGGCGAACGGCGACATCCCGACCGAGCTCACCGACCTCCTTGAGGACATCGCCACCACCGACTGGGTTGCCCTGGTCACCGCGCTACGGCGGGTGCTGGCCGGGGACCGCGGTCGCGAGCTGCTCCTGGCCGGTCTCGACAGCATCAGCACTGCCATCCTCACCGCCACCCTCGACCGGCTCTCCACCCACCCCGGCCAGGACCCGTGACCATCAATGCCCGGACCGCTCGACTCCATAGGTATCGAAATAGGTATCGAACAAACAAGCCCCGCGCGAGGATAAAGCATCTTAACAGCCGGAAGGAAAATGATGTCTTAATTGAAAACATTGTATGGCGCACTGACTGACCTCTTCCATCCACTGTACCAGTGATGCGGCACCGCGTGACAGGACGAACGGTGACAGCATACCCTACTGTCACCGTCGTCGCGCCTGAAGAGATCGGTCAACAGTGATTCTATCTGATCAGCGACCAGGATCTCACTGGTCGCCGCCAGCGTTTGGTGCGCACTGTCAACGTGCCGGTAATCGGGCAGATCTACCACAAGATCGCTGACGCTGCACTCGTACAGCTGCGCGAGCTTGCCCAGGACGTCAAGCGACGGTTCATGGCCGATGGAGCTGGGCCAGACCTCCCAATACGAGAAATTCTTGAGGGTCTTCGGTTCGTCCGGCCAGCGCCGACTCCATTCCTCGGCGGCGTGCCGCTTCCAATTATGTGCCAACCGGAACGCCACCCGGGCGTTGACGCGATACTTCAGCCGGAAGACCGTGGCGACCTCAACCCAGGTCTTGCCCTCGCTCCGAAGGTCAGCCGCGAGCCAGACCTGCTCCTGCCTGACGCTGCGTGCCTTGTACTGCACGTGGCTTCCCCGCCCCCTACCGTGGGTCCTGCTACCTAACTTCTGTTGGCAGCTAGACGGTACCCCGATCACGGCACCGCAGGTGAGCGCAACGTTTCCCTGCGCGGCGGGAAGAGCTGCACCCACAGATTACGCCGACAGGGATGGGCTGCGATCGAAGACGCGGGCACGCTATCCACAACGGCAAACTACGGGCCGGTTCCGTATGGCTGGCAGCCGTGATGGGGGCGATGCCGGATCTGGACTTGCACGCCGGTGTCTGGGCGGAGCGTGACGGCGAGCTGAGGGGACACCGCTTCAGGGAAAGTGAACTGGAAGCGGCTGACCAGCATTGCCAGGAGCAGGTGAATCTCCTGCATTGCGTAGTGCCGTCCGAGACAGGTGCGTTCGCCCGCACCGAAAGGTAGGTAGGACAGGGGATGGCGCGGCGGGGCGTCCGGGGCGAAGCGTTCGGGCGCGAACCTGTCGGGTTCGGAGAATGATACGGCGCTGCGGTGGAGGACGTAGTGGCAGACGCTGACGGGCATGCCTTCCGCGATGGGGTGACCGGCGAGGGTCGTGTCCCGTACGGCGACGCGGAACTGTCGGGCAGCCGGTGGATACAAGCGCATCGCCTCCCTGGCCACCTGCATGGTGTAGGGCAATGCGGCCAGATCCGCGAGCTCAGGTAGGCGCCTGGCAAGTACACAGTCGAGTTCCTGCTCGACGCGCCTAAGCACGGTCGGGTGCCCAGCGAGCAGGTACAGGCTCCAGAACAGTGCTGCGGCGCTCGTCTCGTGTGCGGCGAAGAGCAGCGCGATGACCTGGTCGCGGATCTCCGCCGGATCGAGCCGTTGTGCCGCGCGCTCGGTGGCATCGACGATGTCGGCGAGCAGGTCGTCCTGTCTGGGGGGCCGGCACCGCCGGTCATGAATGATCTGATCCACGGCGTTGCGTACGGCGGCGATGGCGACGGCGACCTGGGTATCGAGGGCGCCGGTGGCTGGGTCGGCGAGCCCCCGCCGTTCCCCGGCCAGGCTGTTGATCCACTGCCAGAGGCGCTCGCGTGCTTGCCAGAACTGTCCGGTTTCGGCCCACAACGCGGGTTCCGCGATGAGCGCGTGGCCGAGGGTGTGCAGGGTGAGCCGATGCAGATCGGCGAACAGGTCGACGTCGGCGTGGTCGGTCCAGCTGGCGCAGATGGTATCGGCGACACGAACGATCCGATTGGCGTAGCGGGCAATGTGCCTGCGACTGAACAGCGGCGCGAGCAGGCGACGCAGCCGGTGGTGTCGGTCGCCTTCGCTCATGGACAGGCTTTCGCCGAGCAGGGCGCGAAAGGCGGAGTGCGCGAGGCTGCCTTTGGTCAGGTCGGCGGCTCTGTCGATCAGCAGCGCGTGCACCAGTTCGGGTGTGTTGACGAGGACGACTGGGGAGTTGCCGCGGTGATATTGCCCGATGGCGCCGCACTGCGCGGCGACGTCGGACAGGAAGCCCAGGTAGTCGCGGTGGATGGCAGCCTGTTCGGTGTCGCCGACGGCGGGGACGTACTGCGGGATGGCGTCACCGGGAAGCGTGCAGCGGCGGGTCACGGTGCCCCGCCGGTCTCTGTGGCTTCCTGTTCCTGCTGCTTGTAGTACTCCGGTGGTAACGGCCGGTGACAGCTGCAGGCGCCGTCCAGCGGAAGGTGTGACGCTGTCGCGGCAAGAAGATCCTTGAGCGCGGAGATGTTGCGGCGAAACACGTCGAGCACTGGGCGGACGGAGGTGTTGGCACTGAAGCGGATGCGGCGGCCGACGCCGACGCCGTAGTCGGTGACCATCGCCATCGTGGCGTAGCACATGCCGAACTCGCGGGCCAGGTAGCACTCGGGGTATTGGGTCATGTTCACCAGGGACCAGCCTTGGCGGGTGAACCAGCGGCTTTCGGCTGTGGTGGAGAAGCGGGGTCCCTGGATCACTGCCACGGTGCCGCGCCGGTGGGTCCGCAGACCGGCCTTCGCCCCACCCGCGGCGCATAGAGCCCTCAACCGTGGGCAGTAGGGGTCGGCCATCGGCACGTGGATCAGTTCCGGTGGGCCATCGGGGTCCCGACCCCAGGTGAGGTTGACGAACTGGTCGGGCACCACGAGGTCACCGGGCCGGACCGCGCGGCGCAAGCTGCCTGCGATGCAGGTGGCGAGGACTTGCCGGACGCCAAGAGAGCGGAGTGCGGCGAGGTTCGCCCGGTACGGGATCTTGTGCGGGGCCAGGGTGTGGTGAGCGCCGTGGCGGGGCAGGAAGGCCAGGGTGCCGGTATCGCCAATGGCGTCAGGATAGGTGCAGATGCTGATTGTCTCGGAAATCTCACCGTAGGCGGTAATCGGCCGGACCGTGTCGATGACGGGGAAGACGTCCTGCTGGCACAGTCCAGAGCCACCGATCACCCCCACGAGCAACTCACCGGACATGATCGGTCACGGCAGTGGGTTGACCGGACCAGATCAACCGGTTGAAGATCTTGCGGGTCAGCAGGCACATCGCGTCATCAACGGCGAGTGGGTCGCCTTTGAGCTCGAGGGCGTTCCAAGCGCAGCCCCCGCCGCAGATGCTCTTGGCGTCACATGGCGCGCAGTCAGGGTTGTGCAACGGTAGTCGCGCTCGCCAACGCTGCGCGGTGGGATGCTCGCGGATGCGGAAGTCCTCGGCCGCGTCGTGAACGCTGGCCATGTCGCCGCGGATGAATGGACAGTTCCCGATCCGCCCGCTGGGTTCGATGACCAATTGGTTGCCGTAACCGTTGCAGTCCGTGGGGAAATACCGGCGTTCCAGCATAGCCAGGTACTTGCGTTCGAGCTGGTATTCCAGATGCCGTCCGCCGAAGTTGTCGAGGTTGCGCAGCACCCCATCGGTGGCAGCCTCGTAATACTCCTCCAAGTCGTCGCGCGGTACCAGCCGGAACAGAAGCTTGCCGCGGAGGAAGTTGAACCCGAACTTGGCCACCCCCAGACCAGCAAAGAAGTCCGAGAAATGATCGATCGCCTTCAGGTTGTGTGGAGTGATGCTCGCTGAGGCGAAGGTGGTGACACCTTCTTCGACTAGTGTCCTGATCGCAGCTGCCACCTGGGAGTAGGTGGCTTTGCCGTCGGTGTCACGACGGATGGCGTCGTGGGCGTCGGCTGGCCCGTCGCAACCGACCGCCACCGATACGCCATGGTCACGGAAGAATCTGGCCAACTCCCGATCGAGGAGGACTCCGTTGGTGCACACCATGAGGTTGAGGTTGTCGCGGGGCAGTGTTCCTGCTACTTGAAGCTTCTCGATGTATTCGATGGCCGCTCGCAAGGTCGGCTCGTTGAGCAGCGGTTCGCCACCGTAGAGGATGGCGCAACATTCGGCATCGGGTTCGTCGTCATCGCGGAGGTGGCGGGCCCACAGGTCGATGGCGGCTCGTGCGGTATCCGGGCGCATCGTCGCATTGCCTGTCTCACGGGCGAGTTCGGGGATAGGGCAGTACGAGCAGTCGAAGTTGCAGCCTTGGACCAGCACGAGGTATAGCACACTTGCCCTGTCGAGCCGACGGGCCAGTTCGGTCTCTGCGTAGGCGAGGGATTGATCGCCTTGCGCGACCGACGAGATCAGCAGGCCGCGCTGCCGGAGTTCAGTCGCTATGAGGGGCGGTAGGAGGTCCGCCGAAGCCTGGACGGCGCGCCAGGTGGCAGCCGGCACGTACCAAGGCTCGGGATGGAGCTCGTGGAATACGGCTGTCCACTCGCCACATTCTCGGGTGCGCAGGTAACGTGAGAACTCGACCATATCCCCTACTGGTTGTCGTTTCATCGGCCGTGTTCTCCTTTCGTCCACCACCGGTTGATCAGGCCAGCGCCTGTTCCAGTTCGTGGGAGTGCTGCTGGACGTAGTTGATCTGTCGCCGGATGCCGTCGCCAGCACCGAGCTCCCACAGCCGCTGGTACGCGGGATCGCCGGCCGCGGCACCCTGTTCGACCGCTGCGTGGGCGGCGAGCTGCCGCTGCTGGACCATGTCGATCACTCCACACCGGTCGGGCAAGCCGTAGGCGTCGCAAAACAGCCGCGTACGGCGGGCGCGGGGCTCGAACACCGTCACGTCGAAGGGCTCACCGGCCGGGTCGCCGTAGAGCGGTACGAAATGCCACAGCGCGAATGCCACATCCCACAGCCGTGGGCCCGGCGCGGCCAGATCCCAGTCGATGAATGCCACCGGCCGCTCGTCGACGAACACGGTATTCCATGGCGCCAGGTCGTTGTGACAAATTACCTCGCCCCCGCCGGGGTAGGCGCCGGTCGTCTGCCAGTTGGCGCCTGGCGGCGCCGTGAAGTCGGCCGATGCGTCGTGGAAGCGGCGGATCAGCTGTGCCACATCTGCCAGGGTGTCGTCGCGCCATAGATAGGGCGGGGACGCGCCGCCGCTGGGCACGGTGCCATCGACGTAGGAGACGACTTCAACACCGGTCGCGGAATCGAGTCGAAGGGGGCGAGGTGCCACGTCGATCCCGCGTACGTCCAGGTGTGCCAGCCAGGCGTGGACGGCAGGTGACAGTGCCCGACGCTGCGCCTGACGGTGTCACCGCTGCGCGTCACCGAGCCGGTGAGAAAGCCCCCGGTGAGCTGCTGTTCTTCGGACGGAATCGACTCACCCTCCATATCACACCGCTATATCTGCGGGAGGCAGCCCGAACAGCACGGGGCACGCGTAGGAGTCGAGCAGATCGAGGCTATGGAACAGCAGCTCAGGGGTGGGTACGAGCCGAGCACGCTCAGTTCGTAGGTGCAGAGCCAGGCCGATGCGGGGAGCGTCGCTACGGTTCGGCCACCCAGTCAGTCCAACTCACCAGCCTTGGCCTTGGCCAGGAAACCAGACCACTCGTCCCGGGTCAGCGTCACCTTACCCTCGAAATCGTCGCGCAGGGTCATCGGGTACTTACTCACGGACTATGCCGTCCAACTGTAAGTGATTCCCGCTAACTAGCGCAAGGGCCGCGCCGACGTCTCACTTACGCGGCCGTACCGCCGCTACGCTCCACTTCCACCAGGTGGCCCTGGTTCAGGCGCCAGAGCCGCCGGGGGAACGCCCGGATGAGACGCCTGTCGTGAGTGGCGATCAGCACCGGACCGTCGAAGTCGGTGAGGGCGGCTTGCAACGAACTCGATCACGTCGAAGGTCACGTGGTTCGTCGGCTCGTCTAGCAGCAAGACGTCCGGTCCGGAGCCGACGAGGATGCCGAGCTCCACCTTGCGCTGCTGGCCGACGGACAGGTCCGCCACGCGCTTGGTGAGATCCTCACGGGTAAGCAGCCCCCAGCGCACGAGCCATCCTCGGGCTTCGTCGGTAACCGACGGCAGCCCCGCCCGGCGCAAGCCGAGCGTGATGTTGGCGGCCACCGTCGCAGCGGGCTCTGGAAGATTCGGTTCCTGCGGCAGGTAGCCGATCCGAACCCCAGGCACCCACCGCAGATCCCCCGCTTGCGGTTCGGCCTCCCGAGCCAGTATGCGCATGAGCGTCGATTTGCCGGAGCCGTTCGGCCCGATCAGACACACCCGGTCATCGGCCTCGAGCAGACAATCGACGCGGTCGAGCACCGTTCGCTCCCCGTACCGCATGACGAGGCCGTGCGCCTCCACGGCTACCGTGCCGGGCCGGAGCCGACCTCCCGAGAACCTTGCACGGAACCGCAGCAGTTTCGGGAGGTTGGAGGAGATGGGCCTCGATACGCTCCAGCTTCTCGTTGACAGCCCGAACGTTTCGGCTGATTGCCCGCTCCGCCGCAGCGCCACGGAAGTTGTACGCGCGCTTATCATGATCCGACGAGGCTCGACCGCCAGGAGCAGCACGGCCAGCCCCACTCGAGCCTTTTCGCCCCCTGAGAGCCCCGACACCTTCCGGTCCCGGGTCAGGTAGCCAACCCTCAGGTTGGCCAGGACTTCATCGGTACGCAAATCAATGTCATAGCCGCCACGAACCTCAAAATGCGTCGAAATCTCACCATACTCCTTCAGAACCGTATCGTCGACACAATTTGTCATGTGCTGTTTTAGTTCGCGCATCCGATGTCCAAGGGAGCCATACTTACTCTGCCAAACGAACGGATTATTGTCGTGTACCCAGGCGTCTCAGGCGACCAGCCGTGACCGCAGATCCACGGACGACACGAGCTCTCGCGCTCCGGTGATCACCGCGTGACGCCGGCTGAGCCGGTCGTCGGGCACAAGATGTCCCTTGTTCAGCGCGGCGTCGGCTTTGTCCGATCGGGATGTTGCCGGCGCCTGGTCAGCTCAGCCCCTGCTCGCGCGCCCTGCCCGGCACCGATCAGGAGGTCCTGATGGCACGACACCGAATCCCGCTCGCGATCGCTGCGGCGGTCCTCGCCGTGGGCGGCCTGGTCGGCCCGGCCGCGGCCGACGACGACCGGTCCCCGACGCTGGTCGGCCGGGCGATCCTGCCGACCGAGGCGGCACCGCCCGGCACCAACTTCAGCTGCCCGAGCTCGCCGCCGGCGAGCGCGACCCCGGTGCCGGAGCCGCAACCGGCCGGCGGCTACTCGGCGCTGATCGCCGGGCCCGGCCGATCGCAGTGGGCCCTGCCGGACAACGGATACGGCGCCAAGAGCAACTCGTGCGACTTCATCCTGCGGGTGGATCAGGTGCGCGTCGACCACCTCCGCTCGGGGACCTCCGCCAGGCCCGGCCGGGTCCAGGTGCTCGGGTCGTTCCGGCTGCGCGACCCGGACCGCAAGATCCCGTTCCCGATCTTCCGCCAAGCCAGCTCCGAACGGCTGCTCACCGGCTGGGACTTCGACCCCGAGTCGGTGCGCATCGACCGCCGGGGGACGTTCTGGTTCGGCGATGAGTTCGGGCCCTACCTGCTGCACACCGACCGCACCGGCAAGGTTCTGGAGGCGCCGATTCCCACGCCCGGCGTGCGCTCGCCAGAAAACCAGCTCTCGCCACCGGGCCAAGCGGTGAACCTGCCCGGCAGCTCCGGGTTCGAGAGCATGGCGATCTCCGCCGACGGCCGGTTCCTGTACCCGGCGCTGGAGCGTGCGCTGACCACCGAGCCGGACAAGACCCGGCGGCTGGTGTTCCAGTTCGACCTGCGCCGCAACGCCTACACCGGCAAGACCTTCGTCTACCCGGCCAATCCGGCCATCCCGAGCACCCCACCCGGCCAGGACCAGCACGTCATCGCGGACCTGACGGCGATCGGCGACGACCGCTACGCCGTCATCGAGCGGGACTTCCGCCAGGGCGCCGCAGCCCTGTTCGAGAAGATCTTCGTGGTCGAGATCGACGACAGCGACCGGTCGGGGAGGCTGCTGCGCAAGCGCGAGATCGTGGACCTGCTCGACATCGCCGATCCCCGGAGGATCTCCCTGGTCGGTGCGCGCCCCGGGGACATCGGGCTGGGTGAGCGCTTCACGTTCCCCTACGTCACCACCGAGTCCGTGCTGCCGGTCCGCGACGGCGTCCTGGCGATCGTCAACGACAACAACTTCGGCTCCATCGGCGGGCGCAACCCCACCCTGCCCGACTACACCGACTTCATCGAGGTCCGGGTCCCCGGCCTGGGCGACGACCGACCTGCTCGGGATCGCTAGGCCGTTCGACCGATCGACGGGCTGCCGGCTCGCGGGTAACGTCCGACGTCTGAGGACGGATCACTGCCGAGAGGCGGATGCCATGGCGATCTCCCTTGAGCTCAGCGTGAACGGGACGGTCACCGCGGGCGGCCGGTACGTGACGTGGTCCCCGGCGCCCGCCCAGCTGCGGGTCGTCGATCCAGACGGCGCGACCGATCCGATCCGCGTCACGCTGCGCAACGGCAGTGCGGCGACCGTCGGCAAGCTCGTCTTCCGTGCCGAGCGCAAGGATCCCCCGGC
>JBOHFT010000133.1:0-12557 GCA_050699815.1 Pseudonocardiaceae bacterium | reverse complement strand
GTTGCGGCCACCCCTCCCAGCGAACGGCGCGCCGGGCGATCACCTGATCGCCCGGCGGCACCTGCTCAGCTCGCGGCTTCGCTGGTACCGCCAGCGGCTCCGCCAGCACCGCCGGTGAGCGTGTTGGTCATGTCACCCTCGACGTAGATCCAGTTTTTCAGGAACGCCGCCTTGCCGCTGCCTGCGCCGCCAGTGTTGGCGGGGGTGCTAGCAGTGTCAGTGGTGCCAGTGGTGCTAGTGGTGCTGGATTCGCCACTCGAGGTGCCGCTGACGCTGAACAGCGACAGGACGGTACGGGCCGGCAGCAGCTCCACGTGCTGCCCGTCGATCTCCACAAAGCTCAGTGCATCAGACATCAAATCCTCCTAGGAAAGCTGGCCCCGGCAGGAAAGCTGGCCCCGGCGGGGCCCCGGGCACAGAAAACACCTCATCGCTGGCATTTCCGATTCGGCAACACATACCCTGCCGAGGAGTAAGGTCCGGCGGCAATCGGTAGCCGCACGTAATTCCTCAGGTGAACTACCTAGCAGTGGCGCTTGTCAAACACGTAGTAGACAATGATCTTCTACGGAGATCCTGGGCACTGAGTACCGACACGACGGGCGACGCCGTCGCCACGCCGACTCGCGATCAGCCGACGGGGACAGCGCGCAGCAGATCCCGCAATCCGTCGGCGTCGAGCAGGTCGGCGGGCCGTATCGTGCGGTCGTCGCGGACGTAATGCAACGCCGCCCGGACGCGGTTCAGCGGGGCGCCCGACAGTGCCGACCAGGCCAGCCGGTAGGCGGCGAGCTGCACGCCCGCTGCCTGCAGCGCAGCCTCGTCGGGGACCGCCCCGGTCTTCCAGTCGACCACCGTCCAGCCGCCGTCGGGGTCGGCGAACACGGCATCCATCCGGCCGCGCAGACCCACCCCGTCGAGCACAGTCTCGAAGGGCACCTCGACGTCGTGCGGGCTGCGAGCCGCCCACTCGCTGGCGAGGAAAGCCGACTGCAGCAATCCCAGTTCAGTGTTCGGGGCGGCGCCGGCGTCGGCGGCACCGGGCAGCTCATCGTGGTCGATCAGCCGGGTGGAGCCGAACCGGCGCTCCAGCCACGCGTGGAATGCGGTACCGCGGCGCGCCATCGGATTCGGCGGGAACGGCAGCGGCCTGCGCAGCCGCGCAGCCAGCGCCGACGGATCGCCGGCGAGCTCCACGAGCTGGCTTACCGACAGGTGCGCTGGCAGGACAACCCGCTGCTCGGCGCGGCGGGCGTCACGCTCAGCGAGCAGCACGTCGATCTCACGGCGCCAGCCCTGTGAGTGGCGATGCGAGTCATCGCTCGCATCGCCACTCACAAGCGCGAAGCGCACCAACTGGGCGCCCTCGGCCACGGCGTCCCGGCGGGCGCCGAGCGGGTCGGCCGGCCAGGGCGCCTGCCGCGGCGCGGTATCCAGCGGGTTGGGCTCGCCATCGCCGGGCGCCGGGGCCCACTGATCGGTGACACAGTGCTCGGCCTCGCGGATCTCGCGCAGGAAGTCCGAGGGCGATCTGGGTGCGCTCCCGGTCTCGGCCCAGTGGTGGCCGCTGACCAGCAGGGACCGCTGGGCGCGGGTGAGTGCTACGTACAGCAGCCGACGCTCCTCGGTCAGCCGTCGGGCGTCGAAGGCCGCCTCGTGCGCGGACAGCGCCGCACCGAGCTCCTTCTGGTCGGCCCCGGCCGGCAGCGCCAGCCGGGGCAGATCGGCGCGGTCGCCGCGCAGCGCTACTGGCAGCTCGGTGACGGTCTTCAGCCATGATGAGCTCTTCTTCGCCGCGGGGAACACCCCGTCCACCAGGTGGGGGACGGCCACCACCTCCCATTCCAGGCCCTTGGCGGCGTGCACGGTGAGGACCTGGACCCGGTCGTGAGCGACCTCGACCTCGCCCGGTTCGAGACCGTCCTCGGCGTCCTCGGCGGTGGCCAGGTAGTCCAGCAGCGCGCCCAGGCCGGCCAGCGGGCTGGCCGCGGCGAAGTCCGCGACCACGCCGGCAAAGGCGTCCAGGTGGGCCCGGCCGACCGGGCCCGGACGGGCCAGCGATTCGATGTTCAGCAGCAGGGTTCGCTCGGCGTCGGCGACCAGGTCGGTCAGCGGCTGGGTGATCCGGCTCCGCAGCGCCCGCAGCTCCGTGGCCAGCGCGCGCAGCCGCTGGCCACCCAGCTCAGAGTACTGGTTCAGATCACCTGGCGAATCCAGCGCGTCGACCAGCCCGGCCTGGTCGGCGTGTTCCCCGGGCAGCGCGGCCAGCACTTCCTGCGGGGCAGCACCGGGGCCTGCCGGGGCGGGGTGATCCATCGCGAGCTCGCCAGCCCGTCGCCACAGCGCGGCCAGGTCAGCGGCGCCGATCCGCCACCGCGCGCCGGTCAGCAGCCGCACCGCGGCGGTGCCCGCCAGCGGGTCGACGAGCAGCCGCAGCACGCTGACCAGGTCGCGGACCTCCGGGGTGTCCAGCAGCCCACCCAGGCCCACCACCTCGACCGGGACGCCGCGGGCCCGCAGCGCGGCGGCCAGCGTCGCCATGTCCGCGCGGCGCCGCACCAGCACCGCGACGGTCGGTGGGGTGCCCCGGTCGGCCACTGCCGAGTGCCAGCAGTCGGCGATGGCGGCGGCGACCCAGCTCACCTCGGCCCGGACGTCGGGCAGCAGCGCGCAGCGGACCTCGCCGGATCCGGCCCCGTCTCGGGAGCGCAGCTCGCCGACCCGCACCGGCCCGGCCCGCAGCGCACCGGAGACCGCGTTGGCCACCGCGAGCACCTCCGGGGGGTTGCGGAAGCTGGTGAGCAGCCCGCGGGTCACCGCTGGGGTCCCGCCGGCCCGGGGGAAGTCGGTGGTGAACCGCGGCAGGTTGGCCGCCGAGGCGCCGCGCCAGCCGTAGATCGACTGGCAGGGGTCGCCGACCGCGGTGACCGGGATCGGCCCCCCGGATGATGCAGCCCCGCTGAACAGCGACCGCAGCAGGATCCGCTGGGCATGCCCGGTGTCCTGATACTCGTCCAGCAGCACGGCGCCGAAGCGGGCCCGCTGCGCCACACCGACCTCAGGATGGTCCCGCGCCAGCAGGGCAGCGATTCCCATCTGGTCGCCGAAGTCGAGGACGCCCTCGCGCCGCTTGAGCTCGGTGTAGCGCTGCACCAGCGGCAGAATCGCCAGCCGGGCCCGCTGGCCCTGGATCACCGGCGTGAGCTCAGCGCGCAGCGAGCCGCGCTGGCGCGGACCAGGTGCAGCCGTGACCAGCGCGGTGATCATCGCCTCGGTGGCGTCGCGCAGCTGCGCCGGCTCGCACAGATGCTCGGCAAGCTGCCCGGCCAAGGCGAGCACCCAGCCGGTGACCGTGCGGGGCACCTTGCCGTCCAGGTCGAGGTCGGGTTCCCAGCTGGCGGTGACCCGGTGCGCGAGCTGCCACGCGCCGGTCTCGGTGAGCAGCCGGGCCCCCGGATCGGTGGGCAGCCGCAGCGCGTGCTCGGCGACCAGCCGGCCGGCGTAGGCGTGGTAGGTCAGCACGGTGGCCTCGCCGGCCAGCACCGCTGCCCGGCGCGCTCCCGTGGGGTCCAGCCGGTCCAGCACCCCCGAGCCGGCCAGCCGGCGCAACCGCGCCCGGACCCGCTCGGTGAGCTGCTGGGCGGCTTTGCGGGTGAAGGTCAGCCCGAGCACGCCCTCGGGGGTGACGTATCCGTTGGCGACCAGCCACACCACCCGGGCCGCCATCGTCTCGGTCTTGCCCGATCCGGCGCCGGCGACCACGAGAGTGGGTGCGTGCGGGTCGGCGGCGATGACCTCAGCCTGCTCCGCAGTGGGCGACGCGACGCCGAGTTCGGCCGCGAGCTCGGCGGGCCCGATGCAGGCGCCACCCAGTGGCGTCATCCGGTCACCGGCCGGCCGGAGTCATGCAGCGGGCACGCAGTCCGCGAGGGGCACCGCGCACAGTCACCGTTGTCGATGGCGACGAACTCGGGCCCTGCGGTACGCCGGGCGGCCTCGCGCACGACGTCGCCCCAGCGCACCAGAGCCGGTCCGTCCAACGGCTGCTGGTCGCGCTGCACCGCCGCAGCCGTGCGCGCGGAGACCTGGACGATACGGGCCCCACCGGGTTGTGCCGCCAAGCCGAATTCGGTGAAGGCACCATGCGCAGCGGCGAGCTGATAGGTGGCCAGCTGAGCATGCTCCTGCGCGGCCTGCTTGCTGACCGGGGTCTTGGTGCTCTTCACGTCGACGATCACCGGGCGCCCCTCGCGGTCGCGCTCCAGCCGGTCCACCCGCCCGCGCAGCAGCACGGCGGCGCCGTCACCAGCGGGCGGAAGCCGTACCTCGACCTCCCGCTCGCAGCCGACCTCGGTCAGCTCGCCGCGGCTGTCCCGCCACCAGTGGCGGAACATCGCCACCATCTGGCGCACCCGCTGCTGCTCGATGCGGGAATACCATGGGGCGCCCGCGTCGACGCCAGTCCAGGCGTCGGCCAGGGCCTGCTCCAGCTGCTCATCGGTGGCACCGGCGGCCGCGGCCGCCACCAGCCCGTGCACCAGCGATCCGGTGATCGCGGGCAGGGCCAGCACGTCCTCACCCCCGTGGCGGGTGAGCAGCCAGCGCAGCGGGCAGCTCGACACCAGCTCCACCAGCGACGGCGACACCCGGGCCAGCTCCCCCTGCACCCGCAGCGGGGAGTCGCTTGACGGCGGCCCCAGCCCGTACCAGGAATCGGGGTGCGCGCCGGGCACCCCGGCCTGCGCCAGCCGCGCCAGGCCGGCCGCCGCGTGCTGCCGCCGGGAGCCGTCCTCCGCCGGATCGCAGCACACCCGGCGCAGCTCAGCGACGAGTTCGGGCAAGCTCAAGCCACGGCCCCGGGCGGCCACCGAGGCGACGGTGGCCTCCAGGCCCTCCAGCTCGTCGAGGAACCGGGAGGGCTGCTCGTCCTCCCCGCGCACCGCACTGACCAGCAACCGGTGCCGGGCACGGCTGGCCGCCACCAGCAGCAGCCGCCGCTCCTCGGCCAGCAGCGGCGCGGTCCGCGAGACCGTGACGGATCCGAGGCCTGCGGTGGTGTCGACCAGATGCTCCACGCCGAGCAGGGAGCCGCGCAGCCGCAGATCAGGCCAGCTGCCCTCCTGCACTCCGGGCACCGCGACCAGGGACCATTCCCGGCCGACCGCGGCATGCACGGTGAGCACCGCGACCGCCTCACCCTGCGGGCAGCGCGCAGCCAGCGAGTCGCCGGGGATCTGCTGGTCGGTGACGTAGTCGCAGAAGCCGAGCACACCGGCCGGGCCACCGTCGGCGCCCGGTAGCCGATCGGCATAACGGGCCGCGGCGTCGAACAGCGCGACCACGGCGTCGAGGTCCCGGTCGGCCTGCGCACCGGCCGGGCCGCCGCGCACCGCGGTGGCGGCCCAGCGGTGCGCGAGCCCACTGGCCTGCCACACCCGCCACAGCACCTCCTCAGCGCTGGCACCGCCCCGGGCCGCGCACTGCGCAGTGGTCAGCAGACCGGCCAGCTTCCTGACGGGCCCAGCAGTGCGGTCGTCGAGCCCGTCGAGCTGACCTGCCAGCCGCAGCACGTCGACCAGGAGTGCACCACTGGTCCGGTCACCGCCGGCGGCGAGCTCGCGGCGGCGCAGCTCCCGGCGCAGCCTGCGCAACGCCAGCGGATCCGCGCCGCCCAACGGGGAGGCAAGCAGTGCCGCCACCGCCTCCTCATCAAGGGCGGCAGGCTGCACCGCGCAGCGCAGCAACGCCAGCAACGGCAGCACCGCACCGTGCCGGGCCACCGGCAGCTCCTCGCGCGGCACCGCCACCGGTACCCCCGCAGCGAGCAGTGCCCGGCGCAGCACCGGCAGCGTGCGGGCCGTGGAGCGCACCAGCACGGCCATGTCCGCCCAGGCCACTCCGCCGAGGAGGTGGGCGCGGCGGAGCTGGTCGGCCACCCAGGACGCCTCGACGGCGGCGGAGCCGAACACCCGGACGGCGAGCTCCCCCCCGGGCTGCTCCCCCGCCGGGCCGTGCAGGGCGGCCCGTGGGCCGGGCAGCCGGGCGGCCAGCCGGGACACCGCGGTGCGCACCGCCGGGGCCATCCGGTGGTCGGTGCGCAGCCGGACAACCGCGGACTCGCCGGTGGTGAGCAGGCCAGGATCGGCACCGCGGAAGGAGAAGATCGCCTGGTCTGGGTCGCCCAGCAGCAGCAGTTCACTGGCGCCGGCGCTGAGCCGGGTCACCAGGGCGGCCTGCAGCGGGTCGAGGTGCTGCGCGTCGTCGACAATGAGGTGGCGCACCCGGTCGGACTCCCGGCGCAGCACCTCGGCGTCGGTGTCGAGCACCAGCAGCGCCGCGGACACCAGCTCGGCGGCGTCCAGTGCGGGGGCGGTGGCCTGCGGTGCGGCGGTGCCCACCGACCCGCGCAGCAGCATCACCTGCTCGTAGCTGCGGAAGAAACGCCCGGCGGCCACCCACTCCGGGCGCCCGCTCGTCCGGCCCAGTGCCATGAGGTCCTCCGGCCCCAGGCCGCGTTCCGCGGCGCGCAGCAGCAGATCCCGCAGCTCGGCGGCGAAAGCTGGCAGACCCAGTGCCGGGCGCAGTCCCGGCGGCCAGCCCCGGCCGCCGGCCTCACGCTCGCCCGCGAGCAGCTCCCGGACCACCACGTCCTGTTCTGGGCCGGACAGCAACCGGGGCGGGGGAAGGTCCTGCAGGGACGCCTGCAGGCGCAGCACGGCAAAGGCGTAGGAGTGCACGGTGCGCACCAGTGGTTCCCGCACGGTGGGCGTCACATCGTGCGCCGCGAGTTGTTCGACGATGCGTTCCCGCAGGTCCGCGGCTGCTCGGCAGCTGGCGGTGAGCACCAGCACGCGCTCGGGGTCCACCCCGCGAAGCACCCGTTCGGCGACGGCATGCGCCACGAGCGTGGTCTTGCCGGTGCCCGGGCCGCCCAGCACCCGCAGCGGCCCGCCGCCGTGCTCCAGCACGTGCCGGGCGTCGGGTCCCCAGGCGGCGGTCCGGGGCGCGGTGGTTACGGAACGAACCAGGATGGGCACGCTGCGCATGCAACCACGCCGCTCTGACAGTCCGCGGTGGGGGAGGATGGCGGCGATGGACGGCGCGGATCTGGAGCGGGTGCGCGGCGTGGTGGCGGCCATCCCGGCGGGCTCGGTGCTGGCCTACGGAGAGGTCGCGGCCCGCGCCGGGCTGCCCGGCCGGGCCCGGCTGGTGGGCCGGATCCTCGCCGAGGACGGCCACGACCTGCCCTGGCACCGGGTGCTGCGCGCCAACGGCACCCCCGCACCGCACCTCGCCGCCGAGCAGCTGGCCCGGCTGCGCGCCGAGGGTGTATTAGCCGAAGGCGGGCGGATCCCGATGCGCCGCTACCGCGCCAGATGAAGGCACGGACGCACGCACAGCTCCGCCGGCCAGGAAACTCGGTTAGCCATCGGAGGAGTCCGGGGTCGCTCCTCATGGATGGCGGTATCGAGCTGTGCCTGGTCGGTCACGATTGGTATGGTGAACTCTCGGCCCGCCGGGATCTGCTTACCCCCCGGCGGGGCTGCCCCCGACCTCACCGGTGACGTAACGTGGACCTTCCTTCCGGCATGACCGGAACCCGGTGGCCACACCACAACACCGGCCTCGACGACAGGCCCGTGAGCAGTCAGCCACCGGACAGTGAGCGGATCTTCACCGGGCAAGAGCTGGGCGATTCCCTCGGGCCGCTTCCCCGGGGCGTGCTGCTGCTCCACGACGGGAGCCAACCTGCGGGCAGCCGAGGTCTCGACGACCGCTGGGGCCGGGGATTGTGCCTTGTGCCCGTCCTGACCAGCCGCTACCTGTCCATCCGGACGGTGTACCAGCACATCGACCTGTTCCTGGCCCTGCTGGACGAGGAAACACCGGGCGGCTGACGTGCGCGCCGAGATACCCACGCTCGTGCTGATGACCGCAGCCGCCTCAGCACTGCTCAACTGCCTGAGCGATCAGGAGCGGGCGACCGCCTGCTACCCCTTCGATGCGCAGGTGCGTCAGCGCTGGACGTACCTGCCGCGGCCGCGGCCTGGGATATGCCTGGCTGACCTAGACCGGGCGCAGCGCAAGGCCGCCAGTCGCCTGCTCGCCACCGCGCTCAGCCCACCCGCCTACGCCCAGGCCGTGACCATCATGGCCCTGGAGGAAGTCTTAGACCGTGCGGAGGGCTGGCGGCGGGGCCGGCACTCCAACGACTTTTGGGTCGCGCTGTTCGGCACTCCCGGCTCGCCGACGTGGGGATGGCGATGCGAGGGCCACCACCTGTCGGTGACCATGACCGTCGTCGGTGGCCACGTCTCTCCTACCCCGTGCTTCTTCGGCGCCCACCCGGCCAGAGTCGACTACGGAAGCGCCCCGGTGCTACGCCCCCTCGGGCTCGAGGAGGACCTGGCACGGGCACTGCTGGCCGCGATGACGGCCGCCGAGCGACACGCCGCGGTGGTAGCCCACGTCGCGCCGACGGATATTCGCAGCGGCCATAACCCGCGGGTGGGTGAGCAATTCGAGCCGGCCGGTGTGGCTGCGAGCGAGTTGCAGGTGTCCGCTGGGACCCTGTTGCACAAGCTTATCGGTGTCTATCTGAACCGCCTGCCTCCTGACCTCGCAGCCGCCGAGTTGGACCGCTTCGACCCCGCTGAGCTGTATTTCGCCTGGGAAGGCCCGCTCGAACCTGGCCGCGGTCACTACTACCGCATCCAGGCGCCGAGCCTGCTCATCGAGTACGACAACACCGCCGACCAGGCTAACCACGTGCACACGGTCTGGCGCCGCCCCGGCGAAGACTTCGGGGAGAGCCTGCTGGCCCGGCACTACACAGCCGAACACAGCCCACTCCGATAGCCCTCGCAAAGGGGAGTTAGCCTGACCACAGCACTCCCCGCTCCGGAGCCATTGCCGGACCGCGCGGAAAGGACAGACTGGGACGGCAGAACGTTCACGCGGTCCTGCGCATTCCAGCGTTGGAAGACGTCGATCACACGGCGTGAGGTAACTGGCATGTTACGGTATGTAAACCACCCGGAAACTGTGTGACACAAGGCTGGCACTCGCACCCGGGCCACACCATCCCCTCAGCACGAGCGCCCGGACACTGGACGCATTGTGGCAGGTCACAGGGCTGCCCGCACACTCTCCGACCCGCTTGAAATGTGAACGGAATGTTACACTCAGCGCACTGCCATCTCTGCGATGATGTGAGCCTTTGCGGTCCTTCTTGAAGGCCGACAAATTACCGTCTATGGTAAGCGGACCAGCCCCCGCGTACATAAATTATCGCCCGAAGAGGTGATGTCTGTGCCCGATACCACCAATGGCCACACGAGTGTCGGCATGGACACCGGCTTCGCTGCTTCCCTGCTGCGCATGGGCAGGCATTTCCAGCGCGGGGAGGCCTCGGCCGATGGGCGGACGCTGCACCAGATCGGTGGCCGGTCGGCTGACGTTTTCTATCGGGACCGCTGGGCCTACGACAAGGTGGTGCGCTCGACCCACGGGGTGAACTGCACCGGGTCCTGCTCGTGGAAGATCTACGTCAAGGACGGGATCATCACCTGGGAATCACAGCAAACCGACTACCCGTCGATCGGCCCGGACAAGCCGGAGTACGAGCCGCGCGGCTGCCCGCGCGGTGCGTCGTTCTCCTGGTACACCTATTCGCCGGCCCGGGTGCGCTACCCGTATGTGCGCGGCACGCTGCTGGAGCTGTACCGGGAGGCCAAGCAGCGGCTCAAGGACCCGGTGCTGGCCTGGGCCGATCTGGTCGACGACCCGGAGAAGGCCCGCCGGTATAAGGCTTCGCGCGGCATGGGCGGATTCGTGCGGGCCGAGTGGTGGGAAGCGGTCGAGATCGTCGCGGCCGCGCACGTGCACACGATCAAACGCTACGGTCCCGACCGGGTTGCCGGGTTCTCGCCGATCCCGGCGATGTCGATGGTCAGCCACGCCGTCGGGGCCCGGTTCATCTCGCTGATCGGCGGGGCCATGCTGTCGTTCTACGACTGGTACGCCGACCTCCCGGCGGCCTCGCCCCAGGTATTCGGTGACCAGACCGATGTGCCCGAGTCCGCCGACTGGTTCGACGCCGGTTATCTGATCATGTGGGGCTCCAACGTCCCGGTCACCCGCACCCCGGACGCGCACTACATGACCGAGGCCCGCTACCGCGGTCAGAAGGTCATCGTCGTGTCACCAGATTACGGCGACCATACGAAGTTCGCCGACGAGTGGCTGCCGGCCCGGCCGGGCACCGACGCCGCGCTGGCCATGGCGATGGGGCACGTGATTCTCAAGGAGTTCTTCGTCGACCGGCAGACGCCGAGGTTCACCGACTACGTCAAGCGCTACACCGATCTGCCGTTCCTGGTCACCCTGGAGAAACGGGGCGAAACGTACGTCGCCGGCAAATTCCTCACTGCGGCCGATCTGGGCGGCACTGGCGAGGGCGCCGAGTCCAAGACCGTGCTGCTGGACGGGGTCACCGGGCGACCGGTAGTGCCGAACGGATCACTGGGCCACCGGTTCACCCGCTCCGGGGAAGGTCACTGGAACCTCGACCTGGACGGCGTGGACCCGCTGCTGACCATGTACGGCAGTAACGTCACAGAGGTCGGCCTCCCCCGGTTCGACACCGCCGAGCCCGGCGTGCTGCACCGCGGGGTGCCGACCCGGACCATCGCCGGCAAGCTGGTCACCACGGTGTTCGATCTGCTGCTGGCGCAGTACGGGGTGCACCGCCCTGGCCTGCCCGGCAGCTGGCCGACCGGCTACAACGACGCCGAGCAGCCGTGCACCCCGGCCTGGCAGGAGCCGATCACCGGGGTGCCGGCGGCCGCAGCGGAGCGGATCGGCCGGGAGTTCGCCGACAACGCCGAGCGCTCCGGCGGCCGGTCGATGATCCTGATGGGCGCGGGCACCAACCACTGGTTCCATTCCGACCAGACCTACCGGTCGTTCCTGGCGCTGGTGATGCTCACCGGGTGCCAGGGGGTCAACGGCGGCGGCTGGGCACACTACGTCGGCCAGGAGAAGTGCCGGCCGATCACCGGCTGGTCGACGCTGGCCTTCGGCCTGGACTGGCAGCGGCCGCCGCGGCAGATGCAGGGCACCATCTACTGGTACCTGGCCACCGACCAGTGGCGCTACGACCCGTTCACCGCCGAGGCGATGGCCTCACCGCTGGCGAAAGGGTGCTTCGCGGGCCGCACCGCGGCCGACAACATCGCGCTGGCCAGCCGGCTGGGCTGGATGCCCAGCTACCCGACGTTCAACCGCAACCCGCTGGACCTGGCCGACGAGGCGCAACGTCTGGGCAAGGACGCCGCGCAGCACGTCGTCGACGGGCTGTCCACCGGGCACCTGCGGTTCGCCTGCGAGGACCCGGACGCGCCGGAGAACTTCCCGCGGTGCCTGACCGTGTGGCGGGCCAACCTGCTGGGCTCCTCGGCCAAGGGCAACGAGTACTTCCTGCGCCACCTGCTGGGTAGCGACTCCAACCTGCAGGCCACCGACCGCGATGGGGTGCGCCCGGTCGAGGTCACCTGGCGGGACGAGGCGCCCGTCGGCAAGCTCGACCTGCTGCTGTCACTGGACTTCCGGATGACCAGCACCACCCTGTTCTCCGACGTGGTGCTGCCCGCCGCCACCTGGTATGAGAAGCACGACCTGTCCAGCACCGACATGCACCCCTACGTGCACGCCTTCTCTCCGGCGATCTCCCCGCCGTGGGAAACCAAGACCGACTTCGAGGCTTTCCACCGGATCGCCCGCGGCTTCTCCTGGCTGGCCGAGAAGCACCTCGGAGTGCGCCGCGACATCGTGGCGGTACCCCTGCTGCACGACACCGCCGACGCCACCGCGCAGCCCGGCGGCCGGGTGCTGGACTGGAAAGCCGGCGAATGCGAGCCGATCCCCGGCAAGACCATGCCGCGGCTGATCGTGGTGGAGCGCGACTTCCCGGCGATCGGCGAGAAGATGGCCGCGCTCGGCCCGCTGGTGGAGCGGGTCGGCCTGACCACCAAGGGCGTCACCGTCCATCCCGACGCCGAGGTCGACTACCTCAGGGCGGCCAACGGCGCGGTTATCTCCGGACGCGCCGCCGGGCGGCCGTCGCTGGCCAAGGACACCCATGCCGCCGAGGCCATCCTGGCGCTGTCCGGCACCACGAACGGCCGGCTGGCCGTCGAGGGCTTCCAGGCCCTGGAGCGGCGCACCGGTACCACGCTCGCCGACCTCGCCGCGGAGAACGAAGGCAAGCGGATCACCTTCGCCGACACCCAGGCCCGCCCGGTACCGGTGATCACATCACCAGAGTGGTCGGGCAGCGAGGCCGGCGGCCGGCGCTACGCCCCGTTCACCATCAACACCGAGCGGCTCAAGCCGTGGCACACGCTGACCGGCCGGCAGCACTTCTACCTCGATCATGACTGGATGTCCGAGCTCGGTGAGCAGATGCCGATCTTCCGGCCACCGTTGGACATGACGGCCCTGTTCGGCGAACCCAACGTTGGGGCGACTGGTCTCAACGGGCACCGGTCGATCAC
>JBOHFT010000132.1:0-12702 GCA_050699815.1 Pseudonocardiaceae bacterium | reverse complement strand
AGCCAGCGTCGGCTGCGCAGCCACACGCGGTACGGCCGGGTCGTGGCTGTCCCGATCTTGTCAGGGGTGCTGGGTAACGTCCAGCCCGTCGGACCGGCGTCTGGTTCGCGACGGGGGGTACGGGGTGAGCAACAAGGAGGGGCCGGCTCGGCCGGGGCCGGTCTATGACGACGCGATGAAGGTCCTCGCCCGCGATGATCTGGACGCGGTGCTGTCGCTGGTCGGCGTGCCCGGCCCGGGTGCCCAGCCGATGAAGACCGAGCTGCCGGGCTCGGCCATGCACGCCGACCTGATCGCCCGCACCCCGGACGGGATCGTGCACGTGGAGTTCGTCAAGGACCGGGATCCGGGCCTGGACCTGCGGATGGTCGCGTACTGGCGGCGGATACGCGGGCAGGACGGTCACCGTCACACGCCACTGGCCCAGTTCGTGCTGGTGCTCGGTGATGACGTCACGGTGCCCGACCGCTGTCTCGACGGCGACCGTGAGGTGCTGCGCTGGTCGGTGGTGCGGCTGAGTGATCTGGACCCGGTGCCGCTGCTGGCCCGCCCGGCCACGGCGGCGCTCGCGGCGCTGGCCAGGGGCACCGCCACCGAGAGGATGGGGCTGCTCACCGCGGCTGCGGAGTTGATCGCCAACACTGGCCTCGGCCGCAGCCGGATGCTGCTGTCGGCGGCGAAGATCCTGGCGTCGATCGTGCTGCCGGCGTCTATCATCGACACAGCACTGAAGGAGGCGACGACCATGCCCGTTCTGGTTCGTGACACCCCATTGGGCCGTGAGCTCTACGAGGAGGCACGGCAGGAAGGGCGGCAGGAGGGACGGCGCGCGTTGCTCAGCGTGACCACCCTCATGCTCCAGCGCACCTTCGGCGACGACCCGCGGATCGGGGCCATCGCCGAGCGGATGGCCGAGCTGCCCGACGAGGAGCGGGTCAGCAGGCTCACCACGGCCACCAGCCTCGACGACCTCGACCGCTGACCCCACCGGCGCACGCACCCCTGAGCACACGTGAACCACTCCGGTGCCCCGGCAAGAATGGCACGCCGCCGGGGCGGCGCCGAGGGTGCGTCTGCTTCTCGGTGTGCAAGGGTCCACCTCGGCACCGTCGTGTCAACCTCGCACTCGGTGGTGCTGAACACCACCGAGCTGCACGAGCGGGTCGCGCTGCGCCGCGACGGGCAGCAGCATCGCAACGCGGTGGGCGGCCGCCTAGCCGGCTTCGGACGCCATGATCAGCTGTGCGGTCAACGTCGAGCTCGCCCATGCGGTGCTTGCGCCGGAGTGCAGCGGGAACCTCGACCCGCGCGACCTGTGACACCACCAACCCGTCGAGCACCTCTTGGGACTCCGGGCGCAAAGTCTCGCGCAAGCTGACCAGGTCGGCGAGCCTTCCGTCGACGGCGGGCAGCAGCAGCGGGGTCTCCGCCGCCTTCTGCAGCCGCGCACCCAATCCTGTGCGCGCCGGCGTCGGGGTGCGCACCGTCTGTGATCAGGATGCAGTGGCGGCGCCGTTGCAGTGGCGGCGCTGATTGCCGTCGGCGTGGCCAGGCCAACCACCCACGGGAACGCGAACAGCAGCATCCCCGCGACCGCCATTCGGAGCCGAATGGCGGCGGACGTGGCCGTGTTCTGCGGGCGGAGAGGGGGCAGCCGTCCCACTATGTGGAAGTGTGGCTGTAGTACTAACCGGGCGCTGCCCCATCCCGACGGGCATGCGCCCGGGAGCCGGCTCAGCGCTCTCATGCCGGAGCCCACCCGTCACATGGAGACTTATCGCTGTCCCAGGTGCCCTCCCCACAGCGATAAGTCTCCATATCGCGGTGCGTCGCGGGCGAGACTGCGGGCACCTGGGTTCCTGTCGTGCATGGGGTGCAGCAACGGCACGCGCCTGGCCATCGCTGTGGAGTCGACTCACATCTCACAGTTGACTCGAGAGTGACGGCTGGGCCGCTTAAGCCCGCTAACGGGGCGGGCTCTCGGCGTGAGGGGATCAGCCACTTCCGGGTTAAGCGAGAGATTGCGGGCGGCCGCAGGGTGATTGCCCTTCAGTTCTCGGACATGCCACGAGGAAACGCCATGCTCTTGGAAAACGGCGCCATAGCGGTGAGCGATCCGGCTGAGTTGAGTTCGTTCTTGCATGAGCTCAGGTATGTGGCCGACGAACCAGAAAAGAGCGGTTCTGCGCAGCGGCACCAGGATGCGCTCATTCCCGGCAACTGGGCCAGCAGACCGGCACAAGCTGCAGTGGACCCGACTGGGTGAGAACGCGGGGCATGGCGGCGAGAGCCCGGCACACATCGGATCCCAGACCCTGCGGAAAGGCGTAATAAGCTACTTGTCCTTCAGGGCAACCTGGGAGGATGCGGTGACTCGGTACATCTCGTCGCCACGACCGGCGTCGTGCCAGCCGGCAGCGCGAGCCTGGGGCCTTGGAGTGTGATCCGTTCGCACGGCATCGTCCGCATCCTCCTCTCGGAATGGTAGCTTGCTGCTGATCGCAGAATGAAGATGGATGGTCCCGCTTGCGCATCCAGGATGCCGGGCTCCCGGAGGCTGGTCATCATCTCCACAGGTCATCTTCCCCGTACCCCGGATGATGTAGTCCCGCTGCATCAGATGAGGTAGCCCGGGAGGTCTTCTCCATCGGTGGGGATCCGCCACCATTCTCACGGCTGAGTGTCAGGGCCGCTGATCGGACCGATTCGCCCGTTGGTGTGCACCGTCCAGCCGGTGGGGAGACGGACGTCGCAGCTGGTGTCCACCGTCATCCACCCGGTACCGGGACGAACCGGGGAAGGCAGCTGGCAACGGAGGTCGAGGTCGCTGCGGAACATGGTGTGCCGCAGGTCCACGGACTTGTCGAAGGTGCTGGCCGCCAAGGTCACCGGCCCGTGGAACTCCGAGTACGAGAAGACGGCACCCTGCTGGAAGTGGGCGCCCTCGAATGAGACCCGTTCGTGTGCGGTCAGGTAGGGGAAGTTGCTCCGGCCGTGGAACACCGCATTGTCACACTCCAGCCTGCCGTACGACACGGCACGGGTGAACCACGCATCGCCGTTGATCTCGGCCGCACTGAACCGGGTAGCGCCGTGCAGCTGCGCACCACGCAGCACCAGCTGGCCGATTGCCTTGCCGGACAGGTCGAGGTAGTCCAGCAGTGCGCCGGTGAGGTCGAGATCGGGGAGTGTGCCGTGCTCCTGGTGGTGGTTGGGCACCAGCTCACCGATCACCCGCTGCGCTGCCAGCCGAACCTGCCGCTCCCGGTCGGCGTCGTGCTCGCGTGCCGGTTCCCACTGGGGACGTTCACCCGTCCGGCCCTTCACGTAGTCTGGATGGTCAAAGGGGCGGCGCAGGTAGGAGCAGATCACGCCGAGCACCGTCTGGACGTAGGTCGGCCGGCTCTGTGCCAGACTGGCCAACTCGTACAGCGCCCCGACCCGGACCTGGTCGGCCCCGTGCCCGAGAAGCTCGACGGCACGGGTGAACCGATCGTCGGCCTCACGCTGCCGATCCTGCTCGTTGCTCTGCCGCTCCAGCTCGTGGCGGGACTCCTCCAGCCTTCGCCGGCGGTCATTGAGCCACAGGGCGTAGAGGGCGACGATTGCTGCCGACACCAGCCCACCCGTCCGGATAGCCTCAGACCTTGAGGTTGCCGGATCAAGCGCCACCAGCAGGGCGGTGACCGCGCCAAATACCGCCACCGCCAGCAGCATAGTGATCACAAGCCACTTGCTGCCCCGGCTTCCCCTCACCTCGCCGAGTTCTCCCTTCCCCTCACATAGGTGAGATCAGCATGCCGCAACGGGTTTCCCGCGCCATCACCGGCGGTCCAGACGCTCAGCGGAGCCCTAGCCGAACTGCGAGCTTGGTCAGGTGATGCCGAGCGGGTGTCGCTTGCGCTGGGACGGTGGTCCGTCCCGGTGGATTATGGCGATTGGGATGCTGTGCGTCATGGTGCGGCCACGGCGGGTGTTTGTGAGCCATACGTCGGAGTTGCGGCGGCTGCCGGCCCGCCGGTCGTTCGTGAAGGCGGCGGAGGGTGCGGTGTCCCGGGCTGGGGACGCCATTAGTGACATGGCGTACTTCACCGCGCGGGACCACAAACCCGCGCAGGTGTGTCGCGAGGCGGTGCAGGCCGCCGATATCTATGTGGCCATCATCGGGTTTCGGTACGGATCCCCGGTATCAGACCAGCCAGAGCTGTCCTACCCGGAGTTGGAGTTCCACGCCGCCGGCGAGACGGGTCTGCCCCGGCTGGTGTTCCTGCTCGGCGGCGACACCGAAGGCCCGGCGGATCTGTTCGGGGACGCACAGCACGGTGCCCGGCAGGCCGCGTTTCGGAACCGGCTGGGCGACAGCGGGCTGACCATCGTGACGGTCAGCACCCCGGAAGGCCTGCGCGAGGCGTGGTTTCAGGCGCTGGTGGAGCTGCCCCGCGCCGGGTCGGAGGACTCCCCGGTGGGGCGGGTGTGGAATATGCCCGCCCGCAGCCCGGTCTTCACCGGGCGCGACGGGATGCTCACCGAACTGCGCGCAGCGCTCAAGACAGCTCACCCGACGGTGGTGCAGGCCCTGCACGGAATGGGCGGAATCGGCAAGACCGCCCTGGCCATCGAATATGCCCATCGTTGTGACGCCGACTACGACGTCGTGTGGTGGATCCCCGCCGAGGAACCAGCCCTCGTCCCCGACCGGCTGGCACAGCTGGCCCACACCCACACCCTCGGCCTCGCCCAGGCCACCGACCCCTCCGCCTCCGCGATGGCCCGGCTGCTCGGAGCACTGCGGCAGCGGGACCGCTGGCTGCTGATCTACGACAACGCCGAAGACCCCGCCGCTCGCTCCCTACCTGCCCGGGGGCGGCGGGCATGCGCTGATCACCTCCCGCAACCCCGCCTGGCACGATCTCGCCACCCCGGTAGAAGTAGACGTCTTCGACCGGGACGAGTCGATCATGCTGCTGCGTCGCCGCGCCCCGCAGCTGACGGAGGGTGAGGCCCGGCGGATCGCGGAGGCGCTGGGGGACCTGCCGCTGGCGCTGGCCCAGGCCGCCGCACACCTGGCCGACACCGCCACCTCCGTGGCCGACTACCTCACCCTGCTGGCCGAGCGGACCACGGACCTGCTGGCCCAGGGCGGGCCCGCGACCTACCCGGTCTCGCTGGCGGCCAGCGTCCAGATCGCCCTTGACCGATTGGCTGCCCAGTCCCCGGCCGCGCTGCAGTTGCTCACCCTGGCCGCCTACCTGGCACCGGAACCGATCCCGCTGACCCTGTTCACCGCCCACCCCGCACAGCTACCCTGCCCCCTCGCGACTGCAGCTGCGGATCCGCTGGTGTTCGCGGCCAGCAACCTCGCCACCGGCCTGTGGGCGCTGGGGCAGTATGAGCCGGCCCGCCAGCTCGCCGACGACACCCTCATCCGCTACCGCCGGGTCCTGGGAGCCGACCACACCGACACGCTGGCATCGGCCTTCAGACTCACCGTCAACTTGTGGTCGCTGGGGCACTACGAGCAGGGCTACCAGCTCGGCGAGGACACCCTCACCCGCCAGCGGCGGGTGCTGGGCGACGACCACCCCCACACCCTGGAATCGGCCACCAACCTCGCGGCCACCTTGCGGGCCCTCGGCCATGACGGCCAGGCGAGCGAACTGGAGGAATGGGCCCGGTCTCGTCGCCGAGATTCGTTGTGATCCGAGCATGCGGGGCGCTCCCGCTGTCGTCACCGGATGTAGCTGTCCTCGCCTCGGGGCGCCGCTACGCTGGGAGTATGAGCCTTCGCCACCCGGAGGGCAGCCGTGAGCGGTCTTGAAGGAATGACGACTGGACAGCGCGTTCGGCATTTTCGAGAGCGCGTCGGGATGAGCCGACCGGTCCTCGGCGGGCTTGTGGGACGGAGTGCAGAATGGGTCAAGGCCGTCGAAAATGACCGGCTGCTGACGCCTCGGATCCCGCTGCTGCTTCGATTGGCCGAAGTGCTGAAAGTTGGTGATCTCAGTTTATTGGTCGGAGAGCAGAAGCTCACGAGTGCCGCTTTCACGAAGGTACCCCATGAAGCGCTGCCTCCTGTGGCGGAGGCGCTCGCAACATATTCGATTGTTACCGGCGGCGTAACTCCAGTGGCCGCCGTCGATCTCGCCGAATGCGTGACGCAGTTATGGGGTATATGGCACGGGAAAAAGCGGCAGAAAACTGCGATCGCAGGCTTTCTGCCGGACCTATTGTGAGATGCGCAAATCGCTGCCCGGCTGCTGGAAAGGGCGGATCGCCGTAGTGCGCATGGCTCTCTGGTGCAGGGCTACCACTTGACTCAACTTTTTTTGAGCTGGCAAGGGGTACCCGGGCTAAGCAGGATGACTGCCGACCGGGCCCTGCTCGCTGCGCAGGAGTCCGACGACCCCTGCGCAATAGCAGGTGCCTGTTGGTATCTGAACCACAACTTCCGGGCTGCGGGGAGTCACACGAAGCCCGCCTCAAGCTCGTCACTGAGACGACCCAGCTCCTGAGGCCAGAGGAGAACACCGAGGACCGTGCGCTATGGGGCCTGCTTCAGTTGGCCGCGGCACTCAGCTACGCGAAGATCGGCCAGGAAGGCAGTGCTTGGCATCACTGGGACGCTGCTCACCGGGCCGCACGTTCGCTGCCCGACGGCTATGTTCACCCTTACCTGATTTTCGGCACCGGCATGGTGGACGCCTATGCCATTACGCTGCACACGGACTTGATGCACGGACGGGAGGCTATCCGTGCTGCTGATCAGTCCAACCCTGCCACCATGCCGTCTGTCACCCGGCGCAGCGGGCTGACGTGGACGAGCTAGCCCGCAAGTTCGATATCACGGGCTGATGGGACAGACCGTATGGTGCTGCGGCCGGTCGCGCAGCGTGGTGGAAGCGGTGGTGGTCCTCTCGGAGGGCCGCGCAGAGTCCACGCCTTCACGGTGCCCCGCACCTGCACCTGGCCGAGCGAGGCACCGCGAAGCCGGTACTCGATAGTCAGCTCTACTCGATGGTGAAGCTGAAGAGGTCGCTCTTGCCGTCCGCCCCCTCGACGGTCACATCGACCGTGCCCGAGCCGTCGGGGACTTCCACCACCAGGACCTCGCCATCGATATCGAACGAAGCCTCCTGGTCGCCGAAGAAGACCCTCTCCGCGGCCCCCAAGCCGTCACCTTGGATGATCACGGACTGGCCGGGCGGCGCCTGATTCGGAAGAATGCTGTCGATCCGCATGGGGGGCTCCTCATGGAGGGGTAAATGATAGTGATGCCTCATGAGATACCCGCTGTTGCGCTGGTGAACCGACGCGGCCCACAACGTCACCCGTTCGTCAGCGTGGTACTTGGATCCGTGGCGTAACCAAGGTTGGGTGGTCCGAGCGGGCGGATCTGGGTGCGCACGACCAGGCCCGTCGGTGGGAAGAGTGGGTCAGGTGTCAGCGTGGTCACAGGCCAGCTTGATGCTCTCATCTGGGATAATCGGCCCGTGCCGCACACAGAGAACGGCGGGACGCGACTGTTCTGGGCGCAGAGCGGTGCCGGCCCGGCGGTCCTGCTCATCCACGGCCTCGGCTACACCCACGAGATGTGGTACCGCACCGTGCCGGCCCTGTCCCCTCGTTACCGGGTCATCCGGTTCGACAATCGGGGGGTGGGCAGGAGCGACGTGCCCCCGGGGGCGTACCGCATCAGCGACATGGCCGAGGACGCCGCCGCCGTCCTCGACGCCGCCGGCGTGGAGGCCGCCCACGTCGTCGGCGCCTCACTCGGCGGTGCCATCGCCCAGGAGCTCGCGCTGCGCCACCCCTCGCGGGTGCGAGGACTCGTGCTCGCCTGCACCCTGTGCGGCGGACCGCGGATGGTCCAGCCCGAGCCTGAGGTCAGTGCCACGCTGCTCACCCGGGGGAAGATGCCCGCCGAGCAGGGGATCCGGGTGATGAATCCCTACGTCTACGACCCCGCCACCCCCCACGAGCGCATTGAGGAGGACCTCGCGATCCGGCTCCGGACCTACCCGAGCACACAGGGATACCTGGGCCAGCTGCAGGCGATGCTGTCGTGGTCGTCCTACGATCGGCTGCCCGAGATCACCGCGCCGACCCTGGTGATCCACGGCGAGTCCGACCGCCTCGTGCCGGCCGAGAACGGCCGCATCATCGCCGAGCGCATCCCCGGTGCCCGGCTGACGCTCATCCCCCAGGCAAGCCACATCATGGTCACCGACCAGCCCGAGGCCACCCACGACGCCATGCTGGGGTTCCTGGACGGTCACTGGGTGTAGCCGATGTCCTCGTAGACGATGTCGGCGAACCCGTGTGCACCGAAGTTGGCCAGGGTGGCCCGCACGGCAGAGGCGCCGGTGATCTGGTATAGCGGCACCTGCGGCAGCAGATTCCAGACCGCCTGGTCGATCTGCTGGCCGAGCTCGATGCGACGCTTGTCGTCCAGTGTGCGGATGGCCTGCTCGTAGAGATCGTCGATCTCCTTGCTGCCGATATGACCGTGATTCTGCACACCGGCTGTGGTGTAGATGTTGCGCGTCGCGGTGACCGGGAATGGGGTCCCGGACCAGCTGAAGCTGATCATTTCGAAGTTTCCGGGTACGACGTAGTCGGTGAACAGCGCCGCGGTCGGCGCCGATTTGATGGTCACCCGGACACCGATCTCGGCGAGCTGGGCCTGGGTGAGCTGTGAGATGCGCTCGGTGATTGGGTTGCCCGCCGTGCTCACCATGTCGATGGTCAGCTGCTGACCATCCTTGCTGCGCACGTTTCCCTGCAGTGCCCAGCCCAGCTTGTCCAGTGCGGACCGCGCCGCCTCGGGGTTGTAGGTGACGTTCTGGGAGTGGTCGACGTAATTCGCTGAGCCCTGCACGTAGAGGTAGTTGCCGAGCGGGGCGGTGTGGGGGACGATCTGGCCGATCAGGGCGTCGGTGATGGCCTGGCGGTTGATGCCGCGGACGACGGCCTTGCGCAGCTCGGGGTCGGCGAGGATGGAGCCTGCACCGCCGTTGAGGGTGATGTGGTTGTACAGCGGCCGGACCGCCTGCCGGATCTCGACGTCCTGGATTCCGCGGGCCCGCTGGAAGAGGTTGACGTCCGACCCGATGCTGTAGAAGTCGATCTCCCCATTGGCGAGCGAGTCGGCCAGCGCGGCACGCTCGGTGACCCGGTAGATGATCCGGTCCAGTTTGGCCGGCTTGCCCCACCACTTCTCGTTGCGCACCAGTGTGATGGTCCGGCCGGTCTGATCGATGGTCTGCAGCGTGAAGGGCCCCGCCGTGGTGGGCATCTGGTTGATCCAGCCCTTGTTGAATGTCGTGAGGTCCGAGGTCGTGGCGACCGGGTAGAGGGGGCTGAACAGGCTGCGCCACTCGCCGAAGGTCCGGGCGAAGGTCACCACGGCCTGCTTGTCGTTCTCCCCGCGCCCGACGGACGTGATGTCCTCGTAGCCCGTGGTGCTGGCGGCCAGGAACGCTTTGTTGGTGCCGTTGAGGGCCTGCCACTGCGACTGCAGGTCCCGCCAGGTCAGCGGGGTGCCGTCGGTCCAGGTGGCCTTGGGGCTGATCGTGTAGGTGATCTGCTGCGGGTCCTGGCCGGTCAGCTCGATGGAGGTGAAGTAGTTCCCGTCCACCGTGACCGACGCGTCGGGCTGCACGACGAAGGCGCCCGGCATCAGGGCCTCCATCACCTCGACGTTCTCCTGCAGGGCGCCGTCGATGTGCAGGGCGTTGAAGCTGTCCGGGATCGCATCCAGCGGCCAGCTCAGGTCGCCCCCGGGACGCAGCTGGTCGCGGGATACCGGGTGGATGTCGTTGCCGCCCACCCGCAGCCGGTCGGTGCCCACCACCTCGCCGTTGCCGCTGCCACCGCCGCTGCCACCGCCGCAGCTGGTCAGCACGAGGGCCAGGGCGACCGCGACGGCCACCGGGCCGTACCTGCGGCGGGTTCTCATGATCTGGTGTCCGCTCTCGTCGGGGTGTTGGTGAGGGCATCGCGCAGCCCGTCGCCGACGAGGTTGGCCGAGAGCACGGCGACGATGAGAAAACCCGCGGCGAACAGGAACAGCCAGGGGAATGTGAAGGCCGAGTCCTGGCCCTCGGCGATCAGCGTGCCCAGTGACACGTCGGGCCGCTGCACACCGAAGCCGAAGTAGGACAGCCCGGTCTCGGCCAGGATCGCGGCCCCCACGGTGAGGGTGGCGTCGATGATCAGCAACGAGGCCATGTTGGGCAGGATGTGCCGGAGGATGATCTTCCACGGTGGCACGCCCATGAAGCGGGCCGCCAGGACGTACTCGCGTTCCCGCAGCGACAGCGTCATTCCGCGGACGAGCCGCGCCGTGATCATCCAGGCGAACCCGGCCAGGACCAGGACGAAGATCAGCCAGGTCCGGCCGCGGAACGTCGGGGACAGGATCGCGATGATCAGGAAGGCCGGCAGCACCAGCAGCAGGTCGGCTATCCACATCAGGACGCGGTCGGTCCAGCCGCCGAAGTACCCGGCGGCCGCTCCCGCGATCGAGGCCAGCCCGGTGGAGATCACACCGACCAGCAGCCCGATGACCAGCGACTTCTGCAGGCCGCGCATGGTCTGGGCGAAGACGTCCTGGCCAACCTGAGTGGTGCCGAACCAGTGCTGCGCCGACGGCGGCCGCAGGTAGGCAGCGTTGTCTATCTCGGCGTAACCCCAGGGGACCAGCACCGGGCCGAGGTAGGCGAGCAGGAACAGCAGCACGATCGCGGCGAGCCCGCAGACGGCCCTGCGGCTGCGCCGGAAGCGGCGCAGCACCAGCCGCGCCCGGGTCGGCTGCCTGCCGCCGGCGGCCCCGGGACCGGGCTGGGTGAGCGAGACGGGCATGTCGTCGGCACTTCTCACGTGGGCCGGATCCGCGGGTCGAGGGCGGCGTAGAGCAGGTCAGACAGCCAGCCTGAGATCAGGATCAGCACCGCGGCGAACAAGGTCACCGTCGCGACGATGGTGGTGTCCTGCTCGGTCACCCCGTCGACGAACCAGCTGCCCATCCCGTACCAGCCGAAGATCTTCTCGATGAAGACGCTCCCGGTCAGCAGCAGCCCGAAGCCGAACGCGAACAGGGTCGCCATCGGGATCAGCGCGGTCCGCAGGCCGTGCTTGACCAGCGCCCGCCTGCGGGTGAGCCCCTTGGCCCGCGCGGTGCGCAGAAAGTCGCTGCCCAGCACGTCGAGCATGGCGCTGCGCTGGTAACGGCTGTAGAAGGCGATCTGCGGCAGCGCGATGGCCAGCGTCGGCAGCACCAGGTGCTGCAGCCGGTCGCCCAGCTGCGCCCAGGCGCTGCCCTGGAAACTCGGGGTCACCTCCCCCTGGAAATACAGCATGGTGCTGCCCGCAGCCGCGTTGAGCTGCAAGCCGCCGAACTTCAGCAGCTGGGCCAGCACGAAGACCGGGATGGCCAGGACCGCGAACGAGAAGACAGTCGCCGCGTAGTCACCGAACCGGTACTGGCGCACGGCGCTGGCCACCCCGACCAGCACCCCGGCCACGACGCCGACGGTGGTGCCGATCAGCAGCAACCGCAGGGTCACCCCGACGCGCGTGATCAATTCGTTGGTGATCTCGACGCCGGTGACGGTGGTCCCGAAGTCACCCTGCACGACCCCGCCCAGCCAGCCGGCAAACCGCTGCGGCACCGGCTCGTCCAGCCGCAGCTCCTGGCGCTTGGCCTCGACCACCGCGGCCGGGGGTGGCGGGTTGCGCTCCTGCAGCTTGGCCAGCGGCTTAAAGGTCAGCGACGCCAGCGCGAACGCCAGGAAGGTAGCGACCAGGCACAGCACCACGTAGTTGATCAGCCGCCGCAGCAGGAAGCCAGCCATCCCTCGACCGCCCCCCTCCGTAGTCGCATGCTCGCGTCGCGTGGCATCCCCCGGATCGGGGTCCGGGGGAAAGTACTTCACTGCAGAGGCGCCCGGCCGCGCAGCCGCACCAATACTGCGGTGCCGTCACCCCACACCGCTGCCAACGCCGTCCGGATGGTCGCGGCGTCGGTGCCCTATGACGTCGTGGCGACTCTCGTTGACGATGAGGTCGCTGCTGAAGACATCGCGAGTTTCTCCCCGTCGGTGGGCGCCGCTGGTGCTCGCGGCGCTGTCGCGTTCGCTCGCTACGTCGACGAGTACCGCCGCTCGGTCCCGGCCTGACGCGCAATGCGGTTACTGCCCGACGAGGACGTCCCAGTGCAACTCGTCGAGGACTCCTCCCCGGGCACCGGGTCGATCACGTCGAGCAACGTGGTTGGAAGGGCAAGGCCGTGACTTGCTGGTCGCGCGCGTCGGGGCCCGATGTCGGCCCATTGCTGGGCCGATCTTCATGCTATCGGGCGGGATACTACTATGCGTCCGGTCACCTTCGTCGAAGGGAAAGCGATGAGCGCTGAGCGACCCGACCCGATCGACCCCAGGCTGTACCGGCGCGACGATATGCGCAGGGTCCTGGCCGGGTGGGACATTGCGGCGCTGTACCGGTTTCTCAACGGTCACGCTGGGCTCAGCCAGCGGCAGATCGCGGCCCGCACCGGGCAGAGTCAGTCCGAGGTGGCCGATATTCTGTCTGGCCGCCGTGTGGTGGAGAACCACCGGGTGCTGCGGCGCATCGCCGGGGGCCTGGCCGTCCCGCCGGAGCGGATGGGCCTGTCCTGGTGGGGCCCGGACGGCAGCCACCACG
>JBOHFT010000131.1:0-12713 GCA_050699815.1 Pseudonocardiaceae bacterium | reverse complement strand
ACAGCACCGCACGATCTCGTGATCGCCGGACGGTCCTGACTCGACTCACCCGCAGTCGCCTGCCCCAGCACCGCCCTCAGCGCTGCCGCCGGCCAGGCCGGTGCCGTTCCCTAGCAAACGGCACCGGACAACATCACCGGCTCAGCTCACGCGCCACCGTCGGCGCTGCCGCCGGTGCCACCAGTGGCGTCACCACCGCTGGCAACCCCGGTGCCCAGGACACCGATGCCGCTCAGCACGTTAACGCCAACGCCGCCCTGGCCAGCGCCGCCGGTACCGCCGGTGCCGCCCTTGCCACTCACGCTGAACAGGGACAGGACAGTACGTGCGGGGAGCAGCTCCACGTGCTGGCCAGCGATCTCAGCAAAACTCAATGCGTCAGACATACAATCCTCCTTTACAGTGGCCCCCAGTTGGGCCAGGAACGGAACACTCACCGACGGCTCCGCCGATTCGGCTTATCTATACTATGACCGGGAAAGGACACCATGGCAACATGCATTCACCACGTAAACCCCGGCCCGCGGTACCTACGTTCATGAGCTGATTTTCAACTAATAATAAACGGGGGGGTGGCCATTGTGGCCACCCCCCCGTTGCCAACAGCACCGCACGATCTCGTGATCGCCGGACGGTCCTGACTCGACTCACCCGCAGTCGCCTGCCCCAGCACCGCCCTCAGCGCTGCCGCCGGCCAGGCCGGTGCCGTTCCCTAGCAAACGGCACCGGGCAACATCACCGGCTCAGCTCACGCGCCACCGTCAGCGCTGCCGCCGGCCCCGCCGACAGCGTCACCAGCACTGGCGGACCCGGTGCCCAGGACCCCGATGCCGCTCAGCACGTTAACGCCAAGGCCGCCCTGGGCAGCGCCGCCGGTACCGCCGGTGCCACCCTTGCCGCCGCCACCCACGCTGAACAGGGACAGGACAGTACGTGCGGGGAGCAGCTCCACGTGCTGGCCAGCGATCTCAGCAAAACTCAATGCGTTAGACATACAATCCTCCTCCACAGTGGCCCCCAGTGGGCCAGGAACGGAACACTCACCGACGGCTCCGCCGATTCGGCTTATTAATACTATGACCGGGAAAAGACCCCATGGCAACATGCATTCACCACGTAAACCCCGGCCCGCGGTACCTACGTTCATGAGCTGATTTTCGACTACCTAGCCAGCGGTGAGCAGCTGCCTAGACCTGAACCGAGTACCTACCGCGCAACGTTCGACGGACCTTCCTCCGGCGCCACCCGGGCCGCACCGTCGCTGGTCAGCACCGCTGCAGGAGGTACGCCCAGGTAGCGGGACCGCCGATGGTCCGGCGGGTAACGGTCCGCGGCGGACCACCCGCCGCATGAGCAGCTGTACCGTCCGACCAGCAATCAGCGCGGCACCACTGAGATAACCGGCAGAAACTACCTGGGCTCCCGGCGATCCGGCTACCTAGCGATAGGCAACGATAACAGAGAGGTGACCTTATTCCCGCCACCCACTCCGCAATCGTGTGCCACCCGCAATCACCTAGCCGCCCGACGCCAGCCATAACTCAGTAATCGCACGAGTTCAATCATCGATTGCGGCTACCCGCGCCAGCGGCCAGCCGACGATCCTGCGGGCCATCTTCCGTCAGGCCGCCACCGGCTGGGCAACCCGCTGGTGGGCGGTGTATTCGGCTGGCTGGAACCTGCGGGTGGCCTGGCGGAACCGCCAGGTGAACGTCGGCCACAGGGTGGTGTTGTGGCCGTGGGTGTCAAGGTACCAGCTTGCGCAGCCGCCCGAGGTCCACACCGTGCCGTCCATCCGGCGCTGGACTGCCTCGTTGTACGCCGCCTGCGCCTGCGGCCGGACCTCCACCGCGGCGGCCCCGGTGCGCCGTAGGTAGCGCAGCGCGTCGATGGTGTAGGCCACCTGACACTCGATCATGTAGATCATCGAGCTGTGCCCGAGCCCGGTGTTGGGGCCGACCAGCATGAACAGGTTGGGAAACCCGGCCACGGTGGTGCCGCGATGCGCCTGCGCCCCGTGGGACCAGACGTCGGCTAAGGTCTTGGCCTCCCGGCCGCGGATCCGCGCGGCGATCGGCATGTCGGTGACGTGGAATCCGGTACCGAAGATGACGGCGTCGACAACCCTGCGGGTCCCGTCCGCCGCCTGCACCCAGTCCACCCCGGCCCGGGCCAGCCCCGAGCTGACAAGGTCCACATTGGGCCTGGTCAGCGAGGGGAGATAGTCGTTGGAGATCAGGATGCGCTTGCACCCGATGGCGTAGTCCGGGGTGAGGCTGGCCCGCAGCGCGGGGTCGGGGACCTGACGGCGCAGGTGCGCACGGGCGATCACCTCGGCGACCCTGAGCAGCCGTGGGTTCACCGCGAACCCGGGCACCAGGGATTCCCGGCCACAGTAGATCCCGGCTCGCACCAGCCGCTGCAGGCCAGGCGCTGCCCGGTACAGCCGCTGCTCGAAGGCGCGGATGCCCCGGTCGCCGCGCGGCATGATCCAGGGCGGGGTGCGCTGGAACAACGTCAGCGAGGCGACCTTGGGCTGGATCTGCGGGACGAACTGGATGGCCGAGGCGCCGGTGCCGACGACTGCCACCCGCCGGCCGCGCAGGTCGTAGTCAGCGTCCCAGCGCGCGGAGTGGAACACCTTGCCCTGGAAGCACTCCATCCCGGGAATGTCTGGAACGGACGGATCGGACAGCGCGCCGGTCCCCGTGATCAGCACGTCGCAGGTCAGCTCGCCGCGGTTGGTGCGAACCCGCCAGCGGCGCCCGGCGTGGTCCCAGGCCGCCTCGAGTACCTCATGGTGGAACCGGATATGCGGGCGCAGGCCGTAGCGGTCGGCGCAGTGCCGCAGGTAATCCCAGATCTCCTGCTGGCCGGAGAAGCTGCGGCTCCAGGACGGGTTGAGCTCGAAGGAGAACGAGTACAGTTGCGAGGGGACGTCGCAGGCGCAACCTGGATAGCTGTTGTCCCGCCAGGTGCCACCGACGTCAGCGGCGCGTTCCAGCACCACGAAGTCGGTCATTTTCTGCTGGCGCAGCCGGATCGCCATCCCCAGCCCGGCGAAGCCAGTGCCGATGACGATGACGCGATGGTGGGCCTGCTCGCTCATGAGGACTCCCGATCCGAGGTGTTACCAGCGGTAACCCTACTGCCGAGTAGGTAGCCGTGTCCAGCCGTCACGGAAAGCCCACCCGCCGGTTTCGGCGCGCCCGCCAGCCGGCCGCAGTCACGCGGTCGGCCGTATAGCCGAACGGACCCGGCTGACCAGTCAGCGCGAAAGGACTGCCGCCGGACGCCGTAGCGGCGTGTGCGCCACCACGTGACGGCAAGCTCCTGGTAGCTCTAATACGTCAATACGTCGCGCGGCCCGGCTGCCGCGGCGAAAGATCCTCCTCCAGACGATGGGAGAACGTGCCCCGTGGCACCTGAATCGCTGGTCCGGGCCCGCAAGACCCCGCTCAAGCCCCAGGTCTGCGCCACCGACGCCGTCGAGGTGCTGTCCGCGCCGGGCCATCTCGCGCACGCCGCCGTCGACGCGCTGGGCTGGGACGGCGTGGTACTGCCCCCGATCGTGCTACTCGGCCGCCGGGTGGTGGTCGTCGCCAGCCTCATCGACGAGGTGCATGAGCGGCGGAGCAGCTCGGGCTGGGGCCCGGCAACCGACCGGGTGTCGGTATCCACCTGGAACTGGCCCGAGATGCAGCACCTCGTGCCGCCTCCTGCGGTGACGCTGAGCGGCGTCATCGCGCCGGCCCGGCACTGGCGGACCGGGCTCACCAGCGCGGCGCCGTTCGCCAGCCTGTGCGCCACCGCCTTGCTGCTGCCCGCGCACATCGCTCGCAACGTCGAGTGCCTCACCCACGCCGAGTACTACGGCCCCACCGTGCTGGCCGCCGCCGGGCCACACGACGTTGACCCCGAGGCGGTCGACATCGTGCACGCCGGGCGCCCCCGCCCCGCCGCGACCACCCACCCGGCCGCCACCAGCCGATGGGTGCACGAACTCGTCTACGACCACCTGCTGACCCTCCGCTAGCGGCCAGAGCCACGATTCAGCCGGCTCGGAGAGAAAATCCGCCAACGGGATGCCGTCGGCACCGACGAGGCGGACCCGTCAACGTAGACATTGGTCAGCGTCACGGGCACGAACCGTAGCCAGCCAGCAAGCCGACCCATTCGTCGCCTCTGGGCGGGTATGTACGGACAGCCTTGCCAGAAGATCACGATCCGGGTCAAGATCACATCGTGGTCGGCCCGGTTAATCCGGTATTCCGCGATGCCGTGCCCGTCGGGGGATGAGGATCTCCCGCCAGTCCGGATCGTCCTCCAAGCTATTGCTCCCTTCGAGCCATGGGTTCTCGCAGATGGCCACCGTGAGGGCGGCGACCACTGTGGTGACCATGATCGGGCCATTCGGCTGATCGGCAAGGCCGAGACGCTCGCCGCGCAGATCACCGACCCGGACCGGCACGCTGGGGACTGAATCCAGGGCGGGGAGGCTAGTCGAGGAGGTGGTCGAAGTCTCCGTTCTTGGCGCCGACGATGAAGGCGGACAGCTCATGCTGGTTGAAGATGAGGGTGCGGGCCTTGCGCTCGGGTGGGGGGAGCTTGTCGTCCTGGAAGCCGATCAGGCCGTCGGCCACAGTGAAAGAGAGGCAGTCGGCGTGGCCGTTGCTGAAGGTTGATTTCAGGTACCGGCCGTTGACCACGGCGTCGTACTGAGCATCGTCGAGCGAGGGGTAGGGGTTGGGTGTGCGGGTCACCTGGTCACAACTCCTCCATGACTGCGCGGATCAGGTCCTGTGACTCGCGGGCCGGCAGAGCCTGGGCCAAAGCCGCGTTGAAGATGTACGTGCATTGTCGCACAGCGTCGCGCCCCTCGAACATGCGCTGCGCCGTGTCACCTTCGACGTACACCACGTCACCGTCGAGCTCATCTGGGAACTCGAAGATCACGAAGTTGTCGGAGCCGGGCAACGCTCCAGCACTGAAGGGCAGGATGTGGATCGTCACCGGGTACTGCTGGGTCACCTCGATCAAGTGTCGTAGCTGGTCGCGCATGACGTCTCGACCGCCCACCAGGGTACGGATGACTCCCTCGGTCAGCACAGCCGTCAGGCCTTGAAAGCTGTCCTCGCCGAGCCGCTGCTGGCGTCGCATCCGCAAGTCGGCCATCCGGTCGACGTTGATCGGCGAGACGAAGGCCCGGTCGTTGCCGATCACCGTCTCGGCGTAGGCCCGGGTTTGCAGCAGTCCCTGCACGAACACGTTGTTGTAGCTGCGCGCGGTGGTGGCATCCTCGCCGATCTCGACGAGCATCTCCACGGTCTCATTGACGATGTCCGAGTACTCCTGCCACCAGCCTGGTTCGTCGGCCCGCAGCCGCAGCGCCTCAAGCTTCTGGGTCTGCTCGGCGCCGACGTCGAGGACTGTGATGATCCGGTCCAGGTGCTCGGGGTTGATCCGGGCATTGCCGGACTCCACCCGCGACAGGTGTGCCGCGGAGATGCGACGCTGCTGGGGCTGGTCGGCATTCATCAGCTCGACCAGCTTCTCCTGGCTGAGCTGGGCATCGTCGCGGAGTTGCCGGATCTGCTTGCCCAACCGGCGGGATCGGACGGTCTTGCGCTGCGCCACGGAACCTCCTGGTCACAATCACCCGATCGATGGGCTGCAAGATCGTGAAAGTTTCTGTCAAGGTTCATGAGTGCTACTGTTTAGCTGCAAGCAAGGCGACAAGCCTATCTGCCCCTGGTGGAACGCTCCTGCGGGCCCACGGTTGAGCACACACCAGGACGACGGTGGCCCCGGCCTGACTCCCCGGCTCGGCCGGGTCACCGTCCACCAGCAACGGCGGTGATCACGTGACCGGCCAGCACCACCGCAACCTGCCGTTGATCCGGTTGCTGGCGCGGCTGGGCTGGCAGCGCGATCCGGACGGCTGGACGGTGCCCTGCCGCGACGTCGACGGCCGCCGGGCCCGGTTGCTGATCCGGCTCTCGCCGACCGGGATCACGATCACCCCCACCGCGCCGGGCCCGCTGTGCTTGACCGCGTTGCAGGTGGGACGGCTGTGGATCGCCGCGCGCGACGCGATCCATACCGGCGGCCTGCTCATCGATCCCGACCACGCCGAGTCAGCGCAGCGGTCGTGGCGCGCCGAGGCGCCCACCGCACCCCTTGACGGACCGCCGGCGCAGCGCGAGGTGATTCACCTCGCACCACGGCCCAGGCGCCCGAGTGTGTGGGAACTGCGCTCAGATAGAGGGTGATGTGGCGTGCAGGATCTGGAGGAACTCGCGGATCCACTCAGGATGGTCGGGCCAGGCCCGCACGGAGGCCATCACCCCGTCCGCGACCGCGGCACTGTTCACGAACTCCGCGCCGACCGAACTTGAGCAGAATGTGGGGCGGGGCCGTTCCTCTCGAACGGCCCCGCCCCATTGCGGGTGCCTGCGCTGCACGCATCCGGCGCCGGTCGGGGGATCTCCCGGGCCTGCGGTGCGCTGGTGACGCACTAGCGCACCGGGCGGGTGGGATCCGGCGTTCATCGGACTAAACGTCTACGGTGGCGGGTCGGTCAGGCAACGACAGTGCCACCGGCGCGGCACTCCACTCGGGTGGGGAGCGGGGTGGGTCCAGGCTGTGGAATTGTGCCCGGTTGGCAGTGCCTGTCCGGGTCGTGCCGCTCCCCCGGGTCGGCGCTCGGGGCGTGCAGCGCCGACCCGGGGGAGATGGTGTGTGGCCGGTGACCCTTCGACATCTCGGTCGGGGGCACGGACGTTCGCCGGATCACCGGCCACGTGGCGGCTGCTCAGCTCTCGTGGGTGGGGGGAGGCCCACGACATGCGACGAAACCGCCAGCTCTATGGAGTTGAGATTGCCAGGTTCAGCGTGCTGAGCCTGCTGCGACCGGGACGCGAGACGTCGGGGACTGCGCTTGCGGCACGGTCTCCGCGGAGACGAGGTACTCGTGCACGGCCCGCCACACGCTGCACGGCGCCGCGCGGGGACGCCAGCGGCTCGAGCACTCCGAACAGCGGCCCCGAGGATCCGGCGCGTGGGTGGCAAGCAGCGCACGCCAGCCATAGGTCAGCCGGGGCAACTCACTGCGTGCTACCGATAACAACGACCCGTTGTCCGCGTTGCTCGCCAGCTCATCGAGCATGTCAAGCCGGTCCCACACAGCTTGCCGGAGGATCTGGCCCAGAACCTGGTCCACCTCGCCACCTTCACCTTCCCTGCGTATGTCGGGGATTCCCGCCGCACGAGGTCCGATCGCACGACCTCCCTGTACAGGGTGACGTAGACTAAACCTGGGATGCCCCTACGCTGCGGTGAACGGCGCGCTAACACGGTGAACGGCGCAAGGTGACCGGTAGCGCCTATCAGCTTCGCCGAACTGCTCTTCACCAGCCTGCCCGAACAAGCCTACGCTGCACCCGCCGCCCGTGGGGCGGCAGCAAGGGGGCGAGAGATGAACGTGACCGGACCGCAGGATCACCGGCTGCCACCCAAGGTATGGGAGGAGCCGGAGATGAAGCAGGCGCTGGCTGATCATGACATCAGCTCGGTTTACCGCCAGCTCCGGCGGTATGGCATCTCGCAACGGCAAATCGCTGCCTTGACCGGGCAGTCGCAGTCCGAGGTCTCAGAGATCCTCAAGGGCCGCAAGGTCATGGCCTACGACGTACTCGCGCGGATTTCCGACGGTCTCGGCATTCCGCGCGGGCACATGGGTCTCGCCTACGCCGAGACGAGCGCGAAGAGCGTGGTCGGACCGCCCGATGACGCGGTGGCAGAGGCAGAGGAAGAGGATGAGCCGGTGAAGCGCCGGAAGCTCCTGGCGCACGGGACTGCCTTATTGTTCGGCACCACCGTGCTCGGAGACGACCGTGAGGATTGGCTGCCCGGCGCCATCCCGACGCCGACCCCGAGCAGTATCGGTATGACGGATGTCAAGCAGGTTGAGGCTGCCACCAGAGCCATGCGCTCGCTGGACTACCAGTTCGGTGGCGGCGCGTGTCGTGACGCGGTCGTCGCCCAACTATCCTGGGCGCAGCGGCTGCTGTCCGCGTCGGCCACTGACGTGGTAAAGGCGCGGCTTTTCCGGGCGCTGGGCGACCTGCAGAACCTGGCCGGATGGACCACCTTCGACGTGGGGCTGCTGGACTCGTCACGCAGCCACTTCGCCACCGCGCTGGAGTACGCCAAGCAATCCGGAGACGCGGGCCTGCTGTCCAACATCATGTACCGGATCGGCCGGGTCTATCTGCACTATGGCGACTCCAACGACGCACTCAAGTGGTTTCAGCTGGGCCAGATCGCGGCGCAGGACTCCGGATCGGGGCTGGCTGTCTCGGTACTCTGCGGCAACGAGGCGTGGGCCTATGCGAAGATGGGCAAGACCGATCTGGCCAAGAAGCTGCTCATCCGATCCCGAGACGAGCTGGCCAGTTCGGATCCGAATGATATACCGGACTGGGCCAAGTTCTACAACCAGACTGACATGCACGCGATGATCGGGACTGTGCACACCGAACTCTCGGCCTTTGATCTGCGCAATGCGGCCATCGCGATCCCCGCACTCACCGAGGCAGTGAACCGCTACGACGACCTGATGGGCCGTAGCTCGGCCTTCAGCCTCAGCATGCTGGCCACCACCCACCTGCTGCAGGGTGACGTCGACCACGGTGTCCAGATCGGCCGCAAAGCCCTGACGGCGGCAATCGGCCTGAAGTCGAAACGGGTGACCGACCGGCTGGAACCGTTGGAGCTCGCGGCGGGGAAATCCAACAATCAGGATTCCCGCCAGCTCGCTCACCTGATCCACCAGCACCGCCACTCATCATCATGAGGCAGGCTGCCGTACCGGTGCTCTCGACCATTCTCCGTGACGAGCGGCTCATCAGTGGGCTGCGGGCGATATGCGCCGAACTCGGTCTGGACCCAGCCGGGGCTCGGTTGCTGCGCAACGTCAACAACGCGGTGTTCCGGCTGTCCCGGGACCCGGTGGTGGTCCGGTTAGTCACCTTGCCGTCGTACGTCCCGCGCGCCGACGTGGTGGTCGCCGCCGCGACAGTGCTCGCCGAGCACGACGTGCCGGCGATCCGGTTGCTGCCCGGTATCCCGCAGCCGGTGCGGGTCGGCGGGTACGTCGCCACCGTGTGGCAGGCGGTGTCGCCGAGCGGCCCGCGGCCCGGCGGTGCGGACCTGGCCCGCCTGCTGCGGGCGGTGCACGCAGTGCCGGCACCCTGCCGCGCGCTGCCGGACTGGGATCCACTGACCGATTTCGACAATCGGATGCGGCACACCACGACGATGGCCCGCGCCGACCACGACTTCCTGCTGCGCCGCAGTGCCGAGCTAGCCACTGCGGTGACCGAGCTGGACTTCGCGCTCCCGGCGACCGTGCTGCACGGCGATGCGCATCTGGGCAACGTCATCCCCGGACCAGACGGTCCGGTGCTCTGCGACTTCGACTCGTGCGCCATCGGGCCGCCGGAGTGGGACCTGACCCCGGTATCGGTGGCCGACGTCCGGTTCAGCAGGCCTCCCGCCCACCAGCGCGACTTCATTGATGCCTACGGGTTCGACGTGCGGGGCTGGGAGGGCTTCGAGGTGCTGCACGGCATCCGGGACCTCAAGTTGATCGCTGGGGTATTCCCCCGAGCCGGGTCCACGCCGGCGGTTCAGGCGGAGTTCGACCGCCGGATGGCCAGCCTGCGGGCTGGGCGGCGGTCCGAACGCTGGCGGACCGTCCGACACTAAGCTCTTCACTACTGAGCGTTCAACTACTAAGCTCGTCAATTGCTTCAATCGGGTAACTGGGGGATGCGTCGATGTACCCCGGCGTCTAGTGTCGGACTCTGTGTCGTTGGCTCCCCCACTCGCAAGCGGGAGCGCTGGTCCCGGCCTGGACCGAGGGCAGTGGAATCTGCTCCCCGGCGGCCACCGGACTCACGAGGTCCGGTCGGCGCACGAGGGGAGCGGCGGCGTGATGGCTACGGACACCGCAACAGCCACGATCTCGCACGCCCGGTCGCTGCGCGCACTCCCGCTGGATCTGCTGCGCACCTCGGCCTGGGTGGACCCGTGGCCCGTTCGGCTGGACCCCGGAGAGGTCCAGGCCCTGCTAGGCGCCCTGCGGGCCAGCTCCAGGGATGCCTCTGCCCGGCTCGCCGACAACGCCGTGGCGCATCTGGTCGCCGTGACGGGTGGCTGGTCACCACATGACCCGCGGGATGTGGCGGCAGGGCTGCACCGGATCCTGACCCGGTCGAGGTTTCTCAAGGGCTCGCGCTCGTGCTTCCCGCTGGATACCGCGATGGCGCAGATCGTGCCGTTCATCGAAGCCCGGCAGCCGGTCACGATCCTGGCCAGCGGTTTCCCGTTCAAGCAGCATGACAACGGTCTCAAGGCCGCTGGCCCCTGGCCGGACCTGGCCGAGCTTGGCGCGCTGCTGCGGCTCAAGGAGCTGCATGGGGCCTTCGCGGCGCTCTACCCGCCCGGCCTGCGAGTGGTGGTGCTCAACGACGGTGGCTACTCGCGGCCGCGGGGCTCAGCGGAGATCCAGTGCTACCGGCGCCAGCTGCGGCGCTACGCCCAGCTGGCCGGGCTGGGTAACTCGGTGCTCTTTCACGACCAGTCCTGCTTCGTCGCCCGGCTGCTCGGACCACGAGGCTGGAGCAACCGTGAGCGGTACCGCCGCACGTTCCGCGAGCTGATCTCGCTGCTGGCCCCGAGTCCGCGCACGCTGGACAGTGCCAGCCGGGCCGGCCAGCGGCTGGCCCAGGCGCTGCCGGCCAGTTTGCTGGCCGACGTGCCCTCGTTCCGCGACATCCTGTCCTCGCTGGTGTACTCGGTGCCGGTGCCGGCTCCGGCCGGGGCCGACCCGCGGCAGTGGGCCTGTGAAGTGCTCGCCTGGCCGGACGGGTACACCGCGCCGGACCTGGCGCCGGACCTCGTCTCAGCCCGGCGGGAGGTGATTGCGTCGGTGTGGCACGACTCGGTGAACTATCTCGCTGCCTGCCTCGCTGACGCTGCCACTGGGGTTTCCCGGCACTTTCCGCCACACGTCCGGCTTGCCACCGTGGCCTCCCGGCAAGGCTGCAGCGGTTTCTCCTATCTCGGCGGCTCGACGCTGTTGCCGTGGCACGGCACGGGATGCCTGGACGGCCGGGGGCTGCTGTGCGCCGAGTTCCTGGTGAGCCTGGACCATCGTGGCTTCCTCCCCGTCTACTACGACCTCCTCGGCGACAGCCAGCCACTACTGATGGTCCCCCGCACCCGAGTCAAGCTCCTCCAGGGCCACCGGAGAGTGGACCCCACCCTCCTCACCGCGGCCCGCCTCCGCCCCCGGTGATTTCCCGCATTCAGCGGGCTGAGCGGGGTTATCGGGGTGGTCCTGACCCCGCTCAGCCCGCTGAACGCGGTCTGGCGGCATGCTGCTAACGCTGGGGGACGGTCCGGCGATATGGGGTATGAGCGGACTATCCCAAGGGTGGTGCACGTGGTGAGGCGATCGAGCGAGGAGCCCGGGCGACGGGCCGAGCTGCCGCGTACCTGGGACCGTTTGGCGTCCCTGCGCCGCCGCCGCGCCGGGAGGCGTGAGGCTGACTACTTGGACGGCCTGGTGGACACCGAACTGGAGTTCATCCGCCAGCTGCCGGAGCAGCAACGCAGCCGACCCGCCGAGGCCCTCGCGCTGCTCGCCATGCTCGCCCAAGACCACCGGCACTACGGGCGGGGCTGGATCAGCCGCCGCGAGCTACGACACCGCGTCGACCGCACGCTCGCCGATCTCGACGCGCTGCGGCAGATCCCGGCGGAGCAGCCGCTGTGACGACCCGGGTTGGCTGACCAGGGTCTCAGCAGGATCAGCGAGACGGCGTCTTAGATCGGCTGGCCCGCAGCGCCACCGCCACACCGGCCGCCAGCAGCACCCCCGCCCCGGCCAGCCATGGCCACACCGGGGCACCGCCAGATCCGGTGTGGTTCACGGTGCCGGACGTGGTGATGCCGGACGATTGCGCAGTCGGCGGCGCAGCCCCGGTGCCCGCGCCCGGCGTGGTGAGGGTGAACCGCACGGCACCACGCACCGGGTGGCCGTCGGCGGAGAGCACCTGATAGGCGATCGTGTACTGGCCGACCGGTCCCAGCGGGCGGACCGGCGCCGACACCACGGCACCGGCCTCGGCCGGCGGGCCGGCCTGCCACTGGCTGCCATCCGGGCCGGTCACGGCCACTGTGCTGAACCCACGCTGCACCGGCAGGTTGAACGTGAGGCTGACCCGCGCCGGGCCGGTCGCCACCTGCGCGCCATCCGGTGGGACGCTGCCGATCAGGGCGTTGTGCGCAGCCAGCAACGCCAACGCCGGGCCGACGCCCTGAATCGCTGCACCAGGATCGGTGACGACGTGGGCGGCTGCCGGGGCCGCCAGCGCGACGCTCAGCGCCGTCGCCGTGATCGCAGCATAGATCCATTTCTTGGGCATCGGTCGTCTCCAGGACGGGGTGGCCGCGTGGGGTGCGCCGTCAGGCTAACGGCTGATGGCGCACCCCACACAATTTTCAGCCCGTCGATGTAGTCTGACGCCGTGGACTCTGAGGTGCTGCTCGATGCGGGTGTGGTCACCCGGTGCCGCCGCCGGGTGCACCTGGAGCACGACCCCACCGCAGTCGACGCTCCACGCACCAGCGTGGACCCTACC
>JBOHFT010000130.1:0-12770 GCA_050699815.1 Pseudonocardiaceae bacterium | reverse complement strand
GTCTGGGTGCACGCAGGAGCGGCCGGTCTCCACCAGGGCTTCACGTAGGCCCACCAGCCCGGGGATCGCGAACTCGGTCTCACAGTACAAACCGCCGGCGCGCCGCGCGCCGTCCGGCGGGAGCATCCGATAGGTACCGACGATCTCGTCGGTGCGGTCCTCGCGCACCACCAGGTGGTCGCAGTGCGCGTCGAAGTCGTCGATGTCCAGGCCGGGCTGCGACGAGTGCAGCACAGCGCCCATCTCGTCGGCGAACACCCGGTGCCGGAGCCGCTGGGCGGCGCGGACTTCGGCCTGGTCTTGGGCTACCAGCAACGTGTAGTGCGGGGAGCCGACGGACGCAGAAGTGGTCACCAGCAGCTGCGAGGTGCTCATAAGCTGGGTGTAACGGGCTAGCTGGTTGCGCGATCGACACCGACGTGACCGCCCGATGGAATGTCCGTGAATCTCCGGATAGCTTGTGCTGACCCATTCACTCCTGGAGACCGGTCCGCGCCGTTCGGGTCACGCGCTGGGAGCGCCACCTTTTCTTTGCCCAGTTCACGGTCACCCCGCCGCTCTCCTGCCGAGTTCTGGGGACAGACTGCAGTAATGAGGCTGCGAATAACTGCAGTCTGTCCCCAGAACGCAGTATGGAGAGTCGATCAGGTCTTGCGTTTGGTGACTGCTTCGGCTAGTCGGGGGGCGATGGTGAACAGGTCACCTACCACACCGAAGTCGGCGATCTCGAAGATCGGCGCCTCGGGGTCCTTGTTGACCGCGATGATGGTCTTGGACGTCTGCATGCCCGCCCGGTGCTGGATGGCGCCGGAGATGCCGAGCGCGACGTACAACTGCGGAGCGACGGTCTTGCCGGTCTGCCCGACCTGGAACTGATGCGGGTAGTAGCCGGAGTCGACCGCGGCCCGGGATGCCCCGACCGCGGCACCCAGTGCGTCGGCGAGCTTCTCTACCACGGCGAAGTTGCCCGCCGAGCCGACCCCGCGGCCACCGGAGACCACCACGCTGGCCTCGGCGAGCTCCGGCCGGTCACTGCCCTCGATGGGCCGCCGCTCAATGATCTTCGCGGTCCTCGCCGCGCTCACCGCGGGAACCCCGACGGCCTGCTCGACGGCCGCGCCCGGCGACTCGACCGGCTCGATCGCGCCGGCCCGGATCGTGATCACCGCGACCGGTGTGGTGGCCCTGGACTTAGCGAGGCAGGAGCCGCCGAACACCGAGTGCGTGGCAGTGCCGTCGTCAGCCAGCTCGACGGCGTCGGAGAGCAGGCCCGATCCGGTGCGCACGGCGAGCTTGCCCGCGATCTCCTTACCGTCTGGCGAAGCGGCGATGAGAACCGCGCCCGGCTGGGCCGACGCCACGAGCGCCGCCAGCACGCCGACGGCCGGAGCGGTGAGGTAGTCGTCCACCTCGTCGGACTCGGCGACGTAGACCTTCGCTGCGCCATAGGCCGCCAGCCGGTCCTTGAGCTTGCCTGCGGTGCCCGGCGTGCCGACCACCACAGCGGACGGCTCACCCAGCTTCGCGGCGGCCGTGAGCAGTTCGCTAGTGACCTTCTTGACCTCGCCGGCGGAGTGCTCGACCAGGACCAGGATCTCTGCCATGACTGGAGTTCGCCCCTTCGAAGGTCAGATCAGCTTCTGGCCGATGAGGTACTCGGCGAGCTTCGCCGCCCCATCACCCTCGTCGGTGACGACCTGCCCGGCCTCGCGCGGCGGGCGTGGCGTGGACTCGGTCACCGTGGACGTGGCGCTGGCCAGCCCGACCGAGTTGCGCTCGATGCCCGCATCGGCCAGCGACAGCGTGCTGACCGGCTTCTTCTTGGCGGCCATGATGCCCTTGAACGACGGGTAGCGCGGCTCGTTGATCTTCTCGTGCACGCTGACCACAGCAGGCAGGTCAGCCTGCAGGACCGTGATCGCGTCGTCGGTCTCCCGTTCGACGGTCACAGTGCGTCCCACGACGGTGACTGTGCGGGCATGGGTCAGCTCCGGCAGGCCGAGCACGTCGGCGACCATCGCCGGGATGGCGCCGATGGTGCCGTCGGTGGCTTCGTTGCCGGCCAGCACCAGGTCGACGTCGCCGAGGGTGCCGATGACCTTGGCCAGTGCCCTGGCGGTCTGCACCGCGCAGGACCCGTGCAGCCCCTCATCGGACAGGTGCACCGCCTTGTCGACACCCATCGACAGGGCCTTGCGGATGGCGTCGGTGGCACGCTGGGGACCCATCGTGACGACGGTGACCTCCCCCTCACCCGCCTCCTTGATCTTGAGCGCCTCCTCGACCGCGCGCTCGTTGATCTCGTCCAGGACGACGTCCGCCGAGTCGCGATCAAGGGTGTGATCGGCGCCGGCGAGCGTCCGCTCGGACCAGGTGTCCGGCACCTGCTTGATCAGGACGACGATATTCATGATCCCCCTCCGCAGACGCTGAGCCAATCCCTGTCTTACGATGTTACCGGTGGGTAAATCAGCGCGGCACCGCCAACCGGAGCGCGCCTGGCTTGCAGGCCGGCGAGGAGCATGTCGAGACCGTATTCGAACCTTCCCGGCCGGTGCACGCCAGACAGGTGCGGGCTCACGGCCTGAATGGCGGGAACCTGCTCTGGCGGAAGCGCTGAGTAATACCCGGTGTCGTGCGATGCGATGTCGCGGAGTGGGGCGATGTGGCCCATCTGATGAAAGCCGGCGGTGTAGATGTAGAGGGCGAAGAAGGCGTCGGCAGCTTCGGCCGGGGAGAGCCCTCCCTCAAGGAGCAGCGCGATCGTCCGCTCGATGAGCAGCAGGCCGTGCGGGCCGATCCCGACCCGGGCGCTGTAGACCCGGGCCAGCTGGTGATGGGCGGCCAACGCCTGGTGGTAGCTGTACACCACCGCCCGCAGCCGGGTCACCCAGTCGCCTTCGGTGGGCGAGCAGTCCACCTCGCCGAGCATGAGGTCGACCATGAGGTCGACCATGAGGTCGACCAGCTCGTCCTTGTCCCGCACATGGTTGTACAGCGCCATCGGCGAGACCTCGAGCTCGGTAGCCAACGCGCGCATGGTCAACGCGGCCAGGCCCTTCTCGTCGACAAGCTGCAGCGCGGCGCGCACGATCCGGGGCCGGGACAGCGGCGGCGGCCGCGTGTAGTCCTTGCTCGGGTCGACATCGACCCAGGTGGGCCGGTCAGAACGGCCACGAGAGGCATCCGGCTGGTCGATCAACAACGGCCCCTTCCCGCTCACTGCTACCACAGGAGGTGTGCACCGTACGTCGTCACCCGATTGGGTGATAGCGGCGTCGGCAGCACACTCTAACACTGTACATCAACACTAACAATGTACGCCTCAGTGAACAAAGTAGCGCCAACTTACAATGTGCACGGAGTGGATGCCGCCGTTGCGGGCGTGCCCCGCCGGCTCCGTCCGCTCGGAGTGGGATACTACCGAGCCCGGATCGGCAGCCAACCCTTAGGGAGACGCCATGACAGAACAGCCGCCACAACCCGTTCAGAATCCGCTGACAGCAGTGATGACGGCAAAGTCACCAGAGGACTACGCTGCGCTTGTGCAGCTTGTCGAGCACCTCCAGTCGTTGCCACCGGACCAGAACCCGATCACCGTCGCGCTTGACAAGATCAGCACCGTGCACTTTGCCAGGTTCGTATTCCTGGACAACGACCAGCTCGCGGTGATCACCAGCTACGACGGTGACTTCGAGGCATACATCAACGAATTCATCGACGAGATCGGCGACGTGTTCAACGGCCTGATGGCGCACGTGAAAAATGCCCCGCCGCTGCCGGTGCAGACCTACCGCCAGGAGTTCTTGGACTACATCCGCGCCGTCGACCGGCACTGCGTGGGGACTTTCTACAGCGCCTACCCCGAGCGCACCGTACTCGACATCCTCGACCCGGTCAGCACCTCAGGCTGAGCTGACTACGAAGGTGACCGTCGAGCTGGCGAATGTGCAGGGTCTCGTCCTGCGTGGCTACACCATGCCGATAGGCCGGTATCTGGGGCTGAGCGTGCACAAGCCGCAGGCCGCCGGCACCTTCCTTGCCAAGCTCGCGGGCAGTGATCCCGCTGTTGCCTCCGTCACCACCGCACAGCCCTGGGCGGTGAAACCGGACTGCTGTGTCAACCTGGGCATCACGTTCCCGGGCCTGGCTGCGCTGGGGGTACCACCAGCGTCTCTGGCCAGCTTTCCCGCGGAATACGCACAAGGCGCGGCAGCGCGCGCCGCCAGCGTGGGCGACATCGGAACCAGTAGCCCGCAGCAGTGGCTGCCGTGGCTGGCAGACCCGGGACTGCACCTGCTGGTGTCGCTGTACGCCCAGTCCCCCGGTGCCCTCGACACGACGACCAAGCAACTGGAACAGGCATGGTCGGCCGGCTGCGTGGAGCTGGGACGCCTCGACGGCGCGGCGCTGCCGGGCAACGTCGCACACTTCGGCTACCGGGACGGCCTGTCCCAGCCCACCATCGAGGGTGTTCCCCCGGCCGGCCCGCCGGATCGTCTGCCGCGGGCCCCGGTCGGCGAATTCCTGCTCGGGTACCCCAGCCAGCACGTCGGGTTCAGTTATCCGGTGCCGGTTCCGGCGGAGCTTGGCACCGACGGCAGCTTCGCCGCGTTCCGCGTGCTCGAACAGGACGTCGATGCGTTCGCGGAATTCGTCAGCCACCAGGCGTCGGCAACCGGGATGCCGGAGGAACTCATCGCGGCGAAGCTGTGTGGACGATGGCGCAACGGCACGCCGCTGGTCCTGTCGCCGGACACCGACACACCCAACCCGCCGGTGCCGCCCGAGGCCCTGAACGATTTCGACTACATCGGTGACGAGCGGGGTTACCGGTGCCCGGTCGGATCGCACATCCGCCGGATGCATCCGCGCGGGCAACGCGTCGCCGGTAACGGCGGTCATCTGCACCGCATCGTCCGGCGCGGGATTCCCTACGGCCCGCCCTACGACCCGGCACACCCGCACGATGGGAAGGCCCGCGGCCTGCTCGGCATGTTCATCGGAGTCAGCCTGCGCGATCAGTTCGAGTTCCTCATGGCCCACTGGGCCAACGACGGCACATTCACCGCGGGGCTCGGCCGCACCAAGGATCCCGTGATCGGCGCCCAGCCCGACGGCGCCGGAAGCTTCTCAATACCGCGCCCGGAGGGGCCGGTGGTCCTGGCGGGCCTCACCCGGTTCGTGACCACCCGCGGCGGCGCCTACTGCTTCCTGCCGAGCATCACCGGGATCCGCTACCTGGCGAACCTAGCGCCGCTCTGAGCCCCCGGCGTGTCCGCATCTCGTGCACGGTGTGTCCGCATCTCGTGCACGGGGACGAGCGAGGTCCGATCGCTGCGGCACCGTCTTGGGTGTCGCCTGCCGATCCGCAAGGTCACCCGCGTCCGGCACCGTCAAGCGCGGCACTCTCGCGTCAGTCCCGCGGCAAGTCGGCATCAACTCTGGCGAGTTCCGCGACCTGCTCGGCGAGAAACGCGTGGCAACCAGTGCGGGAATGTCGATGCACAGCTAGCTGTATGCTTTTGATGCATACTTTTGCGGATACTTGTGGCATACTCACTACCATGGCTACCACAACGGTTCGTCTGGACAGCCGCACCCGGGACCGGCTCGCGACAGTGGCACGAGAGCACTTCGGAGGTGTCAGCCAAGAAGCCGCCCTCAACCGGCTGATCGACGAGCACGAGATGCGGCAGGTCCACGCAGCCTATGCCCGGCTCCGCAACGACCCCGAGCGGTGGGCCGACTACCAGCAGGAACTCCGGCTTGTGGAGGGCAGCGCCGCGGATGGGCTCGGCAACGCCCGCGACGAGTACCCCGAGTACAACCGATGACCCATGCCGCCATGATCGAGCCATGGCAGGTGTGGCTGACCGACTTCGGTTCGCCGGCGGGAAGCGAGCAGGGCGGGGCCCGGCCCGCGGTCATCGTGGGTTCCGAGGACCATTGCCGGTTCCCGATCCAGATGGCGCTGGTAGTACCCCTTACCACGCGTGATCGCGGTTTGCCGCACCACATCGCGATCAGCTCGACCGAGTCGGGCCTCCAGCGGCCGAGCTGGGCCCGCACCGACGATATCCGCGCGATCTCGACCACACGCTTCATCCGGACCGCGCCCCTCGGGCGGCTGTCCGACCAGGAAGCCGAGCAGGTACACCGGTGGGTGCATCGAATGCTCGCCTGACGCCTAGGAACACGTGGCAACCAGTGCTCGTCGCGTCCCCTTCCGGGGTGCGGGCCTCCAACGTCGCACGAAACGTCTCATCCTGGCCACGGCAGCAGCAAGATCGTCAGCGAGTGACTTCGCGTGGTGGGATGGACCGGTGGGTGTGGTGGTGGTGGGCAGCGTCAATCTTGACCTGGTGGCGTCGGTGCCACGGCTTCCCCATCCCGGTGAGACCCTCACCGCCACCGGCCTGGCCCGCCACCCTGGTGGCAAGGGCGCCAACCAGGCCCTGGCCGTCCGCCGGCTGGGGCTGCCGGTCCGGCTAGTCGCCGCGGTGGGCACCGACCCCGAAGCCGAGACCGCCCTGGAGCTGCTGCGCAGTGCGGGAGTCGGGCTGACTGGGCTGCGGCGGGTGGCTGAGCCGACTGGGCTGGCGCTGATCACCGTCGACGCCGCCGGCGAGACCACCATCGTCGCAGTACCGGGCGCGAATGCGGCGCTGCGGGTGGGCGCCGAGGATGTGGCGGGCGCCGACGCGGTGCTCACCGTGCTGGAGGTCCCCGACCACGCCGTCGCCACCGCTGCCCAGCACGCCACCGGACTGTTCGTGCTCAATGCCGCCCCGGCCCGCCCGGTACCGCGCGAGGTGCTCCGGCGCGCCGACCTGGTAGTGGTCAACCGTGCCGAACACGCCACGCTGCCCGGTCTGGACGCCGCCCGAGCCGTCGCCATCACTGACGGGCCACGCGGCGCGGTGCTGCTCCGCGACGGCCAGCAGGTCGCGGCCGCGGCTCCCCCGCCGGTCAGCGCGGTGGACGGCACTGCTGCTGGTGACGCGTTCGTCGGCACCGCCGTGGCGGGCTTGCTCACCGGGCTCCGGGACGCCGAACTGCTCGCCAGGGCCTGCGCGGCGGGCGCGCTGGCGGCCACCCGGCATGGCGCCCAACCGTCCCTGCCCACCGCCGCCGAGATCGACGAAGTGCTGGCCCGGTGAGCGTTTCGGTTAACGCGACGATCCTGGACCGGCTCCGAGGTCTGCGGTGATACCGCGGGACCGCCGCACCAGTAGCCGCAGCGCCACCACAGCCAGCAGCACCCCGAGTGCGCCGCCAGCAGTGTTGTGCACCACATCGCGGGCCTGGCAGGTGCCACCGCCGGTGGCACCCTGCACGAACTCCACAAACCCGCTGATCAGGACGCTGGACATCGCGATGATGGCCGGGCGGCGGGTCGCCAGTGTCCCGAAGAACGCAAACGGCATCAGCATCGCCACGTTGAGCTTCTCGTAGTTGCGGGTCAACGACAGGCTGCCGACCATGCATTCGCGCAGGATGGCCTCCGGGTTGAGACCCCCGGCGGGGAACAGCCCGATGGGCCGCACCACGGTGACGGCCAAGGCCAGAGCCAGACCGCACCCGGCGAGTGCCGCCGGCACCTGGGCCCACCCCCGACGCCGCGCCAGCCACCAGGCCGCACCGCCGAACAGCAGCGACCCCGCAGCGAAGGCGGCGGGCAGCTCGGGGTAGTGGGCAATCAGGTAGAGGATGGCGTGCAGGTCAAGGTCAGACACACCAGCACGCTATACGGGGGCCTTATCTGGTGCTCATGACCGCACCGACGGCAGTAGTGACGACGAGCAGCACGAGCCCGGCGATCCCCAGCCACAGCAGCCCCTTGACGGCAATCCCGATGCCGGCGATCAGGAGCCAGAGGCCCAGCAATGCGACAATCACGACTATCATGACGGCGTTCCCCCCATAGTTCGGGTCGGCGTGCAGCCATGGTAACCAGGAAATGCTACCCGCCGTTATCCGTGTGACACGTCCGTGGCAACTCCGGCTAGTGGGCGCAGATGCCGTTGCACGCTACCGGCGGTAGGCGAAGAAGCGGTCCCCGGTGCGCCGCAGCACGAGATCGACACCGAAGGTCTCCGCCAGGTTCTCCTCGGTCAGCACCGCATCGAGCAGGCCCTGGGCGACCACCGACCCCTCGCGCATCAGCATGGCGTGGGTGAAGCCGGGCGGGATCTCCTCGACATGGTGGGTCACCAGCACGGTGGCGGGCGAATCCGGATCTGCGGCCAGGGTGGCCAGCCGGGCCAGCAGGTCCTCCCGGCCACCCAGGTCCAGCCCGGCGGCGGGCTCGTCCAGCAGCAGCAGCTCCGGATCGGTCATCAGCGCCCGGGCGATCAGCACCCGCTTGCGCTCCCCCTCGGACAGGGTGCCAAACCGCCGCCCGGCCAGCCCGACGACGCCCAGCGCGGCCAGCAGCCCGGTGGCCCGCGCGGTGTCGCGCTCGTCGTAGCGTTCCCGCCACCGGCCGAGCACCGCATAGCCGGCGCTGACCACCACGTCGGACACCAGCTCGTCACCGGGAACCCGGCCGGCCAGCGACGCCGAGGAGAACCCGATCCGCGGGCGGAGCTCGAACACGTCGGTGCGGCCCAGCCGTTCCCCGAGCACGTGCACCGTGCCGAGGGTCGGATGCAGTTCGGTCGCGGCCAGCCGCAGCAAGGTGGTCTTGCCGGCGCCGTTGGGTCCCAGGACGACCCACTTCTCATCCAGCTCCACCCGCCAGTCCACCCGGTCAAGCAGGGCGGTGGTGCCGCGCCGCACGCCCACACCGTCCATCCGCACCACCAGATCGGTCAGATCGACCGCAGCGTTCCCACCCAGCGCGTTCACCCGGCCATTGTGCTGACCGGCACGGCCGGGCGAGATGTCGGACCGGGCAGGCAAGATGGCGCTCTATGACCCGCCCTCAGGTTGGCCGGCCGTTCCCGCTCGGTGCGCACGCCGAGGGCGGTGGGGTGCGCTTCGCGGTGGCCTCCGGCGTCGCCGAGGCCGTCGAGCTGTGCCTGCTGTCGCCAGACGGCACGGAGTCCCGGGTAGCGCTGACCGAACACACCTTCGGGGTGTGGCACGGGCTGCTGCCCGGCCTGGGTCCCGGGCAGCGCTACGGCTACCGGGTGCACGGGCCCTGGGACCCCGCCCACGGCCTGCGGTGCAACCCGGCCAAGCTGCTGGTCGACCCGTATGCGCGGCGGGTCGAGGGCACTGTGACCAACCTGGCCGCCGCGCTGGGTTACCGGGGTGATCCCGGCGGGCCCCGTTCCGACGTCGACTCGCTGGGCAGCGTCCCGGTGTCGGTGGTCACCGCGCCCGGTGGCCCGGACACCGGCACCCGGCCCGACGTGCCGTGGGAGCAGACCGTGATCTACGAGCTGCACGTGCGCGGCTTCACCCGCACCCACCCGCACGTCCCGCCCGAGCACCGCGGCACCTACCTGGGCCTCGCTCACCCCGCGGTGCTCGACTACCTCACCGGGCTGGGGGTGACCGCTGTGGAGCTGCTGCCGGTGTCGGCGTTCTGCGACGAGCCGCCGCTGCTGCGCACCGGGGCGCGCAACTACTGGGGCTACTCCCCGCTGGCCCTGCTCGCGGTGCATCCCGGGTACGCCGCGGTGCCCGGCGCTGAGGTGGACGAGTTCCGCACGATGGTCGCCGCGCTGCACGCGGCGGGCATCGAGGTCATCGTCGACGTGGTGGCCAACCACACCTGCGAGGGTGACGTGGACGGCCCCACCCTGGCCTACCGCGGGCTGGATGCGCGCGCCTACTACCTCGACCACGACCTCACCGGCTGCGGCAACACCCTGGACTGCGGCTCGCTCACGGTGGTCCGGCTGGTCACCGACGCGCTGCGGCACTGGGCGGGTGAGCTGGGCGTCGACGGGTTCCGCTTCGACCTGGCCAGCGTGCTGGGACGGCCCCGGGGCGGGCCGTTCGACCCGGGCGCGCCGCTGCTCACCGCGATCGCCGCCGACCCGCTGCTGTGCACCCGCAAGCTCATCGCCGAGCCCTGGGACGCCACCGCCGAGGGGTACCGGGTCGGCGGGTTCCCCCCGGACTTCAGCGAGTGGAACGGGCGCTACCGCGACATCGTGCGCGACTTCTGGCGCGGTATCCCCGGCGTCAGTGAGCTCGCCTCCCGGCTGGCGGGCAGCTCGGATCTCTACACGTCCGGCGGGCGGCGGCCGTGGGCGTCGGTGAACTTCGTCACTGCCCACGACGGGTTCACCCTGCGGGACCTGGTCTCCTACAACCGCAAGCACAATGAGGCCAACGGTGAGGGCGGGGCCGACGGCACCGACGACAACCGGTCCTGGAACTGCGGCGTCGAAGGGGACACCGACGATCCGGCCGTGCACCAGTTGCGCAGCCGCCAGGCCCGCAACCTGCTGGCGACGCTGGTGCTGTCCACCGGCACGCCGATGCTGCTGGCCGGCGACGAGCGCTGGAATACCCAGGGCGGCAACAACAACCCGTACCGGCTCGATGACGAGACCTCCTGGCTGGACTGGTCGCCGCAGCCCGACACCGACACGATGACGGCCTTCACCCACCACCTGCTCGCGCTGCGCGCGGCGACGCCCGCGCTGCGCCAACCGGAGTTCTTCGAGGGCCGCACCACCCCCACCCGCACCCCCGACCTGGTCTGGTTTCGTCCCGACGGCCAGCCCATGGAGCTCGACGACTGGCAAGACGGCCACCGGCAGACCCTCGGCATGTGGATCGACGGCGCCGACGTGCGATCCCACCCGCCGCGGCCGGCCGCCGACTCGTGGCTGCTGGTGCTGCACGCCGGCGCCCACCCGATCATGGTGACGCTGCCGGGCCCGGAATACGGCGAGCACTACGCGCCGGTGCTCGACACCGGGTCCCCGGACGGAGCACCCACCCGCAAGCGCAGCAGGAAGCCAGGTTCCCGGATGACGGTGCCCGCCCGGACCCTCCTGGTCTTCCGCGCAGTGCGGCAGTAGCGGTCAGGTGGGCAGGTGGAGCAGGCCGAACTCAGCGGGGCTGGCCATCAACGGGTGGCCGGGCAGGACCCGCACGGTGTACCCGAGCAGCCCGGCGTGCGGCAGCCGCACGGTCGCCTCGAATCGCTGGTCCTCGCCGTCGCCATCACGGGTGCCGATTGGCTGCATGGCCACCACGAGCACGTCCCGCAGCTCGTCGCCGTCGTCGACCCGGCCGACGACGGCCTGCACGTCCACGTCGCAGGGCTGCAGGCCGGCCAGCACGACGGCCGCCCGGACCGTCATCTCCGAGCCCAGCTCCGGGATGTCGGGCAGGCCGGAGACGTCCACCTGCGCGACCCGCACCCGTGGCCAGGCAGCATGGATCCGGGACCGGTACTGCGCCAGTGCGCGGGCACCGGCGAAGGAATCGGCGAGCACCCCCGCGGCCGAGCTGGCGGCCGGCGCGTAGAGCCGCTCCACGTATTCCTGCACCATCCGGCTGGCCTGGACCTGCGTGCCCAGGGTGGCCAGGGTGTGGCGCACCATGGACACCCAGCGGGCCGGCACACCATCGGCGGCGCGGTCGTAGAACGGGGGGGCGACCTGCGTGGCGATCAGCTCGTACAGCGCGTCCGCCTCCAGGGTGTCGCGCCGGTGCGGATCCTCCACACGGTCGGCGGTCGGGATCGCCCAGCCGTTCTCGCCGTCGTAGAGCTCGTCCCACCAGCCGTCCCGGATGGACAGGTTCAGCCCGCCGTTGAGCGCGGACTTCATCCCCGAGGTGCCGCACGCCTCCAGCGGCCGCAGCGGGTTGTTCAGCCACACGTCGCAGCCCCAGTACAGGTACCGGGCCATCGACATGTCGTAGTCGGGCAGGAACACGATCCGGTGCCGCACGTCCGGCGCGTCGGCGAACCGCACGATCTGCTGGATCAGCGCCTTGCCGCCGTCGTCGGCGGGGTGCGACTTGCCGGCGATGACCAGCTGCACCGGATGCTGCGGGTGCAGCAGCAGAGCCCGGAGCCGGTCGGGGTCGCGCAGCATCAGGGTAAGCCGCTTATAGGTGGGCACCCGCCGGGCGAACCCGACGGTGAGCACGTTCGGGTCGAAGACCTGCGAGGTCCAGCCCAGCTCCGGCTCGGAGGCACCGCGTTCCAGCCAGGACGCCCGGACCCGCCTGCGCACCTCGCCGACCAGCTTGGTGCGCAGTGCGCCGCGCAGGTCCCACAGCAGGGTGTCGGCGACCGGCGCGGCGCTGCCGGGCTCACCGAGCAGGCTGGCGATCTCCCGCGCCGCCCAGGTCGGGCCGTGCACCCCGTTGGTGACCGACCCGATCGGCACCTCCTCGACGTCGAACTGCGGCCACAGCCCGCGGAACATCGCCCGCGACACCGCGCCGTGCAGCCGCGAGACGCCGTTGGCGCGCTGAGCCAGCCGCAGGCCCATATGCGCCATGTTGAACATGCCGGGGTCGTCCTCGGCACCCAGCGCCAGCACCCGGGTGACATCGACACCGGGCAGCAGTATGGCCCCGCCGAAGTAGTGCCGCACCAGATCCACCGGGAAGCGGTCGATCCCGGCCGGCACCGGGGTGTGCGTGGTGAACACGGTGCCGGCCCGCACCGCGGCCAGTGCCTCGTCGAAGCCCAGCCCGTCGCTTCGGGTCAGCACCCGGATCCGCTCCAGGCCGAGAAACCCGGCGTGGCCCTCGTTGGTGTGGCACACCTCGGGCTCGGGGTGGCCGGTGAGCTGGCAGAACAGCCGCACCGCACGGACCCCGCCGATCCCGGCGAGGAT
>JBOHFT010000129.1:0-12820 GCA_050699815.1 Pseudonocardiaceae bacterium | reverse complement strand
CTCGGCATCATCATCGGGGTCGCCGCGGTGATCCTGCTGGTCGCCATCGGCAACGGGGTGCAGAACTCAGTCAATGAGCGCATCGAACCACTGGCCAACCTCATCACCGTCGCGAAGTCGACCGGCAATGTCCCCGGCGTCGGCGAGCCGAGGGAGCTGCTCAACGGCGACGTCACCGCGTTGCGCAAGCGCGACCAGGCACCTGATATCGCCGCCGTCATCCCGGCCGCCTCCAGCGATACCGTGGCCGAGACGGAGACCGCGAAGTCCCGCACGAAGGTCATCGGTTCCACCGACCGCTGGTTCCAGGCATACAACGTGGATCCCCAGGCCGGGGTGTTCTTCGACGAGGCCCAGGGCCGCTCCGCCGCCAGGGTGATAGTGCTGGGGGTCACCATAGCGAACAACCTGTTCGGCAATGACCCCCAGGCGGCGCTGGGCAAGACAGTCCGGATCAACCACCAGAACTTCAAGGTCATCGGGGTGCTGGAGGCCATCGGGGAGCCGACCGACAGCAACTCGATCATGCCACTGGAGGCTGCCCGCCGCTACGTCACCGGCGACGGCGATGAGCTCGGCCAGATCATCGTGCAGGCCACCCAGGCCGCCACCGTGCCCGCCGCCGTGGATCAGGTGATCAACATCCTCAGCGACCGGCACCGGATCAATGACTCCACGAAGCGGGACTTCGAGGTCCAGTCCTTCAAAGGCCGGCTGGAGAACTTCCTGCAGATCCTGCAGGTCCTCACCCTGTTCACCGCGTCCGTCGCGGCGATCTCGCTGTTCGTCGGCGGCATCGGGGTGCTGAACATCATGCTGGTCTCGGTCACCGAGCGGACCCGCGAGATCGGCATCCGCAAGGCAATCGGCGCCACCCGCGCCGCGATCCTCCAGCAGTTCCTCATCGAGTCCACCGTGCTGGCTTCCCTGGGTGGGCTCATCGGCGTTATCTTCGGGGTCGGCCTGTCAGCGCTCGGCGCCGCCATCGCACCCGCCTTCGGATCCACCTTCGAGACCTTCGCCCCCGCTGTCAGCATCCCCTCCATCCTGATCTCCTTCGCGATCAGCGTGGTGATCGGGCTCGTCGCCGGCGGCTACCCCGCCAACCGCGCCGCCCGGCTACGGCCCATCACAGCCCTCAGATACCAGTAACACAGACACGCAATGGCTGGGAGCAATTTCAGGCTCCCAGCCATTGCGTGCTCTCTTTTATGATCAGTAGGCGACGGGCAGACGGGTGAGGCCGCGCTGGCTTACTGCTGACTGTTCATGGCGTCGATGAGGCTTTGCGGCCGCATGTCGGTCCAGCGCTGGTTGATGTAGTCCAGGCAGGCCTGCCGGGTGTCTTGGGGGTGGGCGATCGTCCAGCCGGCTGGTACTTCGATGAAGGTCGGCCACAGGGAGTACTGGCCCTCGTCGTTGATCAGCGCGAGGTAGGTGCCGTCGGGGTCTTCGAAGGGGTTGGTCATGATTCAGCTCTCCCATTGAGATAGTGACAGTGAGATAGTGGCCGCCGGTGAGTTCCCGAACCTCGTCGAGGGCCTGCTCCGGCTGGAACCGGCCGGGAGTGAAGTCAATCGCGAGACGAGCATTGTTGATCCTGATCTCGATGGCGGCCGATATTTGGCGCTCATCGAGGTTTGCCAGTGCGCTGCCCCGGCTGCGGAGGACGTCCACGACGTGAGTGAGCGTCACCGGTTCATCGTCCAGTCGCTGGGGTCGTCCATGTCCAGGCGGGCCGCCAGCAATGGAGCAGGCAGCGCGGTGCGGTCCAGCTTGCCGTTGGGCGTCAACGGCAACGCATCGAGCGCCACGAACGCGGCGGGCACCAGGTATTCGGGCAGTCGCTGGCGCAGATAGTCACGCAGCGAGTCCGGTCGGCAACCGTTGCCGCCGGCCGCCACCACGTAGGCGACCAGCCGTTTGTCGTCGGTCCGGTCTTGGCGGGCGATGACCGCGGTCTGTGCGACGTCGGGGTGTGCGGCGAGCACGGTTTCGATCTCGCCTGGCTCGATGCGGAACCCGCGGATCTTGACCTGGTCGTCTGCGCGGCCGATGAACTCCAGGTTCCCGTCAGCCCGCCAGCGGACCAGATCGCCGGTGCGGTACAGGCGAGTCCCCGGCGGGCCGTAGGGGTCCGCGACGAACCGCTGCGCGGTCAGGCCGGGCCGGTGCAGGTAGCCTCGCGCTAATCCGGCCCCGGCGAGGTACAACTCACCTGCTACCCCAGGGGGCACCGGTTGCAGGCCGGTGTCGAGCACGTAGACCCGGGTGTTGGTGATCGGCCGACCGATCGGCGGGGGCAGTGGGCAGCCGGTGACGTCGTCGGGCAGGGTGTAGGCGATGGCCACATGAGTCTCGGCGAGACCGTAGTGATTATGCAACCGCCGGCCAGGCGCGCGGCGGTAGAACTCTCGGACCTCGCGGCCCAGGGTCAGCGCCTCGCCGGCCTGGGCGATCCCACGCAACCGCGCAAGATCACATTCTTGCTCGTTGGCGGCCTGGGCCAGCTTCTCGACCACCAGGTTGGGGGCGAACAGTTCCTGCACCTGGTGCTGATCCAGCCAGCCCACCAGCTGGTCGGCGTCGCGCCGAGTCTCCTCGGTGGGAACCACTAATGTCTTGCCGAAGGCCAGTGTGGACAGGATTTCCTGGGCTGAGACGTCGAAGCTGATCGCGGTGAACTGCGCGGTCTTGGTCCCCGGCTCGCTGGGAAGGGCACGGTGGTGCCATAGCAGCAGGTTCATCAACCCGCCGGTGGGCATGACGACGGCTTGGGGCTGGCCGGTGGAGCCGGAGGTGTAGATCACGTACGCCGGATGCTGCAGAGTCAGGGGGGTGGTGCGGTCGGTGTCGGTGGGGTCGGTGTCCGCGCAGCCGCCCAGCACGGCCACGGTGTCGGGGTCGTCCAGCACCAGCCGGGCGGTCAGGTCGGCGGCCCGCAGACCGCATCCGGTCTGGGTGTCGGTGAGTAGCAGTGCCGGTCGTGCGTCATCGAGCATGGACTCGACCCGTGCTGGCGGATAGTCGGGGTCTATGGGCAGGTACCCCGCTCCGGCCTTGAGCACTGCCAGGATTGCCACCACCAGCTCGGGTGAGCGGGGCAGGGCCAACGCCACGATCTGCTCCGGACCCACACCCCGGGCTACCAGCACCCGCGCGAGCCGGTTGGCTCTGGCGTTGAGCTGCGCATACGTCAGCGCCGTGTCCTTGAACACCATGTCCTTGAACACCACCGCGACCGTCTCAGGCGTGGCCTGCACCTGAGCCTCGAACAATGCTGGCAGGCTGGTGGCAGGGATCGGGGCAGCGGTGTTGTTGTAATCGGCCAGCAGTCGGGTGCGTTCTTCGGTGGTGAGGATGTCGATCCGGCTGATCGGCTGATCCGGATCAGCAACCGCGATGGTGTCCAGCAGACTCAGAAAACGCTGCTGATGGGCGGCCAGGTCGTCTGTGCTGCAGACGCCCGGGTGTGCCTGGAAGCCGATCCGTAATCCTGAGCCATCCCCTCCGTCCCACACGACAATTGACAGTTCGGCGAGCGAGGCGGCAGGGATACGGTGCGCCGCGGTGCGGTACCCGGCAAAGCACAGATCGTAGTCGAAGGACATGATGTTGATTACCGGCGCAAAAGATGTCTCGATGCTACCGGGTAGGCCAAGGTCGCGGTGGAGATCTTCTCCCCGGTAACGTTGATGTGCTAATGTCTCACGGACTTCCGCTGTCACTTGTTTTATGAGTTCGGGTGGGCTCATGTCCGGGCGTACCGACAGCCGCAGTGGCAACACGTTCGACACCATGCCCGGCACATGCTTCAGCACGGGATCCTGGCGAGCCGTAACCGGCAAGCCGATAACCACATCCTGTGCACCGGTCAGGCGGTGCACATAAACGGCCGTCGCTGCGATCATAATTCGGGACCATCGCACCCCGGCCCGGCGCGCCGCTGCCTGCATCCTGTCTACCCTGGACGGTGGCAAACAGGTCGTCCGATGAACAAAACTCGCAGGCGTCCCCGATGGTCGGCCAACGAGTCTGGCTGGCTCCGGTGGATCGGCAAGACGCTTTATCCAATATGCTTTATCCCGGGCAAACTGCTCCGACGCACGATAGGCAGAATCGCTGTCCAGCAGATGATGCAGCGAACCAAGCAGATTATGATCGTACCCATTCTGGCCATACTGGTCATGCGCCCGACACTGGGCCTGGGCTGTGTAAATTTCAGCTACCCGTCGCGCAATGAGGGAAAAGCCAAACCTGTCCATCACGATGTGATGGTAACCCTGATACCACCAGAACAGGTCAGGTCTCAGCTTGATCAGCGCGTAACTGAACAGCGGGCCACGAGTAAGGTCCATTGGCCGGGCCACGTCAGCGGCCATCCATGCTTGCGCAGCAGTGTGCGGATCAGATTCTTCGCTGGCATCGATCACCGGCATCGGCCAATCCGGCAACGGCTCGACAATCTGCCGCGGCCCGTCGCTGCCCTCGGCGAACCGGACATGCAGTGCGTCGGCCTCCCCGGCAACCCGCCGCAGCGCCCTCTCGAACAATACCGGATCAACCGGCCCATGTATCTCTATGTACTCACTAAGCTTGTAGGCTGGGTGCACTGTGTTCGACTGCACTGTGTTGTTCGACTGCACTGTGTTCGACTGTTGTTCGGCAAGCCAAATCTCGCGCTGGGCGGCGGACAACGGCAGAACGGTACCATTGCGACCAAACAATGTTTCCCCCAGTGGTGCTAACGTTTGGGAACGCCGACCTAAGAAACCCGTTCAGGGCAGTCCTCCTGACAGTCACGATAAGGCTAGTCGCAAGGGTGTAAGTGGGGCGCAATTGTGGCGTAAGCTCCGCGCTGGACGTCTCGATCCAGCCCGAACGTCTTCAACGACGGGTGGCCGCAGCAGCCGCTCACCACGGCGGGCCCGTTCAAGCTCGACAGCATCGACCAGACCATCACGCTCATGCGCAACGAGCGCTGGTGGGGACGCCCGGCCGGGCACACCGTTTCCGATCAGCTTTTCGGAGCCGATCTACGCCAACCCCAAGCCCGGCCCTGACGGCTGGCTCGACGTCCAGCGAAACTTCGCCCGGGTCGGCTCCGACGAGATCGACCAGCTGTTCGACCAGGCTACCGCGGAACTCGACCCCGCCAAGGCCGTCCGGCTCGCCAACGAGATCGACGGGAAGATCTGGGCTGGCGGTGAGGTCGAGGCGGCATAGTCACGAATTCAACAAATTTCCCCTTTGCGCTACCGGCCTGCTGAACCAGAGTCTCTTTCGGTCAGCTTGGCGCAGCGGCGCAAGCAGTGCGCAATCACTCCGGTATATCGGTCTGGGGTATATCGGCCTGGGTCACCGTGGGTCGACGGGTCCGGTGACCGCGGGTATCGCCCACCGCGGCCAGCCGGCAGCCTGTCACCGCCCGGACTGCCACGCCACCCGGGCATCGCACCACGCCAGAGCACGCGCCCTACTGCTCGCGCGTTGCGACATTGGAGTGAACCGCCTTGGCGGCCAAGCCAACCGGTCGGTACCTTATCGTGAAGGGCAGACCCGTAACTAACTCGTCCGGGACGCCGGTCAGCGATGTAAGAATGGCTGATATATGCGGATCTGGTGGTCCAGGCTGATCTCATTCTTGGTGAACTGGAATTTTTCGGCACCTGCAGGGATCCGGCGACTCGGACCAGTACGGGCTCGACTGCCTGAGGTAGTGAGCTGTAGTTTTGCCTTGTTGATGTGCGGCGAGTCGGGGGACTGTTAGTTGGGCGGCAACGGGCTGGGGTGGTTGGTCGCAGTTGACGAGCGGTTTATTTAATAATGGGCGTCGATCCTGTCCCCCGCTGATCCAGGTTATGTGTCATGCGCTCCGGCTGGTTTAGGTGTGACGACTGGAGAACAACTGAAGCGCTGCTGGAGAGTCGATGGAATAGGGGCTGGCCGTCTGGGGTCCGATCATGGAACTAGCGCCAGCCGCTTCGTAATGATGACCATCCGTGGGATCTCCGGGTCATTTCAGCCACGTTATGCTACCGAGCCACTTCGCAGTCGAAGTCTTATGGGGAATTGTGGTCGGGCGTAATGAACTGTAGTCTCGTCTTGTTGGTGCGCGGCGAGTTGGGGGGCTGCTAGTGGACGGCAACGGGCTGGGGTGGTTGGTCGCAACGGATGCCGGGCCGGGGCGCATGGCCTGCATTGGTGGAGAGTTCAATTTCGCGCCGGTGCGGATCCAGCTTGCTGGCCGGGTGGCGGTGGAGTCTGCTGATACGGTCGTTGATGAGCGGTTTCTTTATGGGCGTCAGGCCCGGCTCCTTTTTGCGCTGCTGGTGGTGGAGCGTGACCGTCCTGTTCCCCGTGACGAGCTCGCTGAGGCACTGTGGCCCCACGGATTGCCGCGCACCTGGGACGCTGCCCTGCGCGGTGTGGTCAGCAAGGTTCGCGCATTCTTGGCCGCCGCCGGGCTGCCGGGAGGCTCGGCTGCTTATGGTGGTTTCGGTTCCTACCAGCTTCATCTGCCGGCCGATGTGATGGTCGATGTCGAGTGTGCCCGTTCCGCTGTGGAGGCTGCGGAACAGATGCTGTGCGATGGTCATCCCGAGCGGGCGATAGCGCTCGCGGATTTTGCCCGGGTGGTCGCTGCGCGTCCGTTTCTCCCGGATGTGCGGGGGCGGTGGGTCGATGGTGTCCGCGACGGTCTGGGCGAGGTGCTGCTGTGGGCGTTGTGTGTGCTCAGTGAAGGTTATGCCCAGCGCGGCCGGTACCAGCTTGCGGTGCGCACTGCCGAGGAGGCGATCGCGCTCGAACCGTTTCGGGAACGGATGCATCAGTTGCTCATGCGGGTGCACGCGGCGGCGGGAAATCCAGCCGAGGCGTTGCGCGCATATGATCGCTGCCGTCGGCTGCTGGCCAAAGAGCTGGGCGTCGACCCCGCAGCTGAGACCGCAGCCCTGCACCTCGCCCTGCTCCGGAAGAGGACTAAGTAGGACGTCTCGCCGGTGCTACCAGGTTCGCGGCGTACAGGCGGTCGATGATAGCGGTGACGTCGTGCTGGGCCTGGTGTGACTCGATGTGGTATCGGGTGGCGAGGTCCTGGGCGATGCGGTCGGGATGGTGGCCATCGAGCAGGGCGCGCAGCACGTGGGTACCGGTGCGGTTGAGTTGCCAGTAGCGGCCGGTGCGTTCGTCGAGCAGCACCAGGCCGTCGTCGGTATCAGTGGTAGCGATGTCAGGACGCAGCCGCAGCGGCATTGTCGCTCCTGGCGAGCTGGTTCACCCGCTGGTGGGAAAGGCCGAGCACGTCGGCGATGACGCGCTGGGACAGCCCGGCGGCGGACAACCGACGGATGATCTCCAGCCGGACCGCGTCCCGTCTGGCGGTGGCTGTGTCGGCGGCGGCTTCCACCTCGGCCAGCTCGCCGATCAGCGCTGTCACGTCGTCGTCCCCGGCCCGGTGGTGCCAGCGGATCTCGAACTCGTCCGGGTCGGTGTCGGTCAGCCCGGCGATCAAGTCGCGGACCTCGACGTCCAGATCGCTGAACCGGAGCACGTCGGTGGCGGCGGTCATCCCCGCGATATCAGCCACCCACAGCTCATCCTCGCGGGACACCGTCACGTCGTAGGTGTTCATCGTTCCCTCTCCGTCCAGTCCTCGCCGAACACCGGTGCTAGTCGCTCTTCCAGCCGGCGGAGCACTGACCACGAAACGTCGCCAGGGTGGTCGGTCACGCCGAACCGGACGGGTTCGTGACCTTCCACCCTGGCTTCGCGAAGAACGGCGAATTTTACACGGTCCACACCGAGGCTGGCCAGGCGCTTGCGGCAAAGACTCCACACTTGCCGGCTCAGGACCGTACCGTCGTGCACGGTGTGCTGATCGAGTGGACGGCGGCCGATCCGTCCGCGAGGACCTTCGGCGGGACCCGCCGAGAAGTGCTCCGGCTCGCGTTCGGGAGTCTCATACACGGGATCCAGGAGATCGGCTTCAACCCGACTGCCAAGCCCGGCGACGATGACTACGGGCTGCTCTATATCGCGGTAGGTGACGGTGGCAACGGGGTAGGCAGCGACGATCCCCAGAAATTGGGGATACCGCAGGGGAAGATCCTGCGGATCGATCCGCTGGGCACGAACGGGGCCGGCGGGCACTATAGGTACCCGTTGCCGGAGGACGACGAGCAGCACGGTTACACCTACCCGGTGGTCGCCTACGATCACGATCCGCCACCGGGCTGGCCCTGTACTCGCGACAGCGGGCACGCGGTGATCGGCGGCTTCGTCTATCGCGGCGACGGGATGCCGGACCTGCGCGGCAAGTACGTGTTCGGCGACGGCGTCGACGGCCGCATCTTCTACGCCGACGCGGCCGAGATGCGCCGCGGCGCCAAGCGCCTGGCCACGGTCTACGAGTTCTTGCTCCTCGACGGCACGGGCAGGCAGGTGACGATGCACGATCTGGCAGGCGACTCCCGGGTGGATCTCCGGTTCGGCAGCGACGGTGCTGGCGAGCTCTACATCCTGGCCAAGGCGAACGGGAAGATCTGGAAAGTGACCGGCGCCCGCCGCGTCCGCTAGTGAACCGCGAGCAGTCAGTAGGCGCGGCCGACCCAGGCGATCAGGTCCGGTGTGTCGCCGCTGTCGGGGAGGCTGCCGTCGGGGCGGGTGAGGCAGCGCACGGTGATGGCGTGCTCCACGAGCTGTGCCTCGCCCTGCTCGCCGAGCACTGACCAGGGGATGCGCGCCCAGCCGTGCGCGGCGGCTTCCCGGGCCTGGTCGACGGACTCGACCAGCGGTGACGCCGCCTCGCGGCGGGCCAGCGCCTGGTCGTGCAGCGTCTGCTGGTCGGTGCGCAGGGCAGCCTCGATCTCGGGGACCAGGGCGGCCAGCGCCACCGGCTCCTTCGTCCCCGGAATGCGCCGGACCAGGACGGCCTTGCCCTCGGCGAGCTCCCGGGGCCCGAGCTCGACGCGCACCGGAATCCCGGTGAGCTCCGCGTCGATGGCCCGGCGCCCGAAGCTGATGTCGGTCTGCTCGTCGAGCTCCGCGCGCAGGCCGACGTCGCGGAGCTCGCCGACGACCTGGTGTGCGCGAGCGCGGACGTCGGCGTCGTCTCGCACGACCAGCACGATCGCCTGCACGGGAGCGAGCCGGGGCGGCACCCGCAGTCCCGCGTCGTCACCGTGGCACATGATCAGCCCGCCGATCATCCGGGTGGACACCCCCCAGGACGTCTGCCAGACGTACTCGCGCTGGCCGGACGCGGCGAGGAACTGCACGTCGAAGGCCCGGGCGAAGTTCTGGCCGAGTTCGTGGCTGGTGCCCATCTGCAGCGCCTTGCCGTCGCCCATCATCGCCTCGCAGGTCAGGGTGTTGATGGCACCCGCGAAGCGTTCCCGCGCGGTCTTGCGGCCCTTGACGACCGGGATCGCCAGCACCTCGGTCATGAACGCGCCGTAGACGTCGTCGAGCACCTCGCGCGCGTGGGCCCGCGCCTGCGCCTCGGTCGCGTGGCAGGTGTGCCCCTCCTGCCACAGGAATTCCGTGGTGCGCAGGAAAATCCGGGGGCGCATCTCCCAGCGGACGACGTTGGACCAGTTGTTCAGCTTCATCGGCAGGTCGCGGTAGGACTGGACCCACTTGGCGAAGAACGAGTTGATGATCGTCTCGCTGGTCGGCCGGACCACCACCGGCTCCTCGAGCTGCTTGCCCCCGGCATGGGTCACCACGGCCAGCTCGGGGCTGAACCCCTCGACGTGGTCGGCCTCGCGCTGGAGGTAGGACTCCGGGATGAACAGCGGGAAGTAGGCGTTGCGCCCGCCGACGGCCTTGATCCGGTCATCGACCTCGCGCTGCATCCGCTCCCACAGCGCGTACCCGGTCGGCCTGATCACCATCGTGCCGCGCACCGGGCCGTTGTCGGCCAGCTCGGCACGGGCGATGACGTCCTGGTACCAGCGCGGGAAGTCGGTGCTCTGCGGGGTGAGCAGGGTCGGCTTGGACATGCCGGGAGCCTACGCCGCTGCCAGGCAGCACATTGAGGCGATAAAGGCGCGGGAGCGCGGCTGAGAGACTGCGGCCCCGCCAGCGGCACCATCGGGCTACTGTCGGGGCCGCTTCGGTCGATCAGCCGAACTCGCCGGCCCGGACACCGGCGGTGAACGCGGCCCACCCGGCCGCGGTGAACCTCAGGGCCGGGCCGGGCCGGGTCCTTGGAGTCCCGCACGGCACGGCCGCCGTCGAGGTCGGCCACTTCACAACATGCGCCCAGCTCGTTGCTGTGGCTAGACTTTCGCCAGGCGAGAGTTAGGTCATGCGTCATGGGGTGCCTCTCTTCGCACTACTCGCGTGTGGTGTCAGCGAGCTGCGCGATCATGGCCAGGCTCTCGTCGCTACCGAGTGTCTGGCCGCGCAGCTCGCTGAACATCGTATCCATCTGTGACACCACAGTCTGGGTGTCGATGATGTCTCCGCCGGCGGCATACTCCTGGTAGACGGCATCGCCGAGGAGCTGGTCCGGGAAACTGAGCAGGCTGAACGGGCCGGACACACCGACGTGCAGGCCAAGGCCGAACGGCAGGAGCCGGAGCTCAACGTGAGGTAACGCGGCCCGATCCAGCAGCTGTGCCAGTTGGCCAGCGGCCACCGACTCATCGCGGGCGCACCGCACCAAGGCCCCCTCGGACACCACCGCGGTCAGCTGCAGCGGGTTGTCGCTGGTCAGCCGTTCCTGGCGCTTGAGCCGCGAGCCGATCCGCCGTTCGACCTCCCTTGCCGACAGTCGGGCGCCGGGCAGTGTGTACAGCCTGCGCATGTACTGCTCGGTCTGGAGTAGTCCCGGGATCAGCTCCAGCTCCACGCAGCGCAGCCGGGATGCGCCATCTTCCAGGCCCACATAGCCGGCCAGCCACTCCGGCAGTCCGTAGGTCGACCACCAGCCGCGCTTGCTGGCCTCCTCGCGGATGTGCTCCAGCGTCGCGAGCTGCTCTTCGGTCCCGTTGTAGTGGTTGAGCACCAGCACGATCAGCTCCGAGTACGAGACGACGTTGCGGCCAACCTCTATCGCCGCGATCCGCGACTTTGAGGTCTTGATGGCTGCCGCTGCCTCCGGTCGCGACATCTTGGCTGCTTCCCGCAGCCGCCGCAGCTCGATGCCAAGTTGCACCCGGTGAGCCCGGCATCGCGCATGAAGTGGGCCCGGTGCCGGTGTGTGCTCGGCCACGCCTGGCATGCCGTCGATGAGCTGCGCGATCACCCGGGTGGGCTTGAGGCGGAGTGCGGGCACGGTCGGCGCCTGAGAGGGGCCGTCGTCAGGTGCGACAGGTGTCCTGGTACGCCAATCCCGGGATAGCACGCGCCCACTCGTCACGGTCCAGGCCGCGCCCGGTGCGCGAGCAGGCCTGCTCGGTGGCGTGGTCTCGGAGAGAGTTCAGGCCGGTGAGGTCCCACAAGATGACGGTCTTGTCGTCGCTGGCGGTGGCCAGGGTGCGCCCGTCGGGGGGCAACGCCACCGAGCGCACCGAGTCGGTGTGGTAGCCGGTCAGGGGCGGGACGAGACGGGCGGGTTGGGTCAGGTCGGTCACGTCCCACAAGATGACCGTGGCGTCGTCACTGGCGGTGGCCAGGGTGTGCCCGTCCGGGGAGAACACCACCGACCACACAGTGCTGGTGCCGCCGAACAGGGGTGAGCCGCGGCGAATCGGCCGGGTGGGGTCGGTGAGGTCCCACAGAATGACCGCGGTTTCGTCGCTGGCGGTGGCCAGGGTATGCCCGTCCAGGCTGAAGGCTACCGAGTTGACCTTGTTGTGGTGGCCGGTGAGGGTTCTCATCTGGTGGGGCTGGCGGGGGTCGCTGACATCCCACAACCGCACGGTGCCATCTTCGCTGCCGGTGGCCAGGATGTGATTGTCGGGGGAGAACGCCGCCGACCGCACGGTGTTGGTATGGCCGGTCAGGGGTGAACCGTGCTGGGTGGGGCGGTTCGGGTCGGTGAGGTCCCACAGGATGACGGTCTTGTCGAAACTGGCGGTGGCTAGGGTGCGCCCGTCGGGCGAGAACGCCACCGACTGCACGTTATTGGTGTGGCCGGTCAGGGGTGCGCCGCGCTGGGTGGGGCGGTTCGGGTCGGTGAGGTCCCACAGGATGACGGTCTTGTCGTCGCTGGCGGTGGCCAGGGTGTGTCCATCGGGGGAGAACGCCACCGAGTTCACGTCGTCGGTGTGGTCGGTCAGGGGTGCGCCGCGCCGGGTGGGCCGGGCCGGGTCGGTGAGGTCCCACAGGATGACCGTGTTGGCCCGGTCGGCGGTGGCCAGGGTGTGTCCGTCCGGGGAGAACGCCGCCGATAACACGGGGCGGGTGTGGTCGGTCAGGGCCGGGCCGAGGCGAGCGGGTCTGGCGGGGTCGGTGAGGTTCCACCAGCCAACGGTCTCGTCGTTGCTGGCGGTGGCCAGGGTGCGCCCGTCGGGGGAGAACGCCACCGAGTTCACGTCGTCGGTGTGGCCGGCCAGGGGTGCGCCGAGGTGGGTGGGGCGGTTCGGGTCGGTGACATCCCACAGGATGACGGTCTTGTCGATGCCGGCGGTGGCCAGGGTGCGCCCATCGAGCGAGAACACCACTGAGCGCACGGCGCGGGTGTAACCGGTCAGGGGTGCGCCACGCCGGGTGGGGCGGTTCGGGTCGGTGAGGTCCCACAGGATGACGGTCTTGTCGCTGCTGGCGGTGGCCAGGGTGCGTCCGTCGGGGGAGAACGCCACTGAGCGCACGATGCCGGTGTGGTCGGTCAGCGGTGCGCCGCGCTGGGTGGGCCGGGTGAGGTCGGTGA
>JBOHFT010000128.1:0-12832 GCA_050699815.1 Pseudonocardiaceae bacterium | reverse complement strand
CGCTGAGATCTTCGACCTGCACCGGTGGGCGCCCCGGACTTAGATCATAGGAAAACTGAAGATCCACACCTATCTTGACCAGCGGAAACACCGACCTAGATCACGCTAGCCCGGAAACTCCCGCTAGATGGGGCGCGGACCCCGCCGACGCTGGCCGCCCCTGCAACGGACTGCGCCACGTCCGGTCAGCTGCTGCGCTATGTCGTGCTGTTCGACGCCGAGACTCCCGAGCAGCGAGCTCACCAGGCGATCCAGGCGGCGTGCGGCACCAGCACCGCCTACTACCCCCAGATCGGGGTCGCGGTCGCCACCTCCGCCAAGCCGGGATTCGCCGCCCGGTTCGGTGCCGCCCGCGCCTACAGTGCGCAAGCCGAGGCGGTCGCTGCGGCACAGCTACATCCTGATCTGGGGGTCGAGCTGACCGGCCCGGCAGTGCTGCCCACCGCCGCCCGGCTGCCCGCAGCGGCCCAGAAACTGGCCATCGACCGCTCGGCCGAGCAATGGGACATGGAGCTCATCAATGCTCCGCGGGCCAGGCCGATCAGCCGGGGCAGCCCAGCGGTGCTCGTGGGGGTCCTGGACTCCGGGGTAGACGCAACGCATCCCGACCTGGCCGCCGCCGTCGATCCTACCCGCTCGGCGGGCTGCCTGTCCGGCAAGCCCGACCAGGCACCCGGCGCCTGGAGCCCGAGCAACTCCATGCACGGCACCCACGTGGCCGGGACGATCGTGGCCGCCGACGATGGGCGCGGTATCACCGGGGTGGCGCCCGGGGTCCGGCTGGCCTCGGTGAAGGTCGTGGACGACGGCGGGTTCATCTACCCCGAATACGCCGTCTGTGGCTTCATGTGGGCGGTGCAGCAACGCATGCGGATCGCCAACAGCAGCTATTTCCTCGACCCGTGGCTGCTGACCTGCTCCGACGTGCCGGGGCAGGCCGTGGCCTACGAGGCGCTCCGGCGCGCGGTGCGCTACGCAACGGCCCATGGGGTGCTCAGCGTCGCCGCCGCCGGTAACGAGCAGCTGGACCTGGCCAATCCGCGGCAGGACCTGCGCAGCCCGGACAACGCGCCCGACCCGCGGCCGCGCCCGGTGAGCCAGCAGTGCGACGTGCTGCCCGCGGAGCTGCCCGGAGTGATCGCGGTGTCCGCCGTCGGCGCCCAGCGGGTCAAGTCGGGGTACAGCTCCTACGGGCTGGGTGTGGTCGCGGTGACGGCCCCGGGCGGGGACTCAGCTCAGCTGCCAGGGGTGTCCCCCAGCGGGTGCGTGCTGTCCACCATCCCCGGCGGCTACGGCTACGCGTGCGGCACGTCCATGGCGGCACCGCATGCCTCCGGGGTGGCCGCACTGCTCGCCTCGGTCCGGCCCGAAGCCGGCCCGGAGGAGCTGGCCACCCTGCTGCGCCAGCAGGCCGACCCGCTGCCCTGCCCGGTGTCGGACACATGCACCGGGTTCTATGGCCATGGCCTGGTGAACGCAGTGACGGCAGTGACCGCCCGGTCAGGGCACGGCGGGGTTGCCCACCGGGCGCAGCGGTAGCAGCTGCCGGCCGCTGGGTCCGATCTGGATGTCGGTGCCCATCGACGGGCAGACCCCGCAATCGAAGCACGGGGTCCACCGGCAGTCGTCCTGCTCGCGGCCGGCCAGCGCGTCCTGCCAGTCGTCCCAGAGCCACTCCTTGTCCAGGCCGGAGTCCAGGTGGTCCCAGGGCAGCACCTCGTCGCGGCCGCGTTCACGGGTGGTAAACCACTCCAGCGACACGCCCTGGGGGGTGAGCTCGTCGGTGCAGGCGGCGACCCACCGGTCGTAGCTGAAGTGCTCGCTCCAGCCGTCGAACCGGCCGCCGTCGCGCCACACCCGCTCGATCACCCGGCCCACCCGCCGGTCGCCGCGGGAGAGCAGGCCCTCGATCAGCGCGGGCTTGCCATCGTGGTATCGCATGCCGATATTGCGGCCGATCCTGCGGTCACTATTGATCTCCGCGCGGAGTTTCCGGAGCCGGCTGTCGACGACGTCGGGATGCTCCTGGGCGACCCATTGGAACGGGGTGTGCGGCTTGGGCACGAAGGCGCCGATCGAGATCGTGCACCGGATGTCCAAGCTGCCGCTGGCTGCCCGGCCGGCCCGGATCACGTTGTGTGCCATCTGGGCGATCTGCAGCACGTCGTCGTCGGTCTCGGTGGGCAGGCCGCACATGAAGTACAGCTTCACCTGCCGCCAGCCCGCGCCGAACGCGGTGGAGACGGTGCGGATGAGATCCTCCTCAGACACCATCTTGTTGATCACCCGGCGGATCCGCTCGGAGCCGCCCTCGGGGGCGAACGTCAAGCCGGAGCGGCGGCCGTTGCGGGAGATCTCGTTGGCGAGGTCGATGTTGAACGCGTCCACCCGGGTCGAGGGCAGGCTCAGGCTGACCCCGGTGCCCTCGTAGCGGTCGGCCAGGCCCTTGGTGATCTCGCCGATCTCGGAGTGGTCCGCGCTGGACAGCGACAGCAACCCGACCTCGCCGAACCCGCTGGCCTTAAGACTGCGCTCAACCATCTCCTTGACACCGTCGACGGACCGTTCCCGCACCGGGCGGGTGATCATGCCGGCCTGGCAGAACCGGCAGCCGCGGGTGCAGCCGCGGAAGATCTCCACGCTCATCCGCTCGTGCACGCTCTCCGCGATCGGCACCAGCGGCTGCTGGGGGTAGGGCCATTCGTCGAGGTCCATCGTGGTGCGTTTGGCTACTCGCTGCGGGGCCCGTCCCTGGCTGGTGACGTGCCCGATCCGGCCGTCGGGCAGGTAACTGACGTCGTAGCAGCCCGGCAGGTAGACGCCGTCGGTCTCGGCCAGCCGGACCAGCAGTTCCTGGCGACCGCCTGGGCAGCCGTGCGCCTTCCAGGCCCGTACGACCGCGGTGATTTCGAGGACCGCCTCCTCGCCGTCCCCCAGCACCGCGGCGTCGATGAAATCGGCGATCGGCTCTGGGTTGAACGCGGCGTGGCCCCCGGCGATGACGACGGGATGGTCGCCGGTGCGCTCGGTGGCGTGCAGCGGGATCCCGGCGAGGTCCAGCGCGGTGAGCAGGTTGGTGTAGCCGAGTTCGGTGGCGAAGGAGACCCCGAGCAGGTCGAAAGCCCCGACCGGCCGGTGCGACTCCACGGTGAACTGCGGCACACCGTGCTCACGCATCAGTTTCTCGAGGTCGGGCCACACCGCGTAGGTCCGCTCGGCGAGGACGTCGGGCTGCTCGTTGAGCACCTCGTAGAGAATCATGATTCCCTGGTTGGGCAGGCCGACCTCATAGGCGTCGGGGTACATCAAGGCCCAGCGCACCCTGGTGGTGTCCCAGTCCTTCACGGTGGCGTTGAGCTCGCCTCCCACGTACTGCACCGGCTTGGAGACCCGGGGCAGCAGCAGCTCAAGCCGCTCGAACACCGATGCGTGATCCATAGCGCCCAGCGTAGTTGGCAGCCCTTCAAGGACCGCCAACCCGCCTTCGTGGCGCCCATAACCGCTACCAACCCCCCGGCTATGGTTGTCCACAGGTGGGGTGGTTGTCCACAGGTGGGGTGGTTGTCCACAGCGCCGAGTGCAGCCGCTTGGCGTCGGGCTAGCTGGACGCCAAGCTCGGTCCATGAACGAATGGTGGACATCTCTGCTAGAGCACGACGGGTTGCTGCTACGCGAACGAGCGCTCGCCGTCGTTGACCCCGATGACCTGTTGACGGCGCTGCGGTCCGGTCGGCTACGGCGCGTCCAGCGCGGGATCTACCTGCCCAGACGGGTAGAGGCGAGCCCGCTGGTGCTGGCGCGGGCCGCGCTGCTCAGCTCGGGAGTGATCGGCGCGGTCCCCAGCCATGCGACCGCGGCGCGGGTGCATCGGATCGCGGTGCCGGAGGAAGACCGCGTGCAACACGTGACGGTCACCCGGGAGCAGCGTCGCCGGAACCGCCGCGACCTGCACTTCCATGCCCGGTCGATCGGTTGCGGCGAGGTCGAGAGACGCGACGGCGTACCGGTGACGTCCGTTGCCCGTACGCTGGCCGACTTAGCAGCCAGCGTGGAGCGGCTGCGCGCGGTATGGGCGATAGACGACGCTTTGCGGCGACAGCTGTGCGCCAAGGCGGACGTCGTCGCTGTCGTTGAGCGTTGGCGCGGCGGTGCCGGTTGCGTGCAGGCTCGGGAGCGGCTGGACGAAGCCGACGGGGTCGCGGAGTCGATCCTGGAGACGGCGGGGCGCCTGGTGCTGCACGATCGCGGGGTTACCCTGCCAATACCGCAGTACAACCTGTGGGCGCCGGACGGCACGCTCGTGGCTCGGCTCGACGGCGCCTACCTGCGCGAGAAGGTAGCCCTGGAATACGACGGCGCGGATCCGCACGGACTGCCCGAAGCTGTCTTCCGCGATCGTTGGCGGCAAAACGGACTGCCCGAACTCGGCTGGACGGTGCTCCGCTTCACCTGGTGGGACGTGATGCGCGACCCTGACGGGGTTGCCGCAAGGGTGCAGCGAACCCTGCGTCGACGAGCCGTCTGAAGCCCCCATCGCGCGGGTTGGTAGCAGTTAACGGCGTCCGAGAGCCGGGTTGGCGGTACTTGAAGAGCTACCTACTGCGGGAGGAACATCGGCAGCACCGCCAGCTGCACCAGGTCGAAGTCCGGCCAGGAACGCATGAACGAGGTGGCAGCTATCCCGATCGACGCGCCGTCGACGGTGTAGAGCAGCAGCCGGTCGGGTAATGTCTTGATTCGGTCGCCCAGGCCGTCCACCGCCTCCAGCCAGCTCTGCTGATCTCCGGGTCGGAATCGCAGGTCGAGCACCTCACGGGTGGAGTATCGGGCGATCAGCTCACCCGGCGAGCCTTCCGCGACGATCAGCCCGCCGTTCATCACCACGAGCCGGTCGCACAGCTGTTCGGCCTCGTCCATGTAGTGCGTCGTGATGATCAGCGTGACGCCTCGCTGCTTGAGCCGGAACAGCCGCGCCCAGAGCAGGTGCCGGGCCTGCGGGTCCAACCCGGTGGTCGGTTCGTCGAGCAGCGTCAGCTCCGGGTCGTTGATCAGCGACCGGCGATGGTCAGCCGCCGCTTCATCCCGCCGGACAGCGGCTCGACACCCCTGATGTTTTCGGACTAGTTTACCGCCGCAGTCGGCAGACCTCAGGAATCCCTACAACTCGGGGAACCACAGCGCGATCTCGCGCTTGGCGGAGTCCACCGAGTCCGACCCGTGTACCAGGTTGAACTGGGTCTCCAGCGCGAAGTCGCCGCGGATCGAGCCGGGGGCGGCCTTGTCCACCGGATCTGTGCCCCCGGCCAGCTGCCGGAACGCCGCAACCGCCCGCTCACCCTCGACCACGGCCGCCACCACGGCGCCGGAGGTGATGAAGTCCAGCAGCGAGCCGAAGAACGGCTTGTCCGCGTGCTCGGCGTAGTGCTGCTCGGCCAGGTCACGCGGGATCGTGCGCAGTTCCAGCGCGGCCAGCGTCAGCCCCTTGCGCTCGATTCTGGCGATCACCTCGCCGACCAGGCTGCGGCTGACACCGTCGGGTTTCACCAGGACCAACGTGCGCTCGCTCACTGATGCTCATTCTCCTTAAAACGATAACGTGCCGGGGCGAGAAGAGCCTAGCGGCCAGTCATCGGCGCAATGAGCCCGATACGGCCTAGTCAGGCCCTCAGTCGCCGCACCACCGCCAGACGCAGGTACAGCAGGTATGCCCAGACCAGGACGAACAGCACACCGAGCCCGCCCAGCGCGGGGTGGGCGAACCAGCCCGCGGCCATCGCGACCTGCAGTATCAGGGCTAGTCCCAAGCCCCATGGGCGGCGCTGCACGAAGGCCGCTACGACCATCGCCAGGGCCAGACCAGCGGTGTACCAGCCGGCCGGGCCACCGATCCCGCCGCCGAGCCGCTCGACGACGAGCAGCGCCAGCCCGACCACGATCGCCTCCAGCACCAGCGTGCCGGCGAAGACGCCCCGCAGGCCCTGCAGTGGATCGCTCACTACGGTTCCCGGCCGAACAGGGTGCGGGCCTCGCCAACCGTCACCACCGAGCCGGTGATCACCACACCGGCGCCCGAGATGCGGTCGACGCCCGGATCGACATCCTCGACCGACGCCATCGCCGTCTCGATCGCGTCGGCCAGCCGTGGCTTGACCTGCAGCCGCTTCGCACCGACCACTTCCCGGGCCACGTCGGCGAGCGTGTCGGTGTTCATCGCACGAGGCGAGCTACTGGTCGTGACCACGACCTCGTCGACCACCGGCTCCAGCTCCACGAGGATGCCGCGGACGTCCTTGTCGCGCATCACCCCCAGCACGACGACCAGCCTGCGGAAGTCGAATTCCGCGCGCAGTGCGGTCGCCAGGGCCCGCGCCGCGTGCGGATTGTGCGCGCCGTCGAGGAAGACCGAGGGCGCCGTACGGACCCGCTCCAGCCGTCCCGGTGCGGTGACCGTCGCAAAGGCGTCGCGCACCACGTCGACGTCCAGCGACCGGCTGGCGCCCGCGCCGAAGAACGCCTCGGCAGCGGCCAGTGCGAGCACGGCGTTGTGAGCTTGGTGCTCGCCGTGTAGCGGAAGGAGGATCTGGTCGTACACCCCGCCGAGTCCCTGCAACTTCAGGCGCTGCCCGCCGACGGTGACGTCGCGGTGCAGCACCCCGAACTCCCGGCCCGCACTGGCCACCGTCGCGTTCACCTCGACGCTGCGCGCCGCGATGACGCCGGCCACCTCGGGTGGCTGCGCGGCGAGCACTCCCACCGAACCCGGTTTGATGATCCCGGCCTTCTCCGCGGCGATGCTCGCGGTATCACCGCCCAGATGGTAAGTGTGATCCAGCGCGACCGGGGTGATCGCCGCCACGGCGCCGTCGGCGACGTTGGTGGCATCCCAGCTGCCACCGAGGCCGACCTCGATGACCGCGGCGTCCACCGGCGCGTCGGCGAAGGTCGCGAAGGCCATCCCGGTCAGCACCTCGAACTTACTCATGGGCACCGGTGATCCGGCGTCGACCATGGCCACATAGGGCGCGATGTCCTGGTATGCCTCGACGTAACGCTGCGGGCCGATCGGCACGCCGTCCAGGCTGATCCGCTCGGTGACGCGCTGCAGGTGCGGGCTGGTGTAGCGGCCCGTCCGCAACCCAATCCGGGTGAGCAGCGCATCCAGCATCCGGGCCACCGAGGTTTTACCGTTGGTGCCGGCAATGTGCAGCACCGGGTAGCCACGCTGCGGCATGCCGAGCAGGTCGACCAGCGCCGCGATCCGGGTCAGCGACGGCTCGATCCGGCTCTCCGGCCAGCGGCGGTCCAGCTCGGTCTCGACGGCCCGGAGCGCGACCAGCGCGTCAGTCTCGATCTGCGTCACGCCCGTTCAGGCCTCAATCTGGGAATCCGCGCTGCCAGCCGGGTGCGTCATCGCTTTCACGGGTCGAGTCTACGGAGCGGCTAGCGCGACGCTTGCTCGTGCCACGGCGCCACCGGACCTACCGATCATCCAGCTCGGCGACCAGGCGTTTCGGTGCGATCAGTCGGTAGCTGTCCGCTATGAGGTCGCCGAGCTCTTCCCAGTCGACATCCGGGCCGTCCAGGTGTACCCCAATCCAGCCCTGCTGCCCGACATACGGAGGCACGAAGAAGCGGTCTTGATCGGCCGACACGAGAACCTCCGCTGCACCGGCCGGCGCCTTCAGCCACAGCGACGGGCGTCCCCCGTCGTAGCTGCCCTTGTGCATGGCGAAGATGCGATCCCGGACCCGCCACGTCGGGTCGCCCCAGGTCTGCTTCTCCGTCGCCTCGGGAAACGCCAAGCAGACCGTTCGCAGGCGATGCAGGCGATCCGGGCCGAGACTCGAGGGGTTCACCACCCCAGCATCACCCACCGGAGGTACGACGTCGTGGACGAGTAGGCGTTCATGGGGGTGCGCGTGAGGTTGGTAGCCCTTATGAGCTGCTGCGGAGGGGGTTGGCGGTACTTGAAGAGCCCCCAACGGACGGTCAGGCCGACTTCTCGCGGCGCTCGCGGCGGGTGGGCTGGCGGGTCACGATTGTCGGGTTCACGTTCTCCCGCACGGTCTGCTCGGTGATAACCACCTTCGCCACGTCGTCGCGGCTGGGGATGTCGTACATCACCGGTAGCAGCACCTCCTCCATGATGGCGCGCAGCCCCCGGGCGCCGGTGCCGCGAAGGATCGCCTGATCGGCGATCGCCTCCAATGCGGTGTTGGTGAACTCCAGCTCCACGCCGTCCATCTCGAAGAGCTTGCAGTACTGCTTGGACAGGGCGTTGCGGGGCTCGGTGAGGATCTGCACCAGCGAGCACTTGTCCAGGTTCGTCACGCTGGCCACCACCGGAAGCCGACCGATGAATTCCGGGATCAGCCCAAATTTGATCAAGTCCTCCGGCATGACATCGGCGAACACGTCGGCGGTGCCGATGTCAGCCTTGGATCGCAGCTCGGCGCCGAAGCCCAGCCCCCGCTTGCCGATCCGATCCTCGATAATCTTATCGAGACCAGCGAACGCACCAGCCACGATGAACAGGACGTTCGTCGTATCGATCTGGATGAACTCCTGATGCGGGTGCTTGCGCCCGCCCTGCGGCGGCACACTGGCGGTAGTGCCCTCGAGGATCTTCAGCAGCGCCTGCTGGACGCCCTCCCCGGAGACATCCCTGGTGATCGACGGGTTCTCCGACTTACGAGCGATCTTGTCGACCTCGTCGATGTAGATGATGCCGGTCTCGGCCCGCTTGACGTCATAATCCGCTGCCTGGATCAACTTGAGCAGGATGTTCTCCACGTCCTCGCCGACGTAGCCGGCTTCGGTGAGCGCGGTGGCATCAGCGATGGCGAAGGGCACATTGAGCAGCTTGGCCAAGGTCTGCGCCAGGTAGGTCTTCCCGCACCCGGTCGGACCCAGCATCAGGATGTTCGACTTGGCCAGTTCGATGTCGTCGTCGCGCCCCTTGTCCCCGGCCTGAATACGCTTGTAGTGGTTGTACACGGCAACTGACAGCGTGCGCTTCGCGTCGTCCTGGCCGATGACGTAGGTCTCCAGGAAGTCGTGAATCTCACTGGGTTTGGGCAGTTCATCAAGCTTGACCTCACCTGCGTCGGCGAGCTCCTCCTCGATGATCTCGTTGCACAAGTCGATGCACTCATCACAGATGTAGACGCCGGGGCCAGCGATGAGCTTCTTGACCTGCTTCTGACTCTTCCCGCAGAAGGAGCACTTCAACAGGTCGCCGCCGTCACCGATCCGTGCCATGGGCGCTGGCCTCTCGTCCCTCCCGGCGCGTGATGTGCAGCGCGCCTGGCTGCGTGTGTGTGCTCGACGGTACCCGTCCGACCCCGCGATGCGGGAGAACCAGCTTTCACCACTTTGCCGGGTGGACGCGGCTCCGCGGCCCGCTCGGCGTGTCGTGGGGTGCTGGGTCAGCGCCGGACTGCGGAAAGCTTCCGGATCTGGGTGATCTCGTCGATGATCCCGTACTCCTTGGCCTCGATGGAGGTCAAGATCTTGTCTCGGTCGATGTCGCTGCGGATGCGCTCCTCGGTCTGGCCGGTGTGGTGGGCCAGCGTGAACTCCAGCAGGCGACGCATCCGCTGGATCTCAGCAGCCTGGATCTCCAGGTCCGAAACCTGCCCGTACACGCCCTCAGTGGCCGGCTGATGGATGAGAATCTGGGCGTTGGGGACGGCCAGCCGCTTGCCCGGAGTGCCTGCGGCGAGCAGTACGGCAGCGGCCGAAGCGGCCTGGCCGAGGCAGACCGTCTGGATCTCCGGCCGAACGAACTGCATCGTGTCGTAGATCGCCGTCATCGCGGTGAACGACCCGCCCGGCGAGTTGATGTACATCGTGATGAGGCGGTCTGGGTCGGTGGACTCCAGCACGAGCAGCTGCGCCATGGTGTCGTTGGCCGAGGTGTTGTTGATCTGTTCGCCGAGGAAGATGATGCGCTCCTCGAACAGCTTGTTGTAGGGGTTGGACTCCTTGACCCCGTAGCTGGTGCGCTCGATGAACGAGGGCAGGACGTACCGCGACTGGGGCAGGTAGGGCGACTGGGGCAGGTGGTTCATCGGGTCTCCTGGCAGCTCAGTGGCTCGCGTCGGGCAGCTGGTTGTCGCGGGTCAGGACTTGGTCGACGAAGCCGTACTCAAGGGCCTCTTCCGCGGTGAACCAGCGGTCGCGGTCAGCGTCGGCGATGATCCGCTCCACCGGCTGACCGGTCTGCGCGGCAATGAGCTCCGACATCTCACGCTTGTGCTTGATCAGCATGTCGGCCTGGATCGCGATATCTGCCGCGGTACCGGAGACGCCGGCCGACGGCTGGTGCATGAGGATCCGGGCGTGCGGGAGGGCGTAGCGCTTACCGCGGGTACCCGCGGACAGCAGGAACTGCCCCATCGAGGCGGCCAAGCCCACCGCGTAGGTCGCCACGTCGGGCTGGATCTGCTGCATGGTGTCGTAGATGGCCATGCCCGCGGTCACCGAGCCGCCCGGTGAGTTGATGTAGAGCCGGATGTCCTGCTTGGGGTCCTCCGCCTCCAGCAACAACAGCTGGGCCCAGATCTGGTTGGCGATGTTGTCCTCGACCTGGGAGCCGAGCACGATGATGCGCTCACGCAGCAGCCGCTCGTACACCGAGTCGGTCAGGTTGAGGCCCGAGCCGGCCCGCATCGCGGGGGCGCCCCGCAGCGGCACGGCCGAGGCGATGTGGTCCGAGATCACGTGTGCCTGCCTTCTGCCATCAGATCCGTGAGGTGGGTGAGGTCCGGCTCGCCAGTCGATCCGACTGACACCGGACCGCTGTGAACACACTGCCGACCCTAACGAAGGCGGGCGACGGCCACGCCCTGACGCGCCCTCCGTTCGCTTAGAGCGTCACACCAGTCATCGGCCCGTCTCACCCCATGACGCGGTTTACCTGGGAGCAGCCGAATCGACCAGCGCATCAATGTCGATAAGGTGGCCGGCGGCATCGGTGACGGTGGCTTGGCGGACCACGGTGTCCAGCGCCTTGCCGCGGCGCACGTCGGCGTACAAGGTGCCCAGCTCGCCCGCTTCCCGGGCCTGCTCGGCGTACTGGCTCGGGCTGATGCCGTGACGCTGCGCCTGGTAGACGATGCGCTCGGTGAGCTCGTCTTCGGTGACCGAGAGCTTCTCGGCGTCGGCGATCGCATCGAGCAGCAGACGCGCCTTCACGGTCTGCTGCGCTCCGCTGCGCAGGTCGGTCTCGAACTGCTCAGCGGTCTGGCCCCGCTGCTGCAGCCACTGACCAAGGCGCTGCTCGTCGTCTTCGAAGGCACCCAGGGCGTCGTGCTTGCGCGAGCTGACCTCGACGTCGACGATCGACTCCGGCAGCGGGACGTCGGTCTTGGCAAGCAGCGCCTTGAGCACCTTGTCCCGGGCCTGCCCGCCGCGTTGCATCGCCTTGATCCGGCCGAGCCGGTCGTGCAGGTCGGCGCGGAGCTCGTCGACGGTGTCGAACTCACTGGCCTCCTGAGCGAACTCGTCATCGGCCTCGGGCAGCTCTCGTTGCGACACTGCCTGGATCGTGGCCGTCACCTCGGCCCGCTGCCCGGAGACCAGCGTGGCGGTGAAGGACCGCTGCTCTCCCTGCGACGCCCCGACCAGGGCGTCGTCGATGCCCTCGATCAGCTCACCGGAGCCGATCTGGTAGGACAGGCCAGTGGTCGCCAATTCGTCGACCTCCGCGCCGTCGACGGTGGCCGACAGGTCGAGCGTCACGAAGTCGCCCTGCTGCACCGGGCGCTGCACTGCGGTGAGGGTGCCAAAACGGGACCGTAGCCCGTCGAGCTGCTCGTCGATCTCGGCGTCGGTCACCTCGACGCCGTCGACGGACACCGCGAGCTCGCCGAACGCGGGCATCTCGATCTCCGGCCGGACGTCGACCTCAGCGGTGAACACGAGGTGGTCGCCGTCCTCGATCTTCGTGACCTCGATCTCCGGACGGCCCAGCGGGTGGACCTGGCCGGCCGCGATGATCTCGACGTACTTCGCCGGCACCGCCGCGCTGACCACCTCGTCGAGCACCGCGCCGCGGCCCAGCCGCTGCTCCAGGATCCGGGCCGGCGCCTTGCCCGGCCGGAATCCCGGGATCCGGACCTGCTGGGCGATCTTCTTGTAAGCGCGGTCGAAGTCCGGCTTGAGCTCGTCGAACGACACCTCGACGTTGATCTTAACGCGCGTCGGGCTGAGCTGTTCGACGGTGCTCTTCACGGGGTGCTCCTAGGAAAGACGGGAACGAGCCCGGCGCAGCCACGGCCGCCGAGCAGGCAGTGTGTGCCGAGTCTAGGCGAGCAGCCCGGTCCAGCCTGATCCACCCGTGGGCAACGAGCCAGGCCAGGGCATCAGCCGGCCTGGCCAGGATGGCCCAACGGTTACCCGGGCACGATGCGCTTTGTATAGGTTCGGCGACACGTCCCCGTCCGCCTCGACCAGATGGAAGTACAGGTCGCGGAAATGGAACAGTGTCCGGCGCTGGCATCCATCCTGGCCACTATCAGGGTCTGGTGCACGTCGACCTCCTCCGAGCGGGTCTCAACACCATCTTTGAAGGTCCCGGTCGAGCGATGGCCGAGCCCGCCTCGAGCACCGATGCGGAGACTCGGTGCGCAGGTAAGCGATCTCCGACGGAGGAGAGCAGCCGATGCCGCCCGATGCAGCAGGTCTGCAGTTTCCCTTCCACAGCCTGCATCCCTTGATCCCAACCGGTCGAAGCAATTGATCTTGGTGTAGATCGTCGGCGACACCGTCGACGAGGAGCACTGAGTGAGCTGCGAGCGCAGGCCGTTGACCGAGGTCGATCGGGAGG
>JBOHFT010000127.1:0-13019 GCA_050699815.1 Pseudonocardiaceae bacterium | reverse complement strand
GGGGTCCGCAGCAGCCGCACCACGATCTTAGTGGCGATCCCGAGGGTGCCCTCGCTGCCGACGAACGCGCCGAGCAGGTCGTATCCGGGCACATCGCGGGTGGTGCCGCCCAGCCAGACCAGCTCCCCGTCCGGGGTGACGACCTCGGCGCCCAGCACGTGGTGGGTGGTGAACCCGTACTTGAGGCAGTGCGCCCCGCCGGAGTTCTCCGCGACGTTGCCGCCCACCGAGCAGATCTGCTGGCTGGACGGGTCGGGGGCGAAGTACCAGCCGTGCGGCGCCGCCGCTTTCGTCACGTCCAGGTTGATCACCCCGGGCTCGACGATCGCGCGCTCGTTGGCGGGGTCGACCTCCAGGATCCGGTGCATCCTCGAGGTGACGATCAGCACGCCGTGGGCGTGTGGCAGCGCCCCGCCGGACAGCCCGGTACCCGAGCCGCGGGCCACGAACGGCACCCCCGCGGCGGCGCAGGCCCGGACCACCGCGGCGATCTGCTCGGCGGACTCCGGCAATACCACGATGCCCGGCACGACGCGGTGCTGCGCCAGCCCGTCACACTCGTAAGTGCGCAGCCGCTGCCGGTCGGTGATTACCGCCGCAGGCCCGAGCAGCGCAGTGAACTCCGCGGCCAGCACCCCCAGCCCGGCGCCCTCGTGCGTTGCCATCGCCCGCTCCCCTGGTCCCGCATCGCCTTGCCAGTTCTTCGGCCAGTGTCGCAGCCCGACGCCCACCCGGTCAGGCGCCTAGGGGTTTCCCGACCGGGATACTGGCCAAGATGTTCTATCGCTCGCTGCGCGGGCCGATGTCGCACAGCTCGAGCATGCGGGTAATAGTCGAGCGGCAGTTACCAAGCCGAACAGGCCCCGCCGACGTCGCTCCGTCGGGCGTGAGTGCGTTTCGCCCTGATCGACGACGTCGAGCATGCCCGGCACGGATAGCTCGCCGCCGCTGGCTGCGGCTGACCAAGCCCTGGTGGGCCGGGCCGAAGGCGAGCGACCGCACCGGCGCGTCGGGGTTGTCGTCGTTGAGCGAGTCGCCGCCCACGGGGAGATCTCCAGGACGACGCGGGCCTCGGCGAACGGCGCCAACGCGTCCGGTGGGAGCGCGTCGATCTGCGGCTGGGACTGTTCGTCGGTGGTGACCCGATACACCGGCTACAGGCCGACGCGGCGCCGGGTCTGCGCCAGTGGCTCGTCGTCCGGCACTGGCTGGCCGGTCAGTCGCTCGGCGGCGCGTCGGGCGATTGAGGCGAACCGGTCGGGGTCACGCTGGAGCAGCGCGATCCGTCGCCAGTGCTCCAGGCACCGGAACAGCTCGGTGAGGTCGAGATCCTCCCGGGCCGCAGCGAGCGCGCGCTGGTAGGCGGTGTCAAACGCCGATCGGTCTTCGGCCAGCAGCGCGTCCCGGATCGCCGCCGGCGCGGCCCCGGGCCGTAGCGGGTCACCGGTGCGAGGCTGCTCGTCGAACGACCACAGCGCTGTCACCGGCTCACCGTAGCGCAAGCGGCCCCAGCCGCTCGACGACTGTGGGTGGGCTGGCTCGGCGGATCACCCACCGGCGGGTCGGCCACGGCGGCAGGGCCCAGCGCGGCGGGGCCGACGGTGTGTGTGCCCGCCGACGGCCCGGTGCCTGCTACAACCCGCGTTGCGGCGACCTGACGGGCCATCCGGGCGATCTCCTTGGCCTCGCTGCCGGGCCGGGCCTCCAATTCGGTGGCCAGGGGCACGAGCCGTTCCCGTCGCGCAGAAACGGACTGCAAAGTGCTCACCGCCTCAATGGCCTGCCGCCAGCATCAGCCCGCGGGGCTCCGCGGCCCGCACGTGCAGCTCGGCGAGCATGAGCTCGGCCATCGTCCCACTCCGGCGGTGGCCCTCGCCGTAAGTGCGCACCGCCGACACGGCTAACTGCTCCGCGGTGCCGAACCGCTGAAAGCACTTCAGCGCGTCGTTGGGATGCCCGCTGCGCACCAGCGTCGCCCCGGCGTGCCAGGCCGCGTTGGCAATCCCGAAACCATCCCCGGCCTTATGGGCCACCCGCAGCGCACGAATAAAACACCCCGTTGCGTCCACCCCGGAGTCGTAACAAGACCAGCCCGCCTCGGTATACAGCTCCGCCAGCACCGCACCCAGCCGCGCCTTGACCACCTCAGAAGCAGGCACCCCCAGCCACCGCGCGTAGCGCTGCGCGGCAGCGACCAACAACTCGCCCTGCCCCCCGAACTGATCACCTCGACGACTACGCCAACTGGTGGAACAACATCAAATCCGGTGGTCGGCAGGCGGTTGTGCCGTGCAGGCTGCCCCCAGGCGTGGGGCATGTGCGGCGGTGGTCACTGCGCACCGTACACTCGGTCGGCGAGTGCGATGTAGGTGTGTTTCGGATCCTTGATGAGGCCGTGCATCAGGGTCACCACCGGGCACGGCCACACCGACGTGCAGATTTGGCAGGCGCCGTCCGGCCGCACCTCGTGGTCGGTCAGCAACTCACGGATGACGAGCACCAGTTCGGGAATCAGGGTGCGCGCGGTGTCCACGTCCGCCTCGGTCCACTCGTCGTTTTTGAGCGCCAGGAAATCTGCCGCATCCAGGTGGCGGAGGAGATCCATCTGCAGCAGGCCGAAGGCGTCAGCGACCGCTGGTGTGAGTGTGCTCATCGGAGACCTCCCCGGGTCCGGGTACGGCGAGACCCACCGCCCCGCCGGTGATCAGATAACCCGAATGTCCCAGGGACATGCAAGACGCGCCCGGACAAGTTGCTCGCTTTTCGTGCCGGGCAGGCCGTATGGTGCCTGCGGGAGGTCACCATGCACGATCGCAAGCCGACGATACGCAGCCGGGAGCTGGGCGAGGGCCTGCGCCAGGCGATGAAGCAGGCCGGGCTGGACCAGAAGAGCACCGCCCAGAAGCTCGCCTGGTCACCGGGCCGGGTGTCGCGGCTGCTGTCGGGCAAGCGCGGCGGCACCGAGGTGGACGTCTCGGCGTTCCTCGCGGTGGCCGAGGTGACCGGCGACGAGCGGGACCGGCTGCTGGGAATCTGCCGGGAGCAGCACATCCCGGGCTGGCTGCAGCAGCACGGCACCCGGCTGCCCCAGCAGCTGCGCACCCTGGTCGACCACGAGAACAAGGCGGTGACGATCGACCACTTCGAGGCGACGGTGGTGCCTGGCTTGTTGCAGACCACTGACTACGCCCGCGCGCTGATCCGGGAGATAGGCATAACTCCAGCGGAGGAGATCGAGGACCGGGTGGCCGCCCGGCTGGGCCGCCAGAGCCTGTTCGGCCGGGAGCGCCCGGCCCGGTTCACCTTCTTCCTCCACGAGTTCGTGCTGCGCCTGCCGGTGGGCGGCCCCGCAGTGATGGCCGAACAGCTGGCGCACCTGCTGCGCAAGGCGACCCGCCCCTACCTCACCCTGCGGGTGGTACCGGCCACGCTGGGCGGATACGCCGCGGCGGCGGGATCGTTCACGCTGATGGAGTTCGCCGAGCTCCGGCCGGTGGCCTACCTGGAGAGCGAGACCGCCTGCCTGTTCCTGGAGAAGCCCGAGGAGATCGCCGCTTACCAGCGCATCCTGGGGTTGCTGGCCGAGACCGCGCTGAGCGTGGGAGAATCAGCGGAGCTGATTGCCACCCTGGCAACCGGGCTCTACGCGGATCGAGAGGACCATGATGACCGCCCCTGAGCCGGACGGGATCGTCTGGCAGAAAAGCAGCTACAGCTGCCACAACGGAGGCTGTGTCGAGGTCGGCTGGCGCACCAGCAGCTACAGCGGCTCCAACGGCGGCTGCGTGCAGGTCGCGCCCGCGCCGGACCGGATGCTGGTGCGCGACTCCAAGGACCCCGCCGGCCCCGCGCTGGCCGTCCCCACCCCCGCCTGGCGGGCCTTCCTGCGCACCCTCACCCCCTGAGGCGCACCTCGTCAGCTTGCACGGGCCGTCGTGGTCGGTGAGCGCATGTTCACGATCCTGATCCGAGCTGGCTCGGATGCGTCTTGGGTGGACTGGCGCGCCGACTACCCGGCACTGAGCTACGAGTGGGTGGACACCCCGCCCGAGGTGGAGAAGGGCCTGCGCGCCTACCTCGACGAGCTGGGCCTGGCCTACGCTGCCATCGACTTCGCTATTGACGCTGACAATCGGTGGGTGTTCCTGGAATCGAACAGCTCAGGCCAACATCAGCCCCCAGGACCCGGTACAGGCCACCGACGTCGAGCGCAGCCAGCACCCGGCGCACGTCCTCACGCCAAAACAGCGCAGGATCGACGGGCGGAGGATCGCCTGCCCGCCCACTGATCTCATCGGAGTGCTCATCGCTCATGGCAGATCACCGCTTCCCCCTCGGTGCATATGGCTGAACACACAGTAACGGTCCCCTCGGCAGTGTGAAGATCGGCCTGGTTGCCCCAGCGGCACCACAAAATTCTCGGGAATGCAGGCGCGTAGGATACGTGTGCTACCTACCCCGGTAGCACACGTATCCGTGAGTGGCAATACGTGCCCAAGCTCACTCCATGCACCCGCGAACCGCCACATGGATGCTTGTCGCAGTCCCAGGGCACCCATATAGCGTCACATGGATGCTTGTCGCAGTTCCAGAGGGTTACGAGTGGTGCCGAGGTTTTGTGCGAGGGTGGAGACAGGCACCATGAAAGCTGAATCGCAACCCGGAGGTTAGGTGTCCATGACCGAGGTTCCGTACCTGCTCGGCGGTGATCTCCCCGTCCACCGGCTCGGTTACGGGGCCATGCGCATCACCGGCAGCGGTGTCTGGGGCGAGCCGCCCGACCGCGACGGCGCCAAGGCTGTGCTGCGCCGTGTGCTCGACCTCGGCGTGAACCTGATCGACACGGCCGACTCCTACGGCCCCGAGGTCTCGGAGCTGCTGATCGCCGACGCCCTGCACCCCTACCCGGCTGACCTCGTCATCGCCACCAAGGGCGGCCTTCTCCGGGACGGCCCCAACCGGTGGCGCCCCGACTGCAGGCCGTTGCACCTGCGCGCGGCGTGCGAGGCCAGCCTTGGGCGCCTTCGCCTCGAGCGGATCGATCTCTACCAGCTGCACGCCGTTGACGCGCAGGTCCCGATTGAGGAGTCGATGGGGGCACTGGTCGAGCTGCAGGGGGCGGGGCTGGTGCGCCACATCGGCGTCTGCAACGTCTCGGCCGACCAGCTCACACGGGCACGCGGCATCGCCGACGTTGTGTCCGTCCAGAACCGCTACAACCTCACCGATCGCGGCTCGGACGACCTCGTGGATGCCTGCGAGCGCAAAGGGCTCGGCTTCCTGCCGTGGTTCCCGCTCGCGACCGGCGAGCTCGCGGCTCCCGGCGGTCGGCTCGACCGGATCGCCCAGGCGCACGGCGCGACGGCCGCTCAGGTCGCGCTCGCCTGGCTGCTGGCGCGTTCCCCGACGATGCTCCCGATTCCGGGCACCGGCTCGATCGAGCACTTCGAGGAGAACATGGGGGCTGCCCGGCTGGACCTCACCCCGGACGATCTCGCCGCCCTTGCAGGCTTCCACCGAGTTGAACGGACCTAGTAACGGTAATTAAATAACTAATTCAATTTGGTGAATCTCTCGCCGCGCCGCATGTCGTTCCGATAGATATTCTGGGTCGCGTGAAAAAATTGACGCATGGCGATCAGGGATGACGAACTGTTCCGGGCAATGGAAGCGTGTTTGGTGGATCTGTTGCCTCGCTTGAACGAACGCGATCGTCGTCTGGCGCTGGCGACCGAGGAGAAATCGTGGGGCCGTGGTGGAATCAGCGCCGTGCATGACGCCACCGGTGCGTCGCGCGACGACGATCTGCACCGGCGTCTCAAAGAGCATGCCGCACAGGAGGGCCAGTCTCTCAATGACCTCGTGGCAGCGGTCCTGGCGGACGCTGTCACGGACCGACGTGAGTCGTTCCGGCGCCGCCTGGAACGGGCATGCCTGCGAGTCCTCCCCCCGGTACCCATGCAGCGGCCGCCCACCTTGGATGACGTACTCGACGCCAACCGTGGCTCGGGCACCGCGGTGAGCGATGCACTGCGGGCCGAGCGCGATGCGCGGTGAGCGTTCGTTACGCGGACACCTCCGCCCTGGTTCGCTGCTATCTCGTTGACGAGGCAGACCACGAACGACTTCGGGCGCTCCTGCTGGAGGGCCGAGAGCCGGTGGTCACTAGCGAGCTCACCCGAGTCGAGCTGGCGAGCGCGCTCAGTACCGCAGCACGTTCGGGACGGCTGCGTCGGCCGGATTGGCTGCTGGCCAGAGCCGATGCGGACTGTGGACCGGACGGTCCGATCGCCTTGCTCGCGCTGGACCCCGGCATCGTGCTCCCCCGGGCACGGCAACTCGTTCTAGACCACCCCGTGCGGACCCTGGATGCGATCCAGCTGGCTGTCGCGGCGACCACCGCGACCGAACCTCGCGGCCGACAAGCCGCTGGAATTCGTCACCTGCGGCCAGCGGCAAGCGCAGACCGCTGAGGCCCTCGGCCTGGCTCTGGCCTAACCGAGGGTGACACCGGCCCCGGCGCGGCACAATGGTGGCGTGGTCTCGCCCCGGCACCCGTTCCTGGAGGGGCCCTTTCCGCGGGCGTTCGCGCATCGCGGCTGGCACCTCGGTGAGCTGGCCGACCTGGAGAACTCGCTGGCTGCGTTTCGCCGCGCGGCCGCGGAGGGGTACCGCTACCTGGAGACCGACGTCCGGGCCACCCGCGACGGCGTGGTCGTGGTCCTGCACGACGCCACGCTGGACCGCACCACCGACAGCTCCGGCAAGGTCGAGCAGCTGGACTGGGCGGCGGTGCGCACCGCGCGGGTGGGCGGCCGCGAGCCGGTCTGCCGGCTGGCCGACCTGCTCGAAGAGCTCCCGCAGGCCCTGCTCAACGTCGACGTCAAGGCTGACTCGGCGGCCATTCCGGTGCTGGAGCTGCTGCGCCGCACGGGCCAGTGGCACCGGGTGTGCCTCGCGTCGTTCTCCGAAGCCCGGTTGCAACGGCTGCGCGCGGCGGCCGGGCGGCAGCTGCTGACCTCGATGGGCATCGCGTCGGCGATCGCGTTGCGGCTGCGCTCGGCGCTGCCGCTGCCCGTCGGGCCGCCGATCCGGGGGCAGCTCGCGCAACTGCCGGTGCGCCAGTGCGGGATCACCGTGGTGGACCGCCCGCTGGTGCGCTATGCCCACCGCCGTGGCCTGGAGGTGCACGTGTGGACGGTGGACCAGGCGGCGGAGCTGACAGCCCTGCTTGATCTCGGCGTCGACGGTCTGATCACCGACCGGCCGGATGTGCTGCGCGACGTGCTCCGGGCTCGGCGGGCCTGGCCCGGAGCCGATGCGGACGCCCACTAGCGTGGGCGAGCCGATAGACCAGCCCGACGAGGCCGGGCGCCGCCGCGATCAACGCGCCTGGTGCTGGTACGACTGGGCGAACTCGGTGTTCCCCACCTCGATCATCACCGTGTTCCTGTCGCTTTACCTCACCTCGGTGGCGGAGAACGACGCGAAGACAGCCGGTCAGCAGTGCCCCGGTGGCAATGCCCTGGTCGACTGCGACATCTCGCTGCTCGGGCTGGAGTTCCCGGCCGGCTCGCTGTGGGGGTACCTGCTTGCGCTGTCCACCGCCCTGCAAGTGCTGGTGCTGCCGCTGACCGGCGCCATCGCCGACCGCACCCAGAACAAGCGGCGGATGCTCGCGCTGTTCGCCTTCACCGGAGCGGGCGCGACCGCCCTGCTCGCGCTGGTGACCGAGACCAACTGGCAGCTCGGCGTCGGGCTGTTCCTGGTGGCCAGCCTCGGCTACGGCGCCTCGGTGGTCGTCTACTACTCGGTGCTGCCCGAGATCACGACGGCCGATGAGCGCGACGGGCTGTCCTCCCGCGGCTGGGCGTTCGGCTATCTGGGTGGGGGCACCGCGCTGGTCGCCCAGCTGGCGATCTACCTCGGGCGCGGCGCACTGGGGCTGTCCGAGCCCGATGCGGTGCGGGTGTGCTTGCTCACCAGCGGGCTGTGGTGGGCAGCATTCACCCTCATCCCGCTGTCCCGGCTGCGCCGCCGTCAGGCCCCGCAGGGCACCGAGCGGGGCGCCGCGGTGCTCGTCGGCGGCTTCCGCCAGCTCCGGGGCACGATGCGCGAGGCCCGCGGCTACCCGCTGACGCTGGGGTTCCTCGCCGCCTACCTGATCTACACCGACGGGATCACCACGGTGGCCAACGTCGCGGGCCTCTACGGTGAGCGGGAGCTGGGGCTGGAACGCGGCACGCTGATCAGCACGATCCTGATAGTGCAGTTCGTGGCGTTCTTCGGGGCGTTGCTGCATGGGCGGGTGGCGCGCCGGTTCGGCGCCAAGCGCACGATCATGGGCAGCCTGGTGGTGTGGATCGGCGTGATCGCCGCGGCCTACTTCGTCCGGGCGGGCGATGAGCTGCAGTTCTCCGCCGTGGCGGTGGGTATCGGGCTGGTGCTGGGCGGCACCAACGCGCTGTCCCGGTCCTTGTTCAGCCAGCTCGTGCCGGCGGGCAGGGAAGCGGAGTACTTCTCGGTCTACGAGGTCGGCGAGAAGGCCACCTCGACGCTGGGCCCGCTGCTGTTCGCTGCGGTCGGGCAGGCCACCGGCTCGTTCCGGCCGGCCATCGTGTCCCTGGTGGCGTTTTTCCTCATCGGCTTCATGCTGGTGTCCCTGGTGCCGGTGCGCCGAGCGATCCGGGCCGCGGGCAACCCCGAGCCTGCCGTCGTCTAGCGGCCCACTTGTCCGGTCGGGGCAGCAGTTTGACCCGAACGAGAGACCTAGTGCACCTCATAGCTAGGTAACGCGTATCCTTCACCTGACGATTCACTCCTTGTGGGGAATTCTTTGTGGCTGGACGATGCGAGATGTAACCGTCCTGGACCGTCCGCGGTCCGGGAACGTCGGGCGTCCCCACGGCGTTGCACTCGGTGAGCTGGACCCCGGGGATCGGGTGGTCCCCGACCGGAGAAAGGATGAGGCCATGGCCGATCGCGTCCTGCGTGGCAGCCGTCTGGGAACGGTGAGTTACGAGACCGACCGAGACCACGATCTCGCTCCCCGCCGGTCCGTGCACTACGCCTGCCCCAAGGGCCACGAGTTCGAAGTTCCGTTCGCCGACGATGCCGAGCCCCCGGCGATCTGGGAGTGTCGGCTGCACGGCAACGAATCCAGGCTGTTCGACGGTGCCGATCCGGAGCCGAAGAAGATCAAACCGCCGCGCACGCACTGGGACATGCTGCTGGAACGACGGAGCATCCCCGAACTCGAGGAGCTGCTCAACGAGCGGCTGGCCGAACTGCGCGGTCGCCGTTCCCGTTCCGCCTGAGCCGCACCGGGTTCCGTGAGGCCGCCGAACCCCGGGCCGGTGGCCTCACGGTATCGGCCTCCCGCGCCGGGTCAGGGCGCCTGCAGCTACCCCCAGAACGCCCAGCGCCACCAGCGACCACTCCGGCGCGGGGCCCAGCCGGGTCGCCAGCGTAGTACCGGAGCGCAGCGGGACCCGCGCCACCAGCACGTCCGGCGTGAACAGGGTGGTGTGCTGCTCGACGGTGCCGTCCGGGGCGATCACCGCGCTGACTCCGCTGGTGGCGGCCACCAGCACCGCCCGGCCGTGCTCCACCGCCCGCACCCGGGAGATCGCCTGCTGCTGGTAGGTCATCTCGGTGAGGCCGAAGGTGGCGTTGTTGGTCGGCACGGCCAGCAGCTGGGCTCCGGACCGCACGCTGTGCCGCACCAGATCATCGAAGACCACCTCGTAGCAGGTGGCTATCCCGACCCTGACCGACCCGAGGTCCACCGCGCCGTCGCCGTCGCCCGGCACGAAGTTGCTCGCCCGGTCGACGTACGGGCTGAACAGCCGGAAGAAGTCCCGGTAGGGCATGTACTCACCGAAGGGCTGCAGCCGCCGCTTGTCGTGCCGCTCACCCGGCCCGGTGCGCGGATCCCACACGATGGCGGTGTTCGTGGCGCGTCCGTCGTTGAGCAGGACAGCGCCGACCAGGATCGGGGCGCCGATTGCGCGCGCTGCCTGGTTGATCACCAACCGGGCATCCGGGTTGCGCAGCGGGTCGATGTCGGAGGAGTTCTCCGGCCAGATCACCAGCGCCGGCTGAGGGTACCGGCCAGCGCTGACGTCGGCGGCAAGCTGCTCGGTGCGCGCGGCGTGGTTGTCCAGCACGGCGCGGCGCTGGGCGTTGAAGTCCAGCCCGGCGCGGGGCACGTTGCCCTGGACCAGGGCCACCACGACCTCGCCGCTGGTCGCGGTCGTCTGCACCAGCAGGGTCGCGGCCAGGCCGGCGATCACCGGGGCGGCCGCGAGCAGCGCGGGCACTGCGAGTGCCGGGCGGCATTGCCCCCGGGCCGCCCGCCGGACCAGCTCCCCCGCGCTGAACCCGCACAGCACCACCGCCGCGGTGAGCAAGGGTGCCCCGCCGATCGCCGCCGCTGGCAGGAACACCCCGGTCGGCTGCCCGAACGCGACCCGTCCCCACGGGAAGCCGTCAAAGGGCACCCGGGCGATCAGCGCCTCGGCCGCTACCCACACCCCCGCTGCCCACACCGGCGCGGCAGGCAGCCGGGACACCACTGCCACGCCGGCCCCGGCCAGCGCCAGCGCCAGCGCCTCGACGGTGGCCAGCACCAGCCATGGCAGCGGTCCGACGAACTCGCCGACCCAGGGCAGCAGCGGCACGAAGAAGCCGAGCCCGAAGGCGAACCCGTAGCCGAACCCGGATCGGGCTGGCCGCCCGTGCAGTACCACCCACAGCACCGCGAAAGCCACCGGCGCGAGCCACCACAGCTCGCGCGGCGGGGCCGCGGCGTACAGCAGCAGCCCGGCACCGGCGGCGCTCGCCGTACGCAGCAGAGCCGCCCCATGCCTCCAGGCGCGGCGTGGCTCCGGGGCGGGCCGGTCGTCCGCGGTCACCGTCGGCGCAGCCACACCGATCAGCCTACGGTCCCCCGGTCCGGCCACTGCGGGCGTCATCGGCTGGCCCGCCGTCGCGCTCGTAGAGGATCCGGCCGCGGTGCACGGTGCGCAGGCAGGGCAGGGGCGCGGCCCACGGGGGTTCGATCGAATTGGAGCTGTCCCAGATCGCGTAGGACGCCGGGGCGCCGGGGGTCAGCAGGCCGGCCAGCGGGTCGGCGGTGGCCGCGGCCCGGTACCCACCGTAGGTATGCGCCGCGAGCGCCTCCCCCTCGCCGATCCCCGAAGCGGGGCTGCGATGCTCCACCGCGGCGCGCACGGCGCCCCACGGGTCGACCGGGGTGACCGGCGCGTCGGAACCCAATGCCAGCACCACACCGGCGGCCGCAAGCAGCGCGTAGGGGTTCATTGCGGCCGCTCGGGAGGCTCCCAGCCGCAGCGCATACATCCCCTCCGGACCGCCCCAGGCGGCGTCGAAGGCGGGCTGCACGCTGGCCACCACACCCCAGCGCGCTAGCTGCCGGGCCTGATCGGGCTCCACCATCTCCAGGTGCTCGAGCCGGTGCGTGCACCGCCGCAGCGCAGTGGTGCCAACGGCGGCCTCCGCGGCGGCGAAGCCGGCGACCACCGCGTCGGTCGCGGCATCCCCGATCACATGGAACCCGGCCTGGGTGCCAGCCAGGGTGCAGGCCCTGACATGCGCGGCGATCTGTTCGGCGTCGAGATAGGACGCGCCGCAGGTACCGGGCGCATCGGCGTAGGGTGCGCGCAGCGCGGCGGTTCGCGAGCCGATCGCCCCGTCGCAGCACAGGTCACCGGCCAGCCCGTGGGCCCCGGTGGCCGCGAGCAGTTCGCGGGCCTGCCCGGCGGTGGTGACCGGCTGGCCCCAGTAGCCGATCACCTCGACGCCGTGGTCGGCTGCCAGCAGGTCGGCGAGGTCGTCGAGACTGGAGACGTCCGGGCCCGCGCACTCGTGCACGACGGCGATCCCGCGGGCTGCCGCACCGGCGAGAAAGGCGCGCTGGGCGTCACGACGCTGACCGGGTGTGATCGACTCCTGGGCGGCCCGGCGGGCGTGGTGGTGCGCCTCGCGGGTCAACGGTCCTTGCGCCGCCCAGCCGGGCGCGCCGACCGCCTCCGGGATCAGCTCCAGGAGCCTTGAGGACACCGCGGCGGAGTGCACGTCGACCCGCGACAGGTACACCGCCGTGCCACCGGATGCCCGATCCAGTTCGGCGCGGGTCGGCGGGCGGCGCTCCGGCCACGACGTCTCGTCCCAGCCGTGGCCCCACAGCACGGTGCCCGGGCGCGCCCGTTGCGCAACCTGGTCCAGGCACTGCGTGAGCGTGGCACAGCCGGTGAGATCAAGCCCGGCGGCAAGCAGGCCAGCCGAGGTGGCGTGGACGTGCGCGTCCACGAAGGCCGGGGTGACCAGCGCGCCGCGCAATTCCAGCACCTCGTCGGCGGCGCCGAAGCGAACCCGGCCGGTGCTGTCGTCCCCGGTCCAGGCCACTGTTGCGGCAACGACGGCGAGCGCGGTGGCCCCGCCGACCGACGGGAGGCGCCCACCCAGCAGCAACGTGGTGCTCATGGCTGTGCGGTTACTGTCGCCGCACTGCGGGGCCGGAGCGCATCAGGTCCTCAGTGCCCGGCTATCCGCCGGTGCTGGGGGCACACTGGCGGCACAACTCCACCACCGAGCAGTTCGGCGCGGATCTGTATCCAGGTGGCGCATGGCCAGCGCCGCCGCCGCCATCCGAAGGGCCACGTACGCCACTGGCAGGCTCGGCAGGTGCCGCGGCGGGTGGGTTGATGCACCATCAGCGCGTAGCGCAGTGCGGCCAGCACGCCGGGATCGTGACCGGCGAGTTCCACCTCGGCGAGCCGCGACCAGACCGCCTGGACCAGGCGCGCCGCGTGCGGGTCGCGGGATATCCGCCGCCTGATGACCGCACTCAGCCCCGACGGCGGTTCCGAGGCGTGCTGTGGCTGTGAACCCGGCGTCCACGACTGCGATATCCGCGACTGGGGCATCCGCTCCGACACTCCCCTAACCATAACGGTGATCGGGCCTTGCTGTGATGGGCCTCCCCTGGTTGTGGG
>JBOHFT010000126.1:0-13078 GCA_050699815.1 Pseudonocardiaceae bacterium | reverse complement strand
AACCCTGTGGTATGGTACATTCTCGACGGTCCGTTTCTTTCGAATTGAGTCTGGCAACCCAATTCTTTCGAGAAGCGGGCCGTCGTCCAAGCGGGCGCGCCGCGGACGACTCATCTATTATTTATCAGGGCTCGTGAATAACCCTCATGGTGTCTTGCATTATTAATGCCAGGTAAACGGTTGAGCGTGAATTTTCCCGGTGTTCACCTCGTTGTAGACTGCCGATAGGTGGTGATCTCGGGGCCGCTAATGGTTCCATTTGGTGGTCCGCGGGGTGCTGGGAGCTGCAAATGGTGCCATGTGGGCGGGGCACGGCGTGCGCGTAGTGCGATGACATGCGCACATGTGAGTTCGACACCGAGCAGCCTGGGGGCGATTTGATAACGACAACCGTTTTCTTTTACGGTACTGTCGGAAGTCGGGATGGGAGCCGATGCTAGCTGGAGGAGGAGCCGGTGCCGAACACCGCTCGCACACCGGTAGTCATCGTGGCCGGGCTGGCCACGGCTGCCGTCCGTGACGTGGCCGACGCGTTGCTCGACGCGTGCACCGCGGTCGTCCACCACGACTTGGCCCAGATAACGCACGGGATGCTGGTCAGGCGGATCCGCCGTGGCACGGAGGACGACACAACCGCTCTGAAACTCGCGCACGGTTGCGTGTCGTGCGCACTGCGCGAGGAATTGCTACCCGTGTTGCGCAGCCTGTCCACCGCGGTGGACGTCCATCGGATTGTGCTTCACCTCGACCCCACGATGGAACCCGAGACCGTGTGTTGTGCTCTGGCAAACATGGTCATCGATGGCGACCTGGTGGCCGACGTGGTGACGGTGCAGACCGTGCTCACCGTGGTGGACGCGGCGTGCTGGTTCGCCGACGCCACCGGCGACCAGGGACTCGCGCCGCGCCGGCTTGCGGTGGGGCTGAAGGATGATCGAACGGTGGCGCAGCTGGCGGTCGGACAGGTCGAGTTCGCCGACGCGGTCGTCGTAGCAGGTGCTGCTGCGGATGTAGACACCGCGCGACGGGTCGACGCCGTGCTTGACCGCCTGGTTCCGGTAGCGCCGCGGGTCCGGGCAGCCCGGCTCGACGTCGAGGCATTGCTGGCAGCGGTGCCGCTGAACTCGAGGCGGGGTCGGGTCGATGATGCACATGCGGTGCTGACCCATTTCCTGCACCCGTCGGACGAGGAGCACGGCGTCGGCACAGCGTTCTTTGGTGCCCGTCGGCCGTTTCATCCTGGGCGGCTGCACGATGCGTTGCAGGTGCTGCTCCGGGGCGTGGTCCGGGTGCGGGGACGGATGTGGGTCGCGACCCAACCTGACGAGGCATTCGCGCTGGAATCGGCCGGTGGTGGCCTGCGTATCGCCCGGGCAGGGCGGTGGCTCGGCGCCGTGCCGGACTGGTCGAACATCAACGTCGAGCGGGCGCTGATGGCGTCGCTGCGGTGGGATGACCAGTTCGAGGACCGTGAACAGGCAATCATCGCGATATACCACACCGCGGACCCCAAAGTCATCACCGCCGCGCTGGACGCCGCCCTGATCACCGACGCTGAGCTGGCGGCCGGCGAGCAGCAGTGGCGGACCTGGCCGGACCCGTTTGGCAGGCTCCGCGCTGATCCGTGCGTGCCTGCAGAGCACACGGACGCCAATAATGAGACAAGGCGCCGCGGTTGACTCAACGACTCAGCAGGGCTACGCACTCGACGTGGTGAGTCATCGGGAACGCATCGAAGGCACGCAGCTCGGTCAGCGGGTAGCCTCGCTCGGCGAAGGTCGCGAGGTCGCGGGCCAGCGCAGCCGGATCGCACGCCACGTACACCACCCGCTCTGGAGAGCGTTCCGCGATGAGATCGACGACGGCGCGTCCGGCTCCTTTGCGCGGCGGATCCAGCACCACCACGCTTGGGGCACGGTGATGCCGAATGGCATCGGCGGCGTGGTGTAAGTGGGGGAGAGTCTCCATCCGCGGAGGGTGCGTCTGCTGAGCCAGGGCGGGATCGTGTCGAAGATCATCTGGATGCCGGGGAAGCGTCGTGCGCAGTCGGTGATCAGGGCGAACACGTCGGCGGGCGGGGACATCAGCAGGCCCTGCGCGCTGATGAGGACGTCAGCGTCCGGTTCGACGGCGTCCATCCAGGACCGGTCCAGCGCGGACAGGGCGATGTTGCATACCTGGGGCTCGGTGGGCAGCAACTGCTGGCGCAGGGCGATGATCTCGGGCAGGTCCACCGACACCCAGCGGACGCCGGCGTCGGCGATGCGCCAGAAACCGGTCTCCAGGCCCTCCCCGAGGCAGACGACGGTTGCGCCGGGGTGCTCGGCGAGGAACTCGCGCATCGCGTGGTCGAAGCGCAGCGCGCGCAACGGGTGACTCTGGGACGGTTTGCCGAAGGCGCGTTCGTAGGGGTGGTCGATGTTGCCGCGCAGGTGAACGGCCCATGGGTCGTGGATCAGTGCGTCCGGGCGGGCCGCCTCGCTGGCGCGGTTGTGCAGGGTCCACAGCGTCGTCTCCGGGACTCCGCTCAGCCGCGTGCCGTCTACCTTCTCGTCCATGGTTTATCCGGTTCCGCCGTCGGTTACCCGGCTCGAGCGATGACCAGGAGATACTCGGCGTCGATCCGGACCGGGCCGCCGTCGGGGCTGGCCAGCCGCTCGACCGCCTCGAACATCTCACCGGCCTGCGCGCCGAGCGCGCGGGCCGGTGAGATGGTGGACGGGGGAGTGGGTGAGCAGGAACTCGGTCATTGCCGGGGGAGAGTCGAACCGCCACGGCAGGGTGTGGCGCTGGGTCCGCACCGGCGTCAGACCGGCCGCGGTCAGCCGCTCGTGCACCACCGTCGCCCGTCCCCAGTCCATGACGTCGGCGATGCCGGGCTGTGGTGGTAGCCAGTGCCGCATGAGCTTGGTCATCGCGCCCATGAATCCGTCGGGCGTCCACGCGGTGAACCCGACCAGCCCGCCGGCGACGAGGACGCGGCGCAGCTCGGCGAGCGCGACCGCCGGTCTGGGCACGAAGATCAGCCCGAAGGAGGACAGCACGATGTCGAACGAGCCGTCGGCGAGCGGGAGGGCCTCGGCGTCGGCCTCGTGCCAGTCGACCGCCAGCCCCGCCGCGGTCGTGGCCTGCCGACCCAGCTCGACCATCCGCGGTGAAAGATCGCAGGCGGTGACATGCGCGCCCTGCTCGGCGGCCAGCAGCGCCACGGTCCCGGGGCCCGCGGCCAGGTCCAGCACCTGGCGGCCCACCGCGGGCGCCGCAGCGCCGACCAGCGCGGCCGCGGCCGGTGCCAGCCGCTCGGCGATCGCCCCGTAATCGGCCAACCCCCACAGTTCCCGCATCCCGGCGATGTACTGGGCCACCGCATCGTCATTGCCAGACATCGAACACCTTTCAGTTGCGCGCCAGCGGTCCGTCGGCCAAGGCGCATTCAGCGGGCTCAGCGGGGTAAATCGGCACTCGATAGCCCCGCTGAGCCCGCTGAATGCGTCGCGCCGACGGTGCGGTCTCGCAGGTGGGGGAGGACTTCGGCGCCGAGGCGGGTGATGTTTGTGAGGGTGCGGGTGCGGTCTCCGGTGCCTTCGACCATGAGGATGAAGTGGCTGATGCCGGTGCGCTGGGTTGTGGTGGTCAGTGTGGTGCGGCAGTGCTCGGGGGTGCCGACGGGGTGCAGGCGGCACAGTAGCTCGGTGTACTCGCCGGGGTCGCGTGGCTGGTGGGGCCCGCCGTCAGCGCGGCGGTATCCGGCCAGGCCGGGGCCGAGCCAGCGGGGAAGGCAGGTCCGCATGGTGGCCATCGCCTCGCGCTGGCTGTCGGCGACGTAGGCCAGTGCGGTGGCGATGTGGCTGGCCTGGTGGGTGGCTGCCTGGTGGTAATGACCGATGAGCGCTGCTTTGTCGGCGTCGCTGGCGTGCATGCCAAGCAGCAGCGGCAGGCCACGCTGCGCGGCGAGCTCCACGGTGGCGGCGGTGGTGGCGGCCAGGATGACGCCGGGGTGCGGCCGGGTCCGTGGCCGGGGAACGATGCCGACGTCAGGGAAACGGAAGTGCGCTCCGGAGGCGGCGAGGCGGGGCTTGGTCAGGGCGGCGAGCAGCAGGTCCAGGGATTCAGCAAAGCCGTGCTGGTAGCGGTCCAGGCCGGTGCCGAAGACCTCGAGGTCGATCCATGGGCCGCCCCGGCCGACACCGAGGCGCAACCGCCCGCCGGAGAGCTGGTCGAGCAGTGCGGCCTGCTCGGCCAGCGCGACCGGGTGCTGCGTGGACAGCACGCTGACCGCGGTACCGACCGCGACCCGGCGGGTGGCGCCGAGCAGGTAGCCGGCCAGGGTGATCGCTGAGGGGCAGACCCCGTAGGACATGAAGTGGTGCTCAGCGACCCACACGTCATCGAAACCAGCCTCCTCAGCCGCGACCGCCGCCGCGACCGTGGACTCCAGCACAGTGGTGTGGTCCTGGCCGGGGAACTGCGCGGCGAGCAGGAACACCCCGAACCGCATGGGCCTTCCCCTCCGGCCCTGAGCGGCGGATGGTCAGCAGTCCCGCAGCTCGGGACTCTGGTTGAGCAGCTGGCCGCGCGCGGAGATAAACGCCCGGTAGCGGGCACCGCCAGTAGCGCAGCGCCGGAACGCGGCGACGCGGTGGCAATTCTGGAAGGCCAGCGTCACCCCGAAATGGCGTTCCAGACCGCCGCGGATGGCGTCGGAGGCCAGCGCCCGCAGCAGCTGCCCGCGCTCGGACTCACTGGGCGGAGGAATCTCATGGTCGGCGAATTCGGCGGCCTGCCCGGCGAGCTCAAGGCCGGCCACCACACCGCTGATGACCTGCCAGGCATAGGGCAGCGACAGCCGCACGCAGTCGACGAAGTCGGCGTCGTCGACCTCGCCGTGCCGGGCACGCTCAAGCAATGCGGTGGGAACGTCGAGAGACATGGCTTCCTCCGGTGTGCGGTCACTGCGTGATAGCGGGGAGCTGGCCCGACCGAGCGAGCGCGGTGGGGCCGTGGGCGAAGCCCGGGTCGACCTGCTCGGCCAGATCGCATCCGGTGCGGTCGCTGGCCCAGGCGGCGGCGTTGCGCAGGTGGAACTCGACAGCCTGGCGCTGATAAGCCCCCCAGTCCTTAACGGTGCCATCCACCACCTTGCACATCACCTCCAGCGTGGCCACGTTGACCGGCTCCAGCGCACTGACCGGCCGGATCTCACCACGCTCAGCGGCACGGACGTGTGCCGACCGGCTCACCCAGCCCACCAGATCAGCCCCGATCTGCACACGGAGGAACGCCGCGTCCTGCTCATCGGAGACCTTATTGCCCACCACCGCGATCCGCACCCCGAACTCCCGCGCGTAGGCGCGGTACTGACGGTACACCCCGACACTGCGCAAAGTGGGCTCACACACCACAAACGTCACGTCGAAGCGGGTGAACAACCCGGAGGCGAACGAGTCCGCGCCAGCGGTCATGTCCACCACCACGTACTCCCCGGCATCGTCGACGAGATGGTTGAGCAGCAGCTCCACCGCCCCCACCCTGGAGTGGTAGCAGGCCACCCCCAGATCGCCCTCGGCGAACGGGCCAGTCACCGCGAGCCGTGCGCCGCCGACCTCCCGCACGCACGCGTCATAGACCGGGTTGCGCTCCACAACGCGCAGCAGCCGCGAACCCGCACCCGGCGGGGTGGTCTTGACCATCATCTCAGCCGACGCAATCCGCGGGTTGACCCCCCGCAGATAATCCTTGATCAACGGCAGGTGCGCACCCAGCGCCGGCAGCGCGACCGCGTCAGCCTCACTCACGCCGAGCGCGACAGCCAGATGCTGGTTGATATCGGCATCCACCGCCAGCACCGGACGGCCAGCAGCCACCAGATGACGGACCAGCAACGCAGCCAGCGTGGTCTTGCCACTGCCACCCTTGCCGACCAGGGCAATCTTCACAAGCGTCCTCCACTCTCAGTAACGACACTCGTTTTCATGTTGGTTACGGTAGCAAGAGCAGTGGGAGGAGGGTCATGGCGGGCAACGAGCGCGTCGAGCTGGTCGTGGTGGCTGGCGGGACCATGACGGTGGCTGCCTCGACGGCGTGGTCCGCACCCGCGGCCGGATCTGGCTGGCCACCCAACCCGACGCCGCGTTGTGGCTGGAATCAGTCGGCCGCGGCCTGCAGATCGGCTACGCCGGTGACTGGCTGGCCACCGGCGACGCCGAGGCATGGCAGCATGCCGACCCTGAGCAACGAGCCCTGGCCTCGCTGCGCTGGCACGACCAGGTTACCCCCCAGCGCCCGTGCACGGACCACGCCAGGAGGACCAAGCATGAAGTTCTCGTTGGGACGCTCGAAACCGCTATTCGGATCCGAATGGCAGCGGGCGGGTCATGCAGCGGGACGACTACGTCGTGGGCGAGGCGGTGGTTTGACCGAAGTCGCTACTGCTTCGGTGGTCCGATCCGGCCGCAGCTGTGCCAGGCTCGACGGTGTGACCGATGCCGCGGCTCGTTCCCGGGTGAGCGCCTGGTATTACGCCCTGCGCACGACCAACCCGCCTGACGGCCCGATCGACGCGGTGACCCGCTGGATCGTGGTCACCCGTGCTGCCGTGTTGCCGATGACGCTGGTTGCCGGGTTGGTGGCCGGGCTGCTCGCCGCTCGCGCGCCGGGCGTCGACTGGCGCTGGCTGGTCCTGGCCGTCGTCGGGATCCTGCTGGCGCACTTGGCCAACAACCTGATGAACGACCTCTACGACACCAGCGCCGGCTCTGATACCGCGGGTTATCCCCGGGCGCTCTACGCCCCGCACCCGATCCTGTCCGGGCTGGTCACCCGCCGGGCGCTGGTCGTGTCGGTGCTGCTGGTCAACGCCGCGGACCTGGCGATCCTCGTCGTGCTCGCGCTGGTGCGGGGCTGGCCCGTGGTGGCGTTCGCGCTGGCCGGGTTCGTGCTGTCGGTGGCCTACACCGCACCGCCGCTGCGGCTGAAGAAGCGTGGCCTGGGTGAGCCGGACGTGCTCGTGGTGTGGGGACCGCTGATGGTCGGTGGCACGTACTACGCGGCGGTGGGGTCGGTGACCTGGCAGGTGCTGCTCGCGTCGCTGCCGTACGCCCTGCTGTGCACGTCGGTGCTGATGGGCAAGCACACCGACAAGATCCCCTACGACGAGCCGCTCGGGATCCACACACTGCCGGTGCTGCTCGGCGAACGGCGGGCCCGGGCCGTGACACTGGCCATGATGGCCGGCTTCTACCTGCTCGTCGTGGTATGCGTGCTGGTCGGCGCACTGCCGTGGCCGGCACTGCTTGCCCTGGGCGGGCTGTACCGGCTGGTCAAGGTATGGCATTGGTTCCGCCAGCCCCGGCCTGAGCAGCCACCGCTCCCGGTGCCGGTGTGGCCGCTGTGGTTCGCTGCGCTGGCGTTCGTGCACCTGCGGGTCGCCGGCCCACTGCTCGTCCTCGGCCTGGCCGTCGCCGCCATCGCGGGGATCTGAGACGGCGCACTGCGTCATGACGGCGCCGGGCTGGTGCGGTGCAGCGGTGCACGGCGCTGTGTGAGCGGGCACTAACCTGCCGGGGTGTCCAAGCGCACACGCCGCAAGAAGCCGGTCCGCCCGGTCGCCCGCAAGCAGCCCAGATCGACCCCGCCGCAACGACGGGTCGGCCGCGACGAGCCCGACCTGATGCGCAACGTCGCCACCGCCCTCGCCGACGAGCACCCGATCGCCATGCTCGGGCTGGTCAGCACGCTGCTGGCCGCGTTCGACCCCCGCCGCCGCGGCCCGTTCGATCCGGAGCCGGCGGCCGAGCTGCCGTCCCGCGACGAGCTGGTGCAGACCTTCCTTGATGTCGACCTGCCCGAGACGTCGGCGCTGCTGGCCGTCATCGCCGCGTTCTCCGGTGATGACATGCTGCGCCGCCGGGTCCACCGCGAGATCTCGTCCCGGGCCGACGCACTGCCGCGCTGGCTCGCCGACCTCACCAACACCGGGCCCGCGGATCGGGTGCTCGAGGTCGGGCACGCGCTCGGTGACGGCGACAACGTCGTGATCGGTGCCCGGCTGCCGGGCAGCCACGAGATCACCGCGGTGGTCTACATCGACCACAATATGGGCAGGCTGGTCAAGGACGCGTTCGTGCTGCCGGGACCGATCAGCGAGGTGGTCGAGAAGATGCTCGACCTCACCGACGACCCGGACACCGAGGCGCGCGACCTCCACGCTGCCGACGCCCGGGCCCGGATCACCGAAGCGATCAAGGTCGGCGCGATCACCTTCCCGCCGTGCCAGTCCGACACCTGGCCGGCTTGCCGGCCGCTCATCGAATGGATGACGGCCATACTGCCCGAGGGCGGTTCCGGGTACCAACGCCCCGAATGGGACGATGCTGCGCTGGCTGAGCTGACCGAGCGGTTCCTCGCCTCCCCGCCCGGGGCCGGGTTCGACGACGCCGACTACCGGAGCCTGCTCGGGTCGCTATTGTGGTTCGGTACCGGCTACGGACCGGGTGACCCGCTGCGCTGGAGCCCCACGACGGTAGCGATCCTGCTCGAGGACTGGATCCCCCGCAAGATCGTCGCCGAGGTCGCCTACCTGGCCAAGGCACCCGACCTGCTGCGGGCGTTCATCCGGTTCTGCCACCACGAGCGCGGCCTTCGGGCCGAGCTCACGACCCAGACCCTCGACGCTGTCGACGAGCATGGGCCCGGTTACCAGAAGCTGATCCGCTCGCCGCGGCCGCAGGGCCCGGCCGCGCTGCTGGCCGCGATGGGACTCGACGCTCCGGACGGCCCCTGATATCGCGACGTCCAGATCGGGTTGCGGCGATCGGCGCGGCCGCTACGGGGCTGGCGACGTTGACGGGTACGGTCCGTCCCGACCTCGTGGCCGGGTACGCGGTCGACGTCGGAGGGAGACGAGGATGACGAGTTCTGCGCCTGTCACTGCCGCCACCGCGCAGCCCGTGCTGGTCGGGCAGGTGGTGGACTTCGTCAGGTGGGTCGGCGACGGCCGCAGGCTCACCCAGAAGGGAGCCGTCACCCTGGCCGATGCCCGGGTCCTCGTCGACCGGTTGGGCACCGGGGACGAGCTCGATCCCGCGGTCGGCGAGCAGGTGTTCCGGACCAAGTCGAGTGTGGAGCTGCTGGGTCTGAGCTTGATCGTGGAGTGGGCCAAGGCGGCGCGGCTGGTGCGGGTCGTCCGCGGTCGGCTGGTGCCGGTCAAGAAGGCGGCCGCGCTGCTCGACCGCCCGGCGCAGCTGTGGCTGGCGCTGTTCGAGGTGTTCGGGCGGCTCGGTGCCGCGTTCCTGCCCTCGGGATGGGGCGAGTCGTTCCTGCGCCCGGAGTTCGCCGCCGGCGCCGGCGCGCTGCTGTCCGCGCTGCACGGCCGCGACGGCGCGGTCGGCCTGGACGAGCTGTGCGATCTGGCGTGGCACACCGTGACAGCGCGCTACGTGCTCGATGACGCCACCGACATGCAGCTGGCCACGGCCCGCCGGATGAACGACCGCGACGTCTGGCGCACGCTCCACACGCTGGCCCGGCTGGGTGCCGTGACGCTGACCGAGGACTCCGCTGAGCTGACCGCGGCCGGCCGGCGCGGGACTCGTCGCATGCGGGGGGAGCCTGAGCCCGGCGATCCCGTCCACCAGATCACTGTCACGCTGGCCGAGGTGGCGGATCCCCCCGTGTGGCGGCGGCTGCTGATCCCGGCCGCGATGCCGCTGAGCAGGCTGCACGACGTGATCCAGACGGCGATGGGCTGGCAGGACCACCATCTGCACAGCTTCACCGACGGCAACCGCAGCTACGGCCTGCCGGATCTGGAGCTCGAGTTCACCGACGAGCGCTCGGTGCGATTCGGCGACCTCGACCTCGACCGCGTCATCAGCTACACCTACGACTTCGGCGACGACTGGGAGCACGAGATCCTCGTCGAGGCGCTCGGCGTGGCCGAGCCGGGCCAGTGTTATCCCCGGTGCATCGGGGGCGAGGGTGCCTGCCCGCCGGAGGACTGCGGCGGGCCGCCGGGCTATGAGCATCTCCGGGAGGTCCTCGCCGACCCGGGGGACGAGGAGCACGACGACATGGTGATGTGGATGGGCCTGGAGCACGCCTCCGAGTTCGATCCGGCCGCCTTCGACATCGAGCTGGTGAACCGCAGGCTCGGCGCGCCGAGGTGACGACGACCGAGTTCCATTCAGCGAGCTTAATGGGGGGTTATCGGCGTGCGCTGTGCTTCAGATCCCGGTCGCGCTGTCCTGCTCACGTCGGTTTCGCTTGGCGGCGGACAGCTCGGGGGAGATCCAGTGCGTGCGGTAGGCGCGCTCGATCTCAGGCGCTCCGCTGACGCTGAAGCGCAGCGGCCTTCGGCCGCGAGTCCAGGCGACGTAGCCGGTCTCGCTCGGCACCAGGTCCCGCCGCCGCGCCCAGCTTCCGACTCATCTCGTCGATCAACCCGTGGCTCACCCAGCGACGTCACAGCTGGCGGACGGTGTCGGCAGCAGGCTTGGACAGCGCCGCGCGGCCGCGAGCAGTCAGCTGCAGCCGGTTGCCGACTTGCTCAGCTAGCCCGCTGGCGTGGATGAGCAGCGGCCAGGCGAAGGCGGCGATCGCCACGCGCGGAGATCTTACGACCCCGCCTCGAAGCCAGCCGCGGAACCCCAGGGGACGTGAACGTTGCGATGTTGACGTCGCACGGTGCTCAACCTGGCCAAGAATTGAACCGGGCGGGCCTGCCGTCCGAAGGTTCTGCATACGAAGGTCAGGTGCAGACGGTGGTCGCGATCACTGCGATTGCCGCTGAATGCCGATGGACGGAGTATGTCATGCACGAGTTCCAATGCGGGCACATGGAGTGCTTCGGCCATTTCACCGCGTCGAACAAGGATGACCTGATGCGCCAGGTGGCAGAGCACCTGAAAGACGTGCATAACGTCGACAAGGCCACCGAGGCCTTGATGAGCTATCTCGAGTCGACGTGCGTGACAACACGGCAGCCTTAAGCGCATCACTTACCTGGCGGGGATCGCTCCCGCTTGGTTAGGCCGTGAGGGTGTCCAGGATCTGCTGCCCGTACTTTGCCAGCTTGGTGTCCCCGACACCGCTGATCGTGCTGAGCTCGGCCAGGGTTGTGGGGACCTCGGTCGCGATCTGGCGCAGGGTCGCGTCATGGAAGATCACATACGCGGGCACACCCTGCTCCTTCGCGGCGGCGGCGCGCCACGCGCGGAGCTGCTCGAACACCGGGATTGCTTCCTCGGGCAGGTCGATGGGGGCGGCGCGGCGGGGTTTGGCGGCTTTCGCGACGGCTTTCACCGGCCGTTCGGGCTCGCGGCGCAGCATGACCTGGCGCTGCCGGCCCAGCACCTCGGCACTGGAGCTGGTGAGCACCAGCGTGCCGTAGTCGCCTTCGACGGTCAGCAGACCCTGGGCCAGCAGCTGGCGCACCACGCCGCGCCACTCGCCCTCGCGCAGCTCCGTGCCGATGCCGAACACCTTCAGGGAGTTGTGGCCGAACTGGGTGACCTTGGGCGTGTTCTTGCCGAGCAGGATGTCGATCACCTGGCCCGCACCGAACTTCTGGTGGCGTTCCCGGTCGAGCCGGAACACGGTCGACAGCAGCTTCTGCGCGGCGATCGTGCCGTCCCATGACTCCGGCGGAGTCAGGCAGGTGTCGCAGTTGCCGCACCCGGTGGCGTCCTGGCCGAAGTAGGCGAGCAGTTGGGCACGGCGGCACCCGACCGTCTCGCACAGCGCCAGCATGGCGTCGAGGTGGGTGCCAAGACGGCGGCGGTGGGCGTTGTCGCCTTCCGACGTGTCGATCAGCTTGCGCTGCTGCACGACATCCTGCAGGCCATAGGCGAGCCAGGCGGTGGAGGGCAGGCCGTCCCGCCCGGCCCGGCCCGTCTCCTGGTAATAACCCTCGACTGACTTGGGCAGATCAAGGTGAGCAACGAAGCGCACGTCGGGCTTGTCGATGCCCATGCCGAACGCGATCGTGGCGACCATGACCATGCCGTCCTCGCGCAGGAAGCGCGCCTGGTTGCTGGCTCGGGTGTGTGCGTTGAGCCCGGCGTGGTACGGCAGTGCCACGATCCCGTTGCCCACCAGGAAGTCCGCGATCTTCTCGACTGAAGCCCGGGCCAGGCAGTAGACGATGCCCGCGTCGCCGGAGTGCTCGGTGCGGAGCAGTTCCAGCAGCTGCCGCTTGGGTTCGTTCTTGCCCACGATGCGGTACTGGATGTTCGGGCGGTCGAAGCTCGCCACGAAGTGCCGGGCGCCGGTCAGGTTCAGCCGGGATGCGATCTCGGCGTGGGTTGCCTTGGTAGCCGTCGCGGTCAGTGCGATGCGGGGCACGGTGGGCCACCGCTCATGCAGCACGGACAGGGCGAGATAGTCGGGCCGGAAGTCATGCCCCCACTGGGCCACGCAGTGCGCCTCGTCGATGGCGAACAGTGAGATCGTGCCGCGGTCGAGGAGACTTATCGTCGACTCGACGCGCAGGCGTTCCGGCGCCAGGTAGAGCAGATCCAGCTCACCGGCGACGAAGGCGGATTCGACCTGGCGGCGCTGGTAGGGGTCCTGGGTGGAGTTGAGGAAACCGGCCCGGACACCGAGGGCTGTCAGGGCGTCGACCTGGTCTTGCATCAGCGCGATGAGCGGTGAGACGACGACACCGACGCCCTCTCGCACGAGCGCGGGAATCTGGTAACACAGCGACTTGCCGCCGCCGGTCGGCATGAGCACGAGTGCGTCACCACCGGCGGCGACGTGGTCGATGATCTCCTGCTGCGCTCCGCGGAACGAGGTGTAGCCGAAGACGCGGTGCAGCACCCGCAAGGCATCGCTGTCGTGGAGACGGGGCCCAGGGGAAGCCACCCGGCGATCCTAGGGGGCTCTGGGTGGACTCACAGACGGCTCTGCCCATTCCCGGCGGGCAGCGGCGGCAACTGCTGCGGACTGTCCGGGTGGTGGAGGTGGTAGAGGTGGGCGTAGTGGGTGTTGTTGGCGAGGAGCTGGGTGTGGGTGCCGGTTTCGGTGATGTGGCCGTTGTTGAGGTAGATGATGTGGTCGGCGTCGGTGACGGTGTGGA
>JBOHFT010000125.1:0-13108 GCA_050699815.1 Pseudonocardiaceae bacterium | reverse complement strand
GTTCAAAGGGAACCCGTCACACCCGTCACAAAGATATTCCCGCAGTTCAGGGCACGGGTGAACCCGTCACAGCAGCCGTGACGGGTTCACCCGGTCTGTGACGGGTTCCGGTGCTGAGTGACGGGTTCAGACCGGCGTCGTCGTCGCCATCGGGATCTGGGGTCGTCTTACTGGCGGCGATCGTGATCCGGATGTCGGCGACGAGATGACCACGCGTCAGCTGGGTAGTTAGGTCCGCTCGTCGATCATCTGGGGCGGTCGGGGGAGGCGAGAGGCGATGAGGTCGGCGGCTTTGGTGTCGGCGCCGGCGAGCCAGGCGGCGTACACCTTGAGTGTGGTTGCTCCGCCGCCCGCGTGGCCGAGCCTGCCTGCTACGGTGCGCAGGTCGACGCCGCCAGCGAGTAGTTCGGTGGCGCTGTAGTGGCGCAGTGCGTGCAGGTGCGTGTCGATGCCGAGATCGGCGGCCATCTTGGCGTATCGGTGGGTGATGGCGTCCGGATCACAGTGGCGCCGGTGGTCGGGGGCATAGGAGAACACGAAGGCGTCATCGTCGAGCGTGATGCCGAGGTCGGCGCACCGTTGTTCAGCACGTGCCTTGTGCTGGCCAAGGATCGTGATCGTGTCCTGATCGAGCTTGATCACTCGCATCTGGTGGGTCTTGGTGTCCTTGAGGATTGTCGTGCCGTTGCGCCGGACCAGGTTGCGGCGGATGGTGAGCAATCCGGAGACCAGATCGACGTGTCCCCAGGCCAGCGCTACCAGCTCGCCGCGCCGGGCACCGGTGACGAAGGTCAGCCAGACGAACGTGCCCCAATCCGCATCCTGCGCCCACGCCGCGTTGGCGATCTTCGCTGCTTCCTCTGCCGAAGGCGGATCAGGCTGTGGCTGGGGGATGCGCGGCCGTTGGGCGGCGTCCAACGGATTGACGGTGATCCAGCCCCAGCGTTTGGCTGCACTCAGCGCGCCGCTGAGCACCGCGTGGCACTGGCGGATGGATGACACGGCAAGCGGCTTGCACACATGCGATGCGCAGCGCTCGTCACAATCGTGCAGACGAGGTGTGCGGTGCTCCACAAACTCGCGGCCTTGGCAGCGACGGCAGCGCACCCGCAACTCCGCGTAGAGCTGCTCGAAGGGGCGTGGGCCTTGGCGGCACAGCTGGGCCAGGGGAGTAGCGCCGAGTGCTGGACGGATGAAGCCGTTGATCAGCAGCCAGTAGCTGTCACGAGTGGTCTCCTCGACCTGATGCCCGGATAGCCACTCATCGAGCAGGTAGCCGAGAGTGACGTTCGTCCGGGCTGCTGTGTTGTCCCGCACCTGCTGGCGCAGCTGGTCGCGAATCACGATTGCCGCGTCCTCGGTGTCGGCCGAGCCGCTGAGCATGAGCTGCCGCCCGGTCACCGGGTCGTACCCGGCGGAGACCCGGATCTGGTAGGTCCCGCCGCGCTGGCGGACGCCGGTCAGGTCCTTCGGAGGCTGCTTCCTGCGTGCCATAACGGCAGCGTACAGCGCAAAAATGGACAACCCGATGGACGGAGATCCACTTACTCGATCTTCTTTCGAAGATTTGCGCTGGTCAGAGGTGGTGCGCCGCCAGGGACTCGAACCCCGAACCCGCTGATTAAGAGTCAGCTGCTCTGCCAGTTGAGCTAGCGGCGCTGGTGTCGACGCCATCCCCGCGCGACGTGGAGGACGCTAGCACGCCGGGGCCGGCTGGCCCGAGTCAGGCCACAGGCAACCGGCACTGCTGCCGTGCGTCGGTATAAGCAGGTACCCCCGCTGGGTGCGCCAGCAAGAACTGTCAGTCCCTTGAGTCCTCTTGCTGTAGATCACGGAAACGGATGGTGCCCGTGCGGGTGAGTGAGTCGTGTCCGGTGACTGGAGGTCGGAAGACAGTGTTAAGCCTGGTCGGGCATACTGCGATGATCGCGGTGCTGCTCAGTGTCGGCGTTGTCGGCACGCTGTTGACAGCGTGCAGTCCCAGCGCATCCAATCCCGCTGCTCGCCAGACCACCGCGGCGCCCCCGCCTCCTCCGGTCGCGCGCATCATCACCGATCCACCGGATCGCGCAGTCGACGTCTCGCCGCTGGCGGCCGTCACCGTCACCGCCGCGAAGGGCAAGCTCGGCCAGGTGACCTTGACCAACCCACAGGGTGCGCCGGTCGCCGGTGAGCTGGCGCCTGACGGCACTACCTGGAAGACCACCGGGCCCCTGGGCTACGGCAAGGGCTATACGATCAATGCCGATGCGATCGGCGACGACAACCGGCCGGTGGCCAGCAAGTCCAGCTTCAGAACCATTGAGCCGCGTACCCTCACCTACCCGTCGATAACCCCGCTCAACGGGCAGACAGTCGGCGTGGGCCAGCCGCTCGCGGTGTACTTCGACGAGCCGATTGCGAACAAGCAAGCGGCCGAGAACGCCATCACCGTCACCACGACCCCGCACGTCGAGGGCGCCTTCTACTGGTTTTCCACCAAGGAGGTGCACTGGCGCCCACAGCGGTTCTGGGATCCTGGGACCCACGTCACCGTGGACATCCGCGCCTACGGCAAGGACTTCGGCAACGGCGTCTACGGCCAGCAGGACCGGACGTCCCACTTCACCATCGGTGACGCCTTCATCGCCCGCGCCGACGGCGCGGCCCACCAGATGACCGTCGAGATCAACGGACGGGCGGTGCGGACCATGCCGATCTCCATGGGCCGCCCGGACTTCGCCAGCGCCAACGGTGTGCACGTGGTCACCGAGCGCAACGCGACCAAGGTCATGGACTCGATCACCTTCGGCCTCTCCCTCGACGCCGGCGGGTACATCGCCAAGGTGCAGTGGGCTACCCGCATCTCCAACAGCGGCGAGTTCGTGCACGCCGCGCCGTGGTCAGTCGCCCAGCAGGGCAACAGCAACGTCAGCCACGGCTGTATCAACCTGTCGCCCGACAACGCCAAGTGGTTCTTCGACAACGCGAAGAAGGGTGACGTCGTCATCAACGTCAACACCGGCGGCCCCGACCTCAAGCCGTGGGACGGCTTCGGTGACTGGCAGATCCCGTGGGGACAGTGGGTCTCGGGAAACAAGTAGCCTTCACCCGGTGGCGGCGTGCTTCGCGATCAGGCGGTTGGCCCGGTCGGCCTGCTCGATGGGCGCCAGGTGCGCGGCGTCGAGAACTTCCAGCTTCGCCCGATAGATGGCGGTGGCGAGAGTCTTGGCATGCGGAGTGACCGGCGTCCGCTGATCCCGGGAACCGGCGATCACCAGCGTTGGCGTGAGGATCCGGCCGAGCAGCCGGCGGCCGTCCCAGCTGGCGATGGCCCCGCAGCATGCGGCGTAGCCCTCAGCCGAGGTCTCGGCGATCATCTGGGTCGCCTGCTGCACCACCTCCGGGTGCGCAGCCGCCCATTCCGGGGTGAACCAGGCGGCGACCACCTCCGGCGCTATTGAGGACGTGCCCACCCACCGAAGCGAGGCAGCCCGCTCGAGGTAGGGCCCCACGTCATCGAAATGCGCGCTGGTGTTGCACAACACGAGCGAGGACAGCCGCTCCGGGGCGGCCGCGGCGAGCCAGATGCCGACCATGCCACCCAGTGAGAGCCCGCAGAAGGCCGCCCGCTCGATATCCAGCCGGTCCAGGAGCGCGAGCACGTCGACGCCCAGGTCCGCCACCGTATACGGCCCGCTTGGCACCGGGGATCCGCCGTGCCCACGATGGTCATAGCGCAGCACCCGGAACCGCTCGGCAAGCGCCTCGGCCTGCGGCTCCCATATCTTCAGCGTGCTGCCCAGCGGTCCAGCCAGCACCAGCACCGGCAAGTCAGACGGCCCGCTGAGCTCGTGGTGGACCTCGACGTCTTTCATCTACGGCACCCCTCATGCCAGGCAGCTACCGCGCGCCCCCAAGAAGTGGGGTGAGTGACGGGATTCGAACCCGCGACATCCTGGACCACAACCAGGTGCTCTACCGACTGAGCTACACCCACCATGCGCCGACCTCGCCAGCGTTGCTGACCATGATAGCGGCGACCGGGTACCGGTCACAGACCGGGCGTCTGACCGGTGACGGCCTGTGCCGCCGCCTGCGCTTCCTCGGAGCTCGGGCCCGGTTGGGGCACGAACACGGCACGCCGGTAGTAGGCCAGCTCACGGATCGACTCGATGATGTCGGCCAGTGCCCGGTGCGCCAACCCCTTGGCCGGCTGCGCGTAGTAGACCCGCGGGTACCAGCGCCGGCACAGCTCCTTGATCGAGGACACGTCGACTATCCGGTAGTGCAGGTGCCCGTCGAGCTCGACCATGTCGCGGGCCAGAAACGCCCGATCGGTGGCCACCGAGTTGCCGGCCAGCGGCGCCGAGCGGGTCTCGGGCACCCAGTGGCGAACATAGGCCAGCACCTGCCGCTCGGCCTCGGCGAGACTCACCGTGGACCGCCGCACCGCCTCGGTCAGGCCGGACTTGGTGTGCATCTCGCGCACTACCTCAGGCATCGAGTCCAGCACGGCGTCATCGGCGTGGATCACCACGTCGACTCCGTCGCCGAGCACCTGCAGCTCCCCGTCGGTGACCAGCGCGGCGATCTCGATCAGCGCGTCCTTGCCGGCGTCCAGCCCTGTCATCTCGCAGTCGATCCACACCAGACGGTCGTTCACAACCGCGAGCCTAGTGTGCCCGGCGCGTCGTGCTGCAGGAACGGCCCGAGCAGTCCCGGCACCGCCTGCTCGGCCACGGCCAGCCCGTCGGCGGACTGGACGTCGAACACGTGATACGCGCCGCTGCCCGCCGCGGTGGTCGCGGTCACCGTCACCAACCCGGCGCGGCGCTGGAAAAACGACTGCGACACCGTCCATCCGATCACCCCGGAGCGCTGCAGCGCCACCGTGGCGCGCGCGCCGGCACCGTGCCGGGTGATGAAATAGCGGCTGGTCAGCGCATGTCCCAGATTGCGGTAGGCGTCTAGCGCGAGCAGCACCGCCACCGGCAGCAGGCCCAGCGTTGCCCACGTCACCCAGACCGGAACGTCAGCCAACCACACCACCGCGGATCCCGCCAGCACCGGCAGTACCGCGCGGACCAGCCGCCGCCGCAGCGCCACCAGCGGGTGCCTGCGCAATGTGGTGCGGGTGGGGGAGGGGTCCTCGGTCAGCACCGCTGCCGACACCCGGTGCGCCTCGTCCCGCGGGGCGGGCGGCAGCAGGGTGGCCCGGCCGCCGCCCAGCCCGGTGGCCACGGCGGTGGCCCGCGCCCCCCGCCCGATCCGCAGCAGCAGCGGCTCGATCACCTCGACCCCGCGCAGGCGGCGCTCCTCCAGCGACACCGACCGGGTGGTGAGCAGTCCGCGGCGAGTCCGCAGGGTGCCGCCCAGCTCGCGGACCAGCCGGAACCCCCACCAGGCCTCGACAAAGATCAGCACCGAGCCCACCAGCGCGATCACCAGCACCAGCACGGCGAAGGCGGCGACGCCCAGCCACAGCGGGGCCGTGCGCAGTCTCTCGCCGACGCCGCCGAGCTCCGCGACGTCGCTGACCTCACCGATGAGCTGCCCGAACGCCCCGGCGACGGCGCCCACCGCGACCAGGCTGGACGCCGTGAGCGGGGCGAAGCGCAGCCAGGACCAGTTCAGCGCGGCCAGCTCGGTCGCGGCCGGTGCGACCGGGACACCTGAATGGTCCAGGTCGCCGGCACCGAGGCGCTCCAGCAGGCGTCGGCGCATGCGGTCGGCCTCGATAGTGGACACCGCGTCCAGGGTCAGCCCACCCGACCCGTCGCCGTCGGTGCGCTCCCCGGTCCCGATCCGGACCACGGACAGCCCGAACAGCCGGTGCACTGGACCGGCAGTGACGTCGACGCTGCGGATCCGGTCCCGCGGAACCGACCGGGTGGTGCGGAACAGCAAACCCGAGCGCAGCTCGACGCGCTCGGTGGTAATCCGGTAACGGGTGGTCAGCCAGCGCAGCACCCCGGCGAGCACCACCAGCACGCCTGCCAGTAACCCGTAGACCTGCCCGCCGATGTCCTGCCGGGCGCCGATCACCAGCACCACGGCGATCACCGGCAGGAACCCGACAAGCTGGCGCAGCGGAGTAACAGCGAGCATCCGGGGGTCCAGGCGCAGCCAGCCGAGCTGAGTCACGTGGCGTCCCCGGGGGTGGCCTGCGTGGTTGCCGTGAGCTGCTCGACGAGATCGTCGGCCAACGAGCGGTCCAGCCCGGCCAGCCGCAGCGCCCCGGCCGCCGATGCCGTGGTGACCGTGACGGTGGCCAGCCCGAACAGTTGCTGCAACGGCCCGCGTTCACTGTCCACAGTCTGGATCCGCGACATCGGAGCGACCCGCCATTCCTGGCTGATCCAGCCCGCCGAGGTGTAGACGGCGTCCTCGGTGGTCTCCCACCGGTGCACCCGGAATCGCCACCGCGGCATCACCAGCACGTAGCCGAGGCCGACGACGACCACCGCGACGGTGACTCCGGTCAGCCATGGCCGCGCCCCGGCCCAGACGACCAAGCCGGCCACCAGCGGGATCAGGACGGCGGTCACCTCCAGTGCGGCCTGCGCGGTCCACCAGGCGATCGCGCGGCGGCTCACCAGGTGACGGGGCGGACGCAACCGCAACGACTCACTCATGCCGAAGACCTCACTCATCCTGGGGAGACCTCACTCATCCTGGGGAGACCTCACTCATACCGTGGCCTCGCCCCGGCCGACGGCCTCCAGGAAGCGCGCCGGGACCTGCGGGACGCGCGTGGGGTCCCCGCCGGTGAGCAGCAGCGCGGCATAGGTCGCGCGGGCGGCCTCTTCCAGGTTGACCGCCCGCTTGTGCGCAAGCTCGACCGAATCGGCCAGCACCGAGCAGCCATGATGGCCGAGCACCAGCGCGTTGATCCCACCGGCCACGGCATCGGCAGCGGCTACCGCAAGCTGCGCCGTGCCGGGCTGGTCGAACCCGACGGCGGCGATCTCGCGCAGGTAGTAGGCGTGATCGGTGGTGATCAGCGCGATGTCGTGGCCCAACGCGGTGAGCAGCACGCTGGTCTGCGGGTGCAGGTGGACGATCGCGTTGACGTCCGGGCGCCGGGCGTAAGTCTCGGTGTGCAGCCGCCACTCGCTGGACGGGTTCGGATGCCCGCCCCGCAGCCGCCCGTCCGGGATGCTGATCAGTGAGAACTCGGCGGGCTGCAACCGGTCCAGCCAGGTGTCGGCCGCGGTGATCCAGCACTGGTCGCAGCCCGGTTGGCGGGCTGAGAGGTTGCCGCCCGATCCGACCACCAGCCCAGCGCGGACGGTCTCAGCACCGACGTGCGTGAGTTGGTCACGCAGGTCGCCTCCGGGGTAGCTCACCTTGCCGAGCCTAGAAGCCCGGAGCATCGAGGCCGGACCGCGGGGTTCACCGCAGTTACCCGCTGCAACAAGATATCCACAGTTGCATCCTCACTGGGTGGTATTTCGAAGATTCGCCCCGGCATTACCGGCAATGCGCGCACGGAGTGCAAGTAAAGACGTGTGAGATTACCCATTCGCTGTGGGGCGGGGTTGGGCTAAGCTTTGCGCCGGTCGGGGCGCAAGCATGAGTCGGGCTGAACAAGAAAGGTTCACGATGCGGTATCACAAAGGCATCCGAAAAATGGGGCGGGTCGGCGTGTTCCTGGCGTCCGTCTCGTCGATCCTGGTGCTCGCCGGGCCGGCCTCGGCGGCGGAAGCCAGCCCTGGGCACCGGCCCGGCTACGCACAATTCTTCGTCTATCTGACCGGTGACGAACTCCGTGATGGCGGAGACCGCGACGGGCGGGGCATCGCTCAGCTCCAATTCGATCCCGTCGAGGAGACGGTCTGCTATGTCACCACCTGGAGGAGGCTTGACGGCGCGGTGACCGACTTCCAGCTCCGCGCCGCCCCTCGCCGCAACGACGGCCCGCGTTGGATCGATCTCTTCAGCGACCGGTACTTCGATGGAGAGCGCGACACGGTCTCGGGCTGCGTCTACAGTCCCCGAGGGAAGATCCTGGACGTCATCGAGAATCCATCCGACTTCTATCTCAAGATCAATACGACCGTGCGCGAACGCGAAGAGGGAGCGATCCGCGGTCAGCTGGGCTAGCGCATGCCGCGCGGGAGGCGGACTCTCCGCCTCCCGCATTAGCTGTTTCCGCCTTCGGATAATCGGGCGAGAATGCCCTCGCAGCTGCGCACGACCACCCGCGCGCGGTCGCGGGCAGCATGATCCGATAGCGGGCTCTCGGCGCGCCGCTGCCAGCGTCCCAGCGCCACGAGCACGGCCTCACGGAGTTCGGCGGGGCCCGCGTCGGGTTCCAGGCCAAGTCGGCTGGGTGTCGCGGCGCCGTGCCCGCCGAGCAGCCGCTCGGCATCAGATCGGACATCGGCCGGTAACCGCACGTCGGGAGCCCGCAGCTCGGCGAGCAGCCGCAGCTCCCGGAACTCGTGGGCACCAGCGATGATCCGCTCGACCTCACCGGCCAGCTGGTGGGACCCGGGGCAGGGTTGCTCTCGCAGGATGCGCTCGACGAGCAGCAGCGCCGACCGGGCCTTGAGCACATCCCGGCGCTCGGTGAACTGGGTGGCCAGCACCTCCCGCAGCTCGTCCACACCACTGCGCCGCACCAGCTCCTCGGCCAGCTTGGCCGGCTCGTGATGGCCCTGGCGGATCAGGGTGGTCGCCAGCCGCAGCCCGAACAACCCGAACCGCTCCACCAACGCGGCGCGCACCGGCGCCGGCACGCTCGGGTGCGCCTGCGGCCCGGAAAACCGGTCGGCGGACAGCAGCAGTGCGTCCAGCTCGGACCGGGACGCCTGCGCCAGCTCACAGAGCGCACTGAACTCCGTCTGGCGCAGCGTCCGGGCCGTCTCGGCGAGCAGGCCGGCCACTGCGACCACGGTCTGGCACAGCCGGCGCACCTTGGGGTCGGTCTGGTAGCGGCGGGCGACGGCCCGCGCCGAGACCAGCGCATCGAGCCGGCCGGCGCCGATGTCGTCGGCCCGGGAGAGCACCGCAACCGTGTTGACGACCGCGGCGCCGCCGCTGACCCGGTCGCGGAACGACTCCAGCAACCGCAGGTCGGTGACGTGCAGGTGCCGCATGAGGTAGATGACGGCATCCGCCTCCGACGGCTGGTCGCCGGGCGCGAGCAGCGCCAGGGACGTGGCCGAGATCTGCGTCGACAGCGACGCGACACCGGGGGTGTCGATCAATGTGGTGGTCCGCAGGCTGCGCGAGGGCCAGTCGACGAGCAGCCGCTCGACGTCGCCGGGTGCGCTGCCCCGCAGGTCGAACTCCAGCCGGCCGTCGGTCCGGCTCATCGGCAGCTGCCGCGGTGGGCCCTCGTGGGGCACCAAGGTGACCCGCGGGCTCGCGGCATCGGAGTACCAGGTGACGATCCGGGTGCACTCTCCGGCATCGGTCGGGGCGATCTGTTCCCCGACCAGGGCGTTGAGCAGCGTCGACTTGCCGGCTTTGACCTTGCCCGCGATGGCCACCCGCAGCGGTTCGTCGAGCCGGTCGAGCTGGTCACGCAGCCGGGCCGCCGTGGTCGGGCTGTCGCGGTAGGCCTGCGCCGCGTGCCGCAACACCGCCCGGACCGCGGCGCCGATACCGGGCGGCGGCTTCGCCGGCGAGCTCACGATCCGTTGCCGGGGACGGCCAGCAGGGCACGCGCGTCATCGCGCAGCGCGTCGATCTGCGCCAGCTCGGCCCTGATCTGCTGGATCCGCTGGCGCCGGGCGGATTCCTCGGTGTTCGCGGCCTTCTCCGCGGCCTGGATGGACCCCGACAGCGACCGGCTCAGCTCGGTCGCCACCTCGCTGAAGTGATCCCGCAGCAGCCGCTGGACCTCCCGCAGCCGGTCCCGGCATTCCTTGCCGACGTGAAAGATGACGTCATCGACCTGCCTGCGCAGCAGCATCTGGGCCTCGGCCTGCTGGCGCTTCAGGCGGCTGGCCTTGTCCTCGCGCAGCGTCTTGGTGCCGAGTACCAATCCGGCGGCGATCGAGATCGGGTTGATCAAGGCCATCCCGGCTAGCGTGGTCAACAAGCCGAACATCAGCACGCCGCCGTAGGAACCCCGCATCCCGGTGAGCAACTTGGCGACGAGCTTGGGGTCGTCGGCGTGCGGCGCCACCAGCTCGGGCACCGCGTCCAGCGCGGTGGGAGCATCTCCCAGGCACAGCTCGGGCAGCAACTCGCCACCATCTTCGGCGAAGTGCTCAGCCACTTGGTGGGCGATCCACTGGGCCCGCTGGTTGGCCCACACGAAGTTGTCGGTGACGGCTGCCGCCAGCTGCTGATCAAGCCACTCGGTGAACTGCTCCCAGATCGCACCCGGGTCGGCCTGCTCCAGCGCCGCCTCACCGTCGCGGACGACCTGCCGTAACCGGTCACACAGGTCGAACTCGATGTCGGCGGTCAGGTCAGCCATCCCGTCGCTGAGCGTCTGCTGCCATCGCGACGTGCGGCGATGCAGATTCTCGGCGCGAGTCCTGGCGGCCTGCAGCTCGGCCATCAGCGCCGTGCTGCCCTCGGGGTTGCGCTGCGCCGCCAGCTCGGCACGCAGCGACACCGCGAGGTGGTCGGTGACGGTGAAGACGTCGTGCGCCACCGAGCGGCGGCTCAGCCGGTCGGCATGCGCCACCGCGCCCAGCAGGTATCTCACCAGCGCCGGGAATCCGGACTCCTGCTGCAGCTGCTGGTCCTCGGTGCGCATCCCGTGCAGGCGCAGCGTCGAGGACACCGCAAGCAGGTCGGCCTCCACCTTGGCACCGGCCAGGTGGACCCGGTCCAGCTCGGCGATGCGCCGCCACTGCGGGTAGAGATCGGTCTTGGTGAGCACGCAGGCGATGTTGGGACACAGCTTCATCGCCTGCCGCAGGAAAGTGATCTCGGGTTCGGTGTATTCCTGGGATGCGTCGGAGACCAGCAGCACGGCGTCGGCGGTCGGCAGCACCGCCAGGGTGCTGGTGGTATGCGCCGAGGTGAGGCCGCCGACGCCGGTCGTGTCGACCAGGACGAGCCCGTCGGCCAGAATCCGGCGTGGAATGCCGACTTCGGCACGGAGCAGGCCTTGCCGGTTGGCGGGATTGCCCGCCTCGGACACGTAGATGGCGAGCTCGTTAATGGGTACTTCGACCCGCTCGGTGATCTGCGGGTCGGAGGCGTTGCCGGCTCGTCGCACCAGCGCCGCGGCGGGGGTCTTCGCGTAGTGCACCTCGGTGGGCACGGCGGTGGCGATGTCGTCGTCCACTGGGCAGACCGGGGCGTCGACCAGCGCGTTGACGAGCTGGCTCTTGCCCTGCTTGAACTCGCCGACCACCAGCACCCGCACGGTGGGATCGAGCAGCCGCCCGCGGGTGTGCGCCAGCCGCTGCGCCAGGTCGTTGCGGTCGCCGACCTCGGTCAAGCGGATTGCCCGGTCGACGACGTCCATGCCTGGCGGCCCTGCTGCGTTCACAGTTCGGCCTCTCGTGCTAGCGGATCGACGCACCCGTCCCAGAAGAGCAGCTCTAGCTCTGCCACCCCGGAGCGGGGGGTGGCAGAGCCGTGTGGTGCTCAACACACCGGAGGCTGTGCTGGGAATCAGCCCGGCGGCATGTCGGAGTACCGGCTTATGGGAGGTCGTGACCTTACGGAGATAGCAGGTCCACATCGTTGTCGTGCACCGGGATGTTGACCGCCGGGCTCAGATTGAGGTTGAGCAGGCCATTCTGCTCGGTGTGGGTGATCGCCGAGTCGTCGTTGAAGGACTCGTCGTTGAAGGACTCGCGATTGAACGAGCCCTCATTGAAGGAGTCCTCGTTGTTGAAGGAGTCCTCGTAGCGTGAGTCGAGGTTGCGTGAGTCGAGGTTGTGCGAGTCGAGGTTGTGCGAGTCGTTGAAAGAGTCACGGATCGAGGTGTCGTGTGAGTCGTGTCTCGACGACTCGTCCACTCTGCTGCCGTTGGTGGCGACGTCGCTGTGGCTGGGGAAGGTGGCGTTGCCGTCGTTGTCGGCCCCGGCGACGCTGCCACGGTCGGCGATGTTGTTCCCGTTGAACGAGTCGTTGGCTGAGCGGTCTTCCCAGTGCGTGGTGGTTGTATTGCCGACGTCGTTGCCGTCGCCCACGATGTTGTCGTCGCCGGTGGCCACGTTGCCGTCGATGTCACGTCCCGCCGCCACCGAGTGATCCGTCGCGGTCACCGAGTGGTCATCGAAACTCTGGATGAGGGTGCCCTCGTTCCAGATGGTCTGGTTCACCGACTCGTCGATCACGGTGTCGTGTTTTTCGGTGTAGGTGTAGTTGTTGGTGACGTACTCCAGCTGGTGCACCGCGGTGGTGTGCGGGTCGGGCTGGTAACCGTGGCTGTTGTGGCTGTTGCCGCCATGCTGGGAGATGTCCGTGTTGCGGTGGTCGTCGTCGCGGTTGCCGACGAAGGTGACCGGGTGGTACTCCGCCACGTAGGACATCGCGTCGGCCACGTCGTTGCCGCACACGTCGCCGAGGCCGGCGTCGGCCAGCGCCTTCTCGGGGTCGGCGATGAAGGCGGTCTTGGCGTTGCTGTCCCGCAGCAGGTTGAGGATGAACTCCAGCAGACTCTGCGCCATGTACATAACTGTCGACTCCCTAGTCTGTCGAGCTAGAAGGCCTGTCGAGCTAGAAGGCCCTGTGGAGGCGCAGGACCGGGCCGAGCGACCGTGACCTACCCCGCGTCTGACCTACCCCGCGCCCCGGGCGATCTGCCCGGCTTCGCGGCAAAGTTAGGCGCCCCCGTCACCGCCGGTCATCGGGGATCACACCGGGTTCCGATCTGGCGCGTTAGGGGGGTGGGGGCTGCTCGGCGTTAGGGCCCCGGGGCCCCAACGCCACCGGACACCCGGGGCAGGGCAGCCACGGATGCTGACCCTCCGTATCGCTAACAGAACACGCTGTAGTGGCGATACGCAGGCGAAGCGCCGCGTCAGATCTGCTTGAGCGCCGGTGGCGGTGGTCTCCGGAACCGGGAGAGAGGGATAGGGGCACGCCAGGATGAGCTACTGGCTTGGGATCGATGTGGGCACCACCTTCACTGCTGCGGCCGTCTGCCGTGGGGGGCGGGTGCTTCCCGAGGTGGTGCCGCTGGGCAGCCGTTGTGCTG
>JBOHFT010000124.1:0-13241 GCA_050699815.1 Pseudonocardiaceae bacterium | reverse complement strand
GGCAGACCGCGGGTGAAGTTCGCGGTGCCGTCGATGGGATCGAGCACCCAGCGGGTCTGTGCATCCATCCCGCCTTGCTCTTCACCCAGGAATCCGATCGCGGGAGTTGCCTCAGCGAGGAATTCGCGGATCATGCGTTCCACTGCGAGGTCGACGTCGGTCATCATGTCGCGATCGCCTTTGGGTGTGATCAGCCTGGGTTGATGGGTCCGGACGTGTGCTTCAGCTATATCGATCGCGTGCCGGGCGATGGGCATCAGCGAGGTGAGGTCCGGACTCACGCGGTGGCCTCCTCGTTGGGTGGCGGTTTGGGAGCGGTGTTGAGCAGGCCGGGGTCGGTGGGGAGGGGATGGTGGAGGTAGGACAGTGCCCGGTCGGCGCACCCGGAGAGGGGCGCTTCGGTGTCCAGGCGCAGTTTCGGATCGGGGATCGGCTCGGCGCTGGCTCGGAGCCGCCGGTAGAGTTCGATGTCGCGGTTGGCGGCGGGGTGCGCGCCGTGGGTGGTGTCTGTGTGCAGCCGTTGTTCGATGGTGGTCTCGGTGCAGACGCATTCGATGAGCCGCAGCGGTTGCCGGGTGCGGGTGGCGAATCGGTGTAGCTGGGTGAGCTGGTAGGCGCGGGAGCAGGTGCGGCCATCGAGGATGACGATGCAGCCGGGAGTGCGGCGGAGCTGCCAGGCGGCGGCGCGGAACAGGGTGGCCACGCAGAAATCGTCCTGCTCGCGGGTGTAGAGGGTGTGCTGGGGGCCGAACAGCGCGTGCCGGACGCGGTCTTTGTCCAGGAGTAACGCCTGGCCCGCCAGGCGGTGGAGGAATTCGGCGGCCAGGGTGCTTTTGCCGGTGCCGGGTAGCCCGGCCAGCTGAACGATCATGGCTTTTTCCCTGCTGGGAACGGCGTCGCTGCCAGCTGTGGCCAGATGTGCCGTAGCCGCTCCCATCCGGCCGTGGCTGTTGCGGGCACGAGCAGAACTGGATTCCGATGAGCGACGGGGAGGTTCTCGTAGGCATGGGCCAGGCGTAGTGCGTCGGCGCAGAGCGCCCATCGTGGTGCGCCGGCCTGCGGCGGTGTGCGGGTGGTGCGGGCCAGGCGGGCCAGGCAATGCAGGAGCGCGTCGGGTGCGCCGAGGACCGGCAGCGGCTGGTGGTGACCGGGCAGTGGTTGCCAGCGTCGTCGGCTCAGGACCTCCCGGACACCGTGCTCGTCTGTGGCGTGGTGCATCGTCTGGGTCAGGTCGAGGGTGATGCGGGGCACCAGAATGTCCTCGATGTGACGGGTGAAAGCCGTGGCTTCAGGTGCGCTGCTGTGGTAGCCGAGGCCGGTCAGCACTGCGCGGGCGTGGGTGCTGTGCCCGGGGGCGAGCAGGACATCGAGATCGGTGAACTGCCGGGCGCCGGTACCACCGTAGAGGCTGGATTCCACGGCGATGCCGTTCAGCGCGGCCGTGGTGAGCCCGGCCTCGACGAACGCCACTACGATCCGGGCGATTTCGGCGCGGTAGATGCGGGTCTTGTACTGATTGGCACGCAGCGTGCCGGACAAGAAGCGGCTGATCGCGCGTGGCAGGTGGCGGTCGAGCCCGGTGGTCGCTAATCGGTGGGCGAGCAGGCAGAGCACCTTGTGCAGGATTGCGGTTTCGATGAGCTCCCCGAGGCCAGCGTGGCGGTCGCGGAGTGGCCAGTCAGGCAGGTGTGGCTGGCCGGGTGCCGGGGGCCAGCACAGTGCCCGCAACGCGAGGTCGGTCGCAGCGGTGGGATCGCGGGGTGCTGTCACTGCCGGGGTACTCCTGTTCGTGCTGGCGATCACGTGGTATCCGGCGGGATGGGGGCGAGCAGCTCGCTGATCCGGGCGGCCAGTGCTGCGGGATCACCATCGACCGGCATGCGGTAGCAGGGCACGGTGGCAGCGAGATCCTCGACGACGTGGCGGAGGTTCTCGGCGGCCTGCGCGTCGGCGCCGGTGCCGAACAACCAGTGATTGATGTGCCCGCTGACGCCGGAAGCCGGATCGAGCATGAACAGCCGAGTGGACAGCAGCACGTCGTGGGCCTCGTCTGCGGACACGGCCGCGGGCGCGGCGCCGTTATTCCCCGGGCTGAGGTAGGGCCACAGCATCAGCCGGGGGCGGATCTCGGAGATGACCGCGCCTCCAGACAGCAGCCGGGAGAACCCGGGTGGCTCGATGATGACCTTGCCCTGGTGATGCCACCGCTGATGCCACGGAAGATCACGCAGCTCCGCGGGGACGAGATCGGCTAGGTCGGGCATGGCCAGCAAGGCGCCAACTCCGGCGCGCATGTGGGCCGGCCAGGGGCGACCGACGAGTTCCCCCCTCTCCCGGTGCAGCAGTAGCCGATCGTTGGTGAGGTAGTCGCCGCCGAGCAGCCGCAGACTGGTGACCAGGGTTGTGGTCTTGCCAGCGCCCTTGTGCCCGGTGACCAGTACGCCCCGCCCGCGGTGGGAGAACGCCGCGGCGTGGGCGTAGACGGCACCGGCGGCTAGCAGTTGCGTGGTCATGGCCTGACGTACCAGGCGGGCTGCCCAGTACTGGGCGGACTGCGCGCCGGTGCAGTCCGCGGTGATGGTCGCGGTGTCGTGGTCCACGTGGATGATCGTGGCGTGGTCGGCCACCCAGTATGTCTGGCTGCGAGCAGAGTTCAGCGCGCGAGCGTGCAGACCGGGGCCGATCTCGCGCAGCGGTGCGTTGGTGAAGGTTTCGGCCACTGTCGCGGTGTCCAGGACCGCAGCGGCATGCAGGATGATGTCCCATCGGGTCCGGCCGGACCGCGTGATGCGGTAGCCGTAGAGGGTGTCGATGGCCGCCTGCATCACCTCAGCGCGATCGGTGCGGAAGGTCACCGATGCGTCGCCCTGACGGAACTGAACGTTATGCATGGATCAGTGCCTGACGCAGCAATTGCGTCAGCGTGGTGTCGGAAGCGTGCTGGTAGAACGCGGCAAGGCCCTCGGGTTCGACCAGGCCGCGGGCCCAGTCGGGAGCGCTGACGTGCCGGATGGGTGAGTAGGTGCTCAGCTCCGCCAGTTCCCCGGCGAGAGCGACACCCTCACCACTGCGGATGACCGAGATCTTCACCGCGGTCCTGGAATGGTATTTCAGCTCGTCATGGTCTGCGGCGTCGCGGCTGGTGTGTTCGTGGGCGCGGGTTTCGGCGTCGGTGTAGATGTTGAACACGGTCGCCGGGCCGGTCAGCACCGCGGTGAGGTGCCAGGCCCCGAACTCGATGACGGCCACATCGCCGGGCCCGCACACCTGGTAGGTCAACCCACGCTGCCCGTGCTTGCTGCTGAGAATGAGTATGCGGCCGCGGAGGCACTGGAACACCTCCAGCTGCGCCGCGGTGTTCCAGTGCCCGACCGAACGCGCCAGTTCCCGGCTTCCCGGAAGTTCACCACCCTGGTATATCACCAGGTCCGCGAACCAGTGGCCGGTGCCCGCACTGCCGGTCAGATCGTGTCCGCTGGGTTTGGCGCGCGGGGGCAGGACGTCGCGGTAAGCGCGGTAGAGGACGGGGTTGTCCCCGCGGGCCACGGCGGCGCGGGCAGCGGTGGCATCAGCCAGGTGGACCGGGGCAGTGCAGCCGTTTTCGGGTATTCCGGTCAGCAGATCGGATAGCCGCCGTGTGGTGCCTGCCCGCGCGAGGCCATCGACGATCAGATCACCGGCTGGGGATACTGACCATCCTGACGGTGCGGCGGTGAGTTCGACGGCAGGAACGGATGGCTCGCAGCGGACGCCCAGGGGAATGATCATGTGGTGGCTCTGCTCGGTCTGGTGGAGTGGGCCTGTGGCGCGGTGCACATCCGCACCAGCGCCTCGGGCATCTGGTCGAGGTGAGTGATATCGGCAGCCTGGGGCCGGGAGGGTTTGTGGCGGGGGTTGAAGAACAGCGCTTGGCACCCGGCACCGAGCGCGCCAAGCACATCGGTCCGCCAGTCGTTGCCCACGTGCACGATCCGCTCGGGTGCGGTGGCGCTACGGCGGGCGACCGTGTGGAAGACCTCGGGGCGGGGCTTGGCCAGGCCGACGTCGCTGGAGAACACGGTGTCATCGAAGATCCCGCTGAACCCGTGCTCGTCAAGGATCAGGCGCGACACCGACATCGGCGTGGCCAGGGTGTTGGAGGTCAGCACCAACCGCGCGCCCGCGGTCCTGGTGGCCCACAGCGCGGTGTGCGCGCCGGGCATGACTTGCGGGCACGCCCGCAGCACCGCGTGAGTGTGCGGGATGAGCAGGACGTCGACCAGGCGGTCATCAGTGATGCCCATCGCCGCGACCATCGCGCAGACTTGATCACGAACCGGGAGTTGCTCCCCACTGGTCCGCTGGCGTAGCAGCATCTCCTCGCGCCTGCCCAGCACGGCCTCACGCACCGCGTGGGCCGGGATGAGGTGACCGAACTCGCGCAGCACCGTGGTGAACTCGCGCACTCGCCATTGTGTTTCGGCCTCGCGGTCCCCGTAGGTGAGGAGCGTGCCCCACAGGTCGACGCTGATGACCCAATCCTGCAGTGGCCCCGCCACGGCAACCCCGCTCACCGAGGCTCTCCCGCCGGGCACGACGGGGTCGCGGGGACGTGACTGCGTAACCATGCGCTGGTTGCCGCCGGGTCAGCGCTGCCCAGCAGCAGTGAGCCGGCGACCACGACGTGGGCTCCCGCGCCGGCCAGCGCAGGAACTGTGCCGGAGCGGATCCCGCCATCGGCGAACACCACGATGTCCTCGCGCCCCACGGCGGCCAGCAGCCGGCGCATCGCGGCGATGCGCCCGGGGGCCGCCGGGTGCATCGAGCTGCCCTTGGTACCCAGCGGGGTGCCGATCATCACCACCGCGTCGACGGTGTGCAGGTCAGCCGCGACGGTCTCGGGCGCGGTATCCAGGGTCAGCGCTAACCCCGCGGCCTTGCCGCAATTACGGATCCGCTGCAGTGCTTCAGCTACCTCGTCGGCCTCGGCGTGGACCGTGATTAAATCCGCGCCAGCGCGAGCGAACGACTCGGCGAGATCGGCAGGCCGCTGCGCCATGAGGTGGACGTGCAACGGCACGGGCGTGTGCTGGCGCAGCGCAGCGACTAAGTCGGGGAAAAACAACGGCTCGGGGATGAACCGGGTGTCAGAGGCATCGACGTGGAACAGGTCGGCGTACGGGGTCATCCGCTGAACCTCCCTGGCCAGCGCGCCCAGGTCCGCCGACCACAACGACACATCGGTCGCCAGGCGCCCACCGGGCAGGTGATCAACCAAAGCGAACATGCGGACCTCCCACACCAGACGATGGCTCAGCAGCCGGGGCGAAATGCGGGCGGCAGTGCTCCACTGAGCTGATGAGCAGATCCCGGACCTGCTTGTCGTCATCCTCGAACCGCGGGTACACCTCCAACATCACCGGCACCTCGCCCAGACCCGCCGCGCGCACGGTGTCCGCGAACCCTGCGACGTCGAAGGTGCCGCGCGGATCCGGCCAACCCCAATGCGGATCTCCCAGCCCGTCGGTGTTGTCCAGGTGCACCAGCCGGATGTGGGAGCCCAGCTCCCCGACCCAGTCCCGGACTCCGGCACCCGGCCCGTGCAGGGGTTGGTAGACGGCGTGCCCCGTATCCAGCGTGAGACCGACGCGACCGGCACCCCGACCGGCCAGATCCGCCAGCAGCCGCCGGCACTGGTCGATGGTGGCCGGAAACTCCCGGGCGATCGGGGTCGGCTCGATCAGAACATCCTGCAAGCCTGCGCTGCTGGCCTCACGGGAAATGAGATCCACGGCATCCAGCAGGTCGCGGTACCGCTCCGCGCAGGCAGCCGGGTCGCCGAAGTCGGCCACGCTGATAGTGCCCAACGGCCCGCCCACCGCGTCGGCACCGAGCGCGGCGGTCACTTCGATGGCGCGACGCCACCACCGCAAGGCCACCCGCCGGGCGTCGGGGTCCGGATCGAGCAGGCCACTGGGCACATAGTGCGCCAGACCGACGTAAGCGCTGTGAATGGTCAGTTCCTGGCTGCGGGCCGCAGTGGTGATGCGCTGGATGAGTACGTTGCGCTCGGGGTCTGGCCACCACGGGTCGAGCAGGTCGAAGGTGAACTGGACATGCGCCAGCCCAAGGTCCTCGCGGACGAACGCGGCCCACGCGTGAGGTTCGGGCATCCGTTTGACGGCGAAGCAGAGGTTGACACCCAGCGGCATCGCGGACATCTCCCATCGATAGTCAGGATTGGGTCAGCGGGAGGGCGAGTTCTCCCAAATAGCTGCGCAGGTTGTTGGCTAGTTCATCCAGTGAGGCAGCGATGCCGCCGGTGAGCGCGTAGTCGATCATCAGATTGTTGGAGTCGGTGCCGCCGAAACGGCGGCTGTCGGTCTGTAGCCCAAAGCACTGTTTGCCGCGCGCGAAGGCCATCCCAAGCTCAACGCAGGCCCCCTCGTCGGGCACCCGGCCGTCCAACACTAAGACGAACAGCGTGCACTCAGCGATCGCGGTGCAGTCCAGGCCGAACAGCCGCTGCCGCACGGTGTGCTCATCCATGCCCTGGCGGACCAGGCGGGCGGCTTCGCCACCGTCGCGCTGGGGCAGGTACGTGTCCATGCCCAGCGACCGCACGACGGTGTCCACGCGCAGGTTGAACTCCTTTTCGGCCTGGGAGAACAACGGAGCCGCGATATATGCCTTCATGACCTGCCCTCAGATGGTGAGGTAGTGAGGCCGACGGTGGCCAGCGCGGCAAAGAATTCCTCCGCGCGGTGAGGCGGGTAGCGGCCCTGCCGCATGGCCGGCACGTAGAACTCGTGCACCCGCGGCCACTCCCACGGCGGCGAGGTGAAGGTCGCTTGCACACCATTGTTGGCCAGGGAAATCCACCGGCGCAGGCAACTGGAGCAAGCACCGCAGTGGGTCATTACGCCATCGGAGCGGCTACAGGAAAACGTCAGCAGCAGGTTTTCGACGGGCAAGCCCTGACCGAGGTACCAGGCAATGATCTGGGTCTTGGTCATCTCCCAGAACGGGCTGTCCACCCGGACCGCATGCCCGGATAACCGGGTGATGAACGCCGACATGTCAGCGAAGGCAGGCGGGCTCTTGTCCACAGTGCGATCGCCCTTGACTCCGATGCACCACACCGTGCCGGCGCGGTGGGCTGCCAGCATCGCCAGATAGACGTTGCGCAGGGGGATGATCGCATCCTCGGCTTCCCAGGCGCCCAGCCGCAGCTCCTCGCTGATGGTGACCTTGATGCCGCAGCAATCGGCTAGCGCGGCGATCGCGGTGCGTTCCTGGGCGGCGTAGCGGTGGCCCAGATCGACATACAGGGCGGGGGGCTGGTTGAGGTAATACCAGGCAGGGAAAGAGTCCAGCCCAGCGGAGAACAGCAAGACCTCATCCATCGACGGCTCCTAGCGACGTGCGCAGCACGACACTGAGATGGTCTTCGATCTCGGCAAGCACCGACTCCACACCGCGTGCACCGACGTGGATCCGGCAGATCCGTTCTGGGTGGGCGGTGATGACCTGCTGGTAAGCGGCGGTGTAGCGGGGCAGGAACAGCAGCCGCTCCACTGAGCCCGGATTGCCGCCGCCCGCGCCGCGCAACATCGCGCGCTCCCGCGCCAGCGGCCACGGCACGTCAAGGAAGAAGGCCCGGTCCGGATGCAGGAACCACGGCCGGACGCTGGCCCGAATCTGATCGAGCAGCTCCGGCTCGGGGCGGTCGGGATGCTGCTCCGTCAGCACGGTCAGCGCGTAGGCCAGCTTGGAGTACACGCCGTGGTCGAGCACCACGACGTCGTGTGTGGCCAGCGCGGGCCGGTACAGGTGCGTGTGGTGGTACGCCTCCCGGCACCACCGCAGCAGCACATCAACCGTGGCGTGATGCGATCGCGCGTATCCCCCGGTCCCGCTGCGATTGCGCAACGGTGCGGCCTCCAGGTATTCCGATAGCTTCCCCACCACGCCGTGGCGGGGGCCGTAGTGCATCACCGTGGTGTCGAAGCCGGCGTCGACCAGGCGCTGGCCGAGCCGGCCCGCGACCGTGGTCTTGCCGGCCCCCCAGACACCTTCGACGGACACCAGCACGCCACGCCGCGGTGCCAGCGGCGGTTCCGGTGCCCACAGCGTGGTGATGTCACCGGCCACGTTGATCACCCCACAGCACCAGGTGCAGCCGGGTGGTGAGGTGATAGCCGCGCTGTACCGAGGGGTCAGCCAGCGCCCGCAGCCGGGTGGTGACCACCATCGCGTCGGTTCCCTCCGGCATCACCCACACCGGGACCAAGCCATACAGCTGGGCGAGGGCGCCGATCTCATCAAGCTCCGCCGGGTCAGTGACGACGAACTTGAACACCGCCGTGCCGACCGCGGCGAACGCCCGCAGCACGTCGGGCTTGATCCGCCGGGACAAGGCCATCCCCGCACCGAAGCGGGCCAGCTTGGGAGAGACGTTGAACTGATCGACGACCTTCACCAGTGCAGGCAGCGGCGCGATCGTCCCATTAGTCTCAATCTCGACCCGCCGGCCGGCCGCGGTCAGCGCGCTCACCAACGGCACCAGCTTGCGTTGCTGCAGCAACGGTTCCCCACCAGTGATCACCACAAGCTCGACGTCCTGGTCCAGCGCCCAGGCCAGCAGATCCGCACCGGGTACGGGGCGGCCTTCCGTCGCCAGGTTGAACCGGGTCCTGTCCCAGGTATAGGGGGTGTCACAGGTCCGGCACGTCAGATTGCATCGCAGAAGCCGGATGAACGCCGCCCGCTGACCAGCCGACGGTCCCTCACCCTGCACGGTGGGTCCGAACGTCTCGGCCACCAGCAACACGTGGTCAGCGGTCACGACGATGGCTCCCTCGAGAACTCCGCCCAGCTCGTGGGCGACTCCGACACCCGCACCGCATCCAGCCGGCCTCCCACCTGCGGCGCAACGTTGGTCAACAACCACCCGTAGAGATGCTCGGCCAGTAGCTCACACGTGGGCGGGAACCCGAACACGTCGTTGAGGTTGTTGTGGTCAAGTTCCTGGTCGAGGTAGGCACCGAACGGCTGGAGGTCAGCGAAGTCGGTGACGAACCCTGGTCCTCGCAGTGTGGCGGAAACCAGGACCACCTCCACGGTGTAGGTGTGGCCATGCGGCCGGGCGCACTTGTGATCCTCGGGCAACGTAGGAAGATGATGACCCGCGGCGAAGCTGTACCGCTTGCCGATCCGATACCGGCCGCCGCTGCGCGCGGGGGTCGCCGGGGCCGTCGTCACGAGCATCCTCCCGTTCACCAGCGTGCTGTGCCACACGCCAGGTAACCGGTCACGGCTCCGAGCCGGGAGGGCTCACGAGGGGGCTCACGGATCACGCACACCGGCTCCGCATGTCACATCCAGGCACGCCCCCCCTCTCTCTCCGGCAGTCTGGCCCGCCGGAGGTGGATCTCATGACTACTGCGGACAACCCCAGCACACGCCCGCCCAACCCTGACCTGGAGCGGGTGATCACCGCATCGGGTGCCAGCCACAGCTCCCTCGCACTGCGGCTCAACCAGCTGGCGAGAGGGAACGGCGTGCACACCAGCTACACCCACACCAGCTGGGCGAACTGGACCCGGCGCGGCACCATGCCCGCCGAACCGATCCGGCCGCTCATCGCCCAGGTACTCGCCGAGCGCCTCGGCCGCCCGGTAAGCCTCAGTGAGATCGGGATGAACACCACAGACGTCACCGAATCCGTCGTGGGGTTGGATTTCCCGCGCGACCTGCCAGGTGCAATCCATGCCGCAAGCCGCTTCTGGAGCCACGCGGATCGACGTGACTTCCATGCCAGCGGGGGAATTGCCCTGGCCCATTACCACACACCCATCCGGCGCTGGCTCACCACACCCGCCGATCCCGACGCCTCCTTCACCGGCGATGCCGCTTTTCCCAAGGTCGGCAAGGCTGACATCACCGAGCTCCTCGCCGCGGCAGAAGAAGCCCGATGGTGGGACTCCCGCTATGGCGGCGGCAACTGGCGCACCTCCGCGATCACGGTCTGCCTCAAGGAACGAGCCGCGCCGCTTCTGCACGGCCGATACCGCGACGACATCGGTAAACAGTTGTTCACCGCCACCGCCCAGCTTTCCCGGCTGGCCGGGTGGGCCGCCTTCGACAGCGGCCAGCAGGCCCTGGCGCAACGCCATTACATCCAAGCCCTGCGCCAATCCCGCGCCGGTGGGGACATTCCCCTCGGCGGTTACATCCTGGTCTGCATGGCCTTGCAGGCCACTCTGCGCGGTTTTCACGACGACGCCATCGACATGGTCGATGGCGCTTTCCAACGCGCCCGACATTGCGCCACCCCGAAAGTGCTCGCCTTCTACAAGCTGATCGAAGCTCGAATATGGGCACGTGATAGCAACCCCCGTGCGGTCGGCACCGCCCTCGCCGCCTCCGAGCGGTTACTCAGCTCTGCAGCCAACCGCAACGGGGATGACCCCTCGTGGATCGACTTCCTCGACCACGCCCGCCTCGCCGCAGACGCCACCGAAATCCACCGAGACCTCGCCATGCCCACCCAGGCCCTGCGCTGGAACCGCGACGCCACCATGACCACCGACGTCTACGCCCGCTCCCACGCCCTCCGCCTGGCCGTCCTCGGCAGTGTTCACCTCCAGGGCTACTCCCCCGATCTGCACCATGCCGTTCAGCACGGCCACCGGATGGTGGACGTCCTCACGCACGTGACCTCGGCCCGCGCGCTGGACTACCTCAACGACCTCCTCGCCCGGCTCAACCGCTGGCGCACCGAACCCGTCGTCCGCGAACTCGCCCACCGGGCCCGCACCGAGCTACCCATCGCGTAAGGCTGGCAGAGGGCCGGTCAGCCCGCCTTGACACGCCACCACTGGCTGCGTCTCTGCTTTGTGTCGGGGCGGCACGGGAGAGGGACCGAGGCAACGGAAGCCCTGGTGGTCTCATCTTTGGTCTCATCCGCCTGCGTCCGTCCGCGTTCAGCGGCGTTCGGATCAATGCGGCGATGCAGGTCACGGACGCGGGCGGGGCTTGGCGGACTGTCATCCCGAGCCCTGAAAATCGGAAGGTCGGCGGTTCGACCCCGCCCCTGGCCACCGCCCCTGACCAGCGTGAACAGTCTTTTTTAGTGATCTCTGGTCGATCTCTGTCCAACTAACTGTCCAATTCCGCTGCTTAGACTGCCTCTCATGGCACGCACGAAGCAGGCTCCGAAGGACCTGACCGGCATCCGGCAGCGCGGCGGCAGGTACCAGATCCGGCTCTTCGGTGGGCAGGATCCGGTGACCGGCAAGCAGGTGATGCTGACCGGTTCCGCCGAGGACGAGGACGCGGCGATCAAGCTGCGGGACAAGTTCCGCCGGCAGGTCGCGGAGGCGACCGCAGCGCGAACAGCGTGACGTTGGGCTATCTGCTCGACGAGTGGCTGGCCGGCCACCAGGTCGAGGAGACCACCCGGACGAGCTACCGGGTGGCGATCGAGAAGTTCCTCAAGCCCGCGGTCGGCGATACCTCACTTTCAAGACTCGCGCAGCTCGGTGCGCGCCCGTTCGAGCAGTTGTACGCCGAACTGCGAGTCTGCCGACGCCGGTGCAAGGGGCGAACGTTCATCGAGCACCGCACGCATCGGGAGCACAAGTGCGACAAGCGGTGCGCACCGCATAAGTGCCGGCCGCTGTCCGTGTCGTCGGTCCGGGAGTGTCACGCGGTGCTCAGCGGTGCGCTCAATGCGGCGATGCGGTGGGGGTGGATAGCGGTCAATCCGCTGGAGGCGGTCAAGCGTCCGCGCCAGCAGCACCCGAAGCCCGATCCGCCCACGGCGCAGGAGGCGGCCAGGATCGTGAGTGCCGCGTGGGAGCAGGACGCCGACTGGGGCACTTTCATCTGGCTGGCCTTCATCACCGGTGCGCGCCGTGGCGAGCTGCTCGGCCTGGCCTGGGAGCACCTCGACCTGGCCGCCGGGTTGCTGACCATCCGGCGCAACCTGGTCCGCCAGAACGGCAAGACGCTGATCAAAGACACCAAGACCCACCAGATGCGCATCGTCAGCCTCGATCCGGACACCATCACGATCCTGACCGCCCACAAGCAACGCGCCGAACAGCAGTGCGCGGGGCTCGGGACGACGCTGGCCGACGACGGGTTCGTGTTCTCCTACGCCCCGGACCACCGGCAGCACTGTGATCCGGATGGCATCACCCACCGATATTCGAGGATGACGGCCAACCTCGGTTTGGACACTCATCTCCATGCGTTGCGCCACTACAGCGCCACCGAGCTGATCGCCGCTGGCGTCGACGTCCGCACCGTTGCCGGGCGGCTCGGGCACGGCGGCGGCGGAGCGACGACGCTCCGGGTCTACGCGGCATGGCTGGCCGCCGCAGACAAGACAGCCGCCAGGCTGCTCGCCGCTCGACTGCCCAAGTCACCGCAGCCACGTTGACACGCCACACCATCAATTTCGAGGTTGACACATGTCAACGACGGTAGCTGAGCACGCCACTTCTCCAGGCCACGAGCTGGCAGCCTGCGCGCGTCACGTGGCAGAACTGCTGAACCGACTGGCCGACTCGGCAGAGTCGAATCAGTCGGAAACGGTCGGCTCCTGGATGCGGCGCGTCCAGGAGATCCAGGTGAGTGCACGTGACGAGCTGATGACCGCTGCTGTGACGGTCGAGCGACTGGCCGCCGCATCGTGGACCACGATCGGTGCCGCCCAGGACCCGCCGGTCAGCAAGCAAGCCGCCCAACAGCATTACCGGCGGCTCGTCCGGCGCACGGACGTTAACGGCGACTTTGACGCGGCGATGGTTGAGCCGACGCCCAAACCCACGCGACAAGCAGCGGAGACGAGTGACGCTGCTGTCAATGACAAGGTTGACGAATCCTCCAGGCACACCACTCGCCGCCATCCCGAACCGCCACGGACGCCTGTCTCCGCTGGCGGCAAGTGGGCCACAGATGATCGGCGCGACCTGGTACACGCCGACGACTACCACGCCAGTGGAGTATGGCGGGTCATCGTTGACGGCGTGATAGTTGGCAGTGTCCGGCCCACGTATAGCAGTGCCCGAACGAAACGGTGGACCGCCCTGATCAATGGCATACAAATTCTTGGTGGGCGAATTTTCCCCAACCGCGACAAGGCCGCGATTCAGATCCTCCTGGAGCACAAGTACCAGGAGGGTTATTCACGAGCCCTGATAAATGATAGATGAGTCGTCCGCGGCGCGCCCGCTTGGACGACGGCCCGC
>JBOHFT010000123.1:0-13269 GCA_050699815.1 Pseudonocardiaceae bacterium | reverse complement strand
ACGGTGTGGTGATGCCCAGCTGATCTCGCCGGGATAGCGCAATCCTGCGCTCGGCGCGCAGGTCGATGATGCCGAAGCGGTGCGGGAGGTTCGCCAGGGTGATGTTCTGGTCGATCGGCAGCTGCAGGGCCAGGCCCTGGCCCGCGCGATCCTCGGGCAGGTAACCCAGGCCCGCGGTGATTCCTTGCCGGGGCGACCGGATGCGGACTTCGCGCCCGCACAGCAAAACGCGCCCGGCGTCGGGGATGTCCGCGCCGAAGATAGCCCGCGCGAGCTCGGTGCGCCCGGCGCCGACTAGGCCGGCGAACCCGACGATCTCACCGGCCCGGACCTCAACGGTGCAGTCGAGGAGGTCGACGGTCTTGCCCCGCCGGGAGATGCCTTCGGCCCGGAGCAGCACGTCCCCAATCTCGACTACCGATTTGGGATAGAGGTTGCCGATGTCCCGGCCGACCATCAGCCGGATCAGGCGTTGCGCTGACACCTGCGCTGCGGGCAGCGTCTGGACGACCCGGCCGTCGCGCAGGACGGTGACCTGGTCGGCCAGGTGGGCCACCTCGTCAAGGCGATGCGAGAGGTACAGGATCGCGATGCCGTGCGCCTTCAGCTCCGCGATCACCTCGAACAGGTCGCCGGTCTCGGCCTGGGTGAGCATCGCGGTCGGCTCATCCATGATCACGACTCGCGGGGATCCGCTGAGCGCTTTCGCGATCTCGACCCGCTGCCGGTCGGCGACCGGCAGCGTGCCCACCAGACGGCCCGGGTCCACCGCGAGGTTGACCCGGGCCAGCAGCGCGCTGGCCCGCCTGCGGTCGGCGCGGCGGGACAGCACCCCCAGCCGGGCCGACTCGTCGCCCAGGCACAGGTTCTCCGCCACGGTCAGGTGCGGGGCCAGCGCCAGCTCCTGGTGCACCATCGACACGCCCAGCACCAGCTTCGTGAAGCGCCGGCCGCGGAACTCCACCGGCTTGCCGTCGACGAGCACCACACCGTCGTCCCATCGCTCGACCTGCGCCAGCAGCCTCATCAAGGTTGACTTGCCGGCACCGTTCTCACCAGCAACGACGTGGACCTCACCGGGCAGCACCGTCACGCTGACCCGGTCGACCGCGAGCACCCCCGGATAGCGCTTGGACACCCCGCGCATCTCCACCACCGGCCCGACCCTAGCGGCGCCGCCACTCCGTGGCTTCGTCCTCATCCCAGCTGCTATCCGGCTGCTGCGGGCCCGCTGGGCGACCTGGCCCTCCCCGGCGCCTCCCGGACTAGATCCCCATGACCCTGGTGCAGCTCGGGCTGCTCTCGCAGCTCTCATCGGGCACCGCCAGGACCTTGAGCGTTTTGACGCCTGGGTAGAACTTGTATCCCCTAAAGATAATCTGCGCCGCGTCGTGATGGCCTGGATCTTGACGCGCTACGACGACCCTTGCCAAGGAGTCCGGCGAGAGAAAGGATTCGCAAATCTGCGGTTCGGCGCCGTACCAAACTCAGGCGGCGGATGTGGAAAAGTTGCCACCTGCTCGTACTGGATCGAGGAGTCTAGTCGCACCGTGCGCTGTGGCAATTTCGGCACGCTAAGTTTGCCGCTCTAGGCGGGCAAGCTACCCGGTTCGCAGGCTGTGGCGATATCAGAACTGAGCGCCAGCTGCTGTGCTACGGCAGCAGGGTCAGAGCGGGCACATGGGCCGGGCGCACAATGCCGGGTGTGCGGGAAGTTGGCTGCAAGTAGCCGGGACGTGGCGGTCGGCGTGCGCCGGGCCGGCGGGGGTAGCCGGGTGAGCACCGAGAAGGTCTCGAAGGCGGCGTGACCGTCCATCAGAGCGCTAAGGTGGCCGACCTCTGCGCTCGGCTGGACCGCGGGAGGTGACCTGTTCACCGGCCGCGGGCGCGGCCAGGCCAAGGCCGAGATGAACGAGGACCGCGGCCAGGCAGGCCGCGCAGGAGCAGCTTGCGGCGCTGGAATGGAGCCATCCCGATCCCGCGACGATCTGCTGTGACCGGATCTGTCTGATCCGGAACAGGATCGGCGTCGTCGGTCGACTGCCTATGATCGGGCACCTGAGGTCTTGTCGAAACATGGGGGAACCCTGCGATGGCCACATCCACCCGAGACGCCCAATCCATCCCATACTGCACATCCACCCGGGACCGCGGAGTCTCACGGCGCGGTTTGTTGCTCGGCGCCGGAGGTCTGTTCGCCGCCGGGGCCGCTGCCTGCAGTCCCGCCGCCGGGCCGGGCTCGTCCGCGCCCGAGGCCGGTGCCGGGCTGCTGCCCGCGGGCAAGGACCCGCGCGACTTCGTCGTCTACGGCGTTGACCCCTTCGAGATGGAGACTCACCGCGAGCGGCTCGCCGACCTCGTGACCCCGGTGCAGGCGTTGTTCGTCCGGCAGAACCTCCCGCTGCCCGCCCCGGCGATCCTCGCTGACCGCGACAGGTGGAAGACCCGGTTCGAGGGCGTTGCGCGGCCCGCCGAGCTCACGGTGGCGGCGCTGCGGGATCTCGGCCGCAGCGAGGTCACCACCGTCATCCAGTGCTCGGGCAACGGTCGGGGGTTCGCCCCGCACGGCCCGCAGGGTTCGCCGTGGCGGGTCGGCGCGGTGGGCAACTGCCGCTGGACGGGGGTGCCGGTCAACACCGTGATCGACTCGCTGGGCGGCCCGGTCACCGCGGCCCGGTTCCTCACCGCCACCGGTGCCGAGCCGCTGCCGGCGGGGTCCGATCCGCGTGAGCACGTCGTCGAGCGGTCGATCCCGCTGGCGAAGGGCATGGCCGACTGCCTGCTCGCCTGGGAGCTGAACGGGGCGCCGATCCCACTGGAGCACGGTGGCCCGCTGCGACTGGTCGTGCCTGGCTACTGGGGCGTCAATTCGGTCAAGTTCGTCGGACGACTGGCATGCACCACCGACGAGTCCGACGCCAAGATCCAGCGCGCCAGCTACCGGGTCCGCCCGGTCGGGGTACGGGGCGCCCCGGACCAGCCGTCGATGTGGGAGATGGACGTCAAGTCTCTGATCACCTTCCCGACCGACCGTGACGAGGTCGCCGCCGGGCCAGTTGAGATCCGCGGTGTCGCCTGGGCCGGGGAGGCGGAGGTCGCGGGAGTTGAGATCTCCACCGATGGCGGGCAGCGTTGGCAGGCCGCTACTCTGGACCGGGCCACTGCGGGTCCCGCCGGTTGGCGGGAGTTCACGCACACTTTCGTTGCCGACGCCGGTGAATACCGGCTGGTCTCCCGGGCCACCGACGTCAACGGGGAGACGCAGCCGGAGTTCCCCGAACCCAACGAGCGCGGCTACGGGCACAACGGGTGGCGCAATCCGGCGCTGACAGTCGAGGTGGGGTGACGGTCGGTGCTTCCTGGCTTCGTGGGAATGAGCAAGTTCTTGTACACCGCGGCGCTGCTGGCCGCCTGGGAGTCAGCTTGTCGCGGGCGTGGTGGCGGGGACCTGCACGGTGCCCAGCGGGGCGTCCTGGTCCACCTTGATGAGGTTCAGCAGCGGTCCCGTCATCGCGGTCGTGACCAGTGCCACGATCACCATCAGGGTGTAGAGGCGATCGTCCAGTAACCCCAGTTGCTGGCCCGCGGTGAGGATGATCAGCTCGGTCAGCCCGCGGGTGTTCATCAGCGCGGCGAGGGCAGCCGACTGCCGGCCCGCCAGGCCGTGCGCCCGCGCGGCCAGGAATGTGCCACCGAACTTGCCGCCGACCGCGGCCAGGAGGATGAGCCCCAGGGACACCAGACCGTTCCCGTCGATCTCGGACAGGTCCACCCGCAGGCCGGCGACGACGAAGAAGACCGGCAGCAGCAGCACCTCGTTGAAGCGGCCGATCTGGGTGCCGATCGTCTCGGTCCACTCGGCCATCCCTTCCTTCGGTACCGCGATGCCGAACAAGAATGCGCCGAAGATGATGTGCAGCCCGAGCCATTCGGTGGCCGTGCCCGACAGCAGCAGGCCGACGACCAGGACAGCCATCATGCTTTGGCTGGCTTGCCCACCGCCCTCCCGTGCCACGTACCACCGCAGCAGTGGCCGGACCACCCCGAACAGCACGGCGAGGTAGGGCAGCACCATCAGCAGCCGCCAGTGCGCCGCGCCACCGTGCCCGGAGATCGCGATGATCACGGCGAGCATGGACCAGGCGAGCACGTCGGCCAGCGCGGCACAGGTGCACGCCAGCACACCCAGCGTGGACCGGTGCATCCCGCGGTCGCGCAGGATGCGGACCAGCACCGGGAACGCGGTGACCGACAACGCGGCGCCGATGAACAGCACGAAGCTTGTCTTGTCCGGCACCGTGTGCCGGGGGGCCAGGTAGAACGCCAGTGCCACGCCCAGGCCGAACGGCAGCAGGACCGAGCTGACCGACAGCGTCGTCGCCACCCGCATCTTCCCGCGCAGCACCGTGCGGTCCAGTTCCAGGCCGACGACGAACATGAACACCGCGACGCCGACGTTTGCCAGCGCCGCGAGCATCGGCCGTACGCCCTCTGGGAACAGTGCGTCGGCGAGCGCGCCGTGGAACAGCGTCGGGCCGAGCAGGATCCCGGCGAGGATCTCGCCCACCACGGCGGGCTGGCCGATTCGCCTGGCTGCTGCGCCAAAGACGCGAGCCGTCAGCACGATGATCGCCAGATCGAAGAGGAGAAACGTCACCTGTGCCGTGGTCACCGCCGCTCCTTGCCCGGGCTCGTGGCCATCAGCCGGAAATAGCCGGAGCTGTATCCCAGGACTCCGCCATGCTCCCGATATGATCACTTGTGGGTGATCTAATAAGTTTGAGCAGTAAATGTCTCCTGTGTCAAGGATGCTGGCTGTACTGGCCTGTGAGCTCACCGGCGGCGAAGTGGATGTTACGGTGGTTTTGCCGGGTGCTGAATTTGTCACGTTCGGGCTACTGCGGCTGGCGGAGTCGACCGGCTTCACTGCGTGAGGAGGGCGGCGAGTCGCTGCTGGGAGGTCGCGCAGGCGGAGCGTCGCGGGCGCGCCGAGTCGTTGAGTCTATGCCGAGCCGGCGGCATCCCACAAGATCGTGCGCCGCGGGCGCAGGAGGGAGCAGCCGATTGCAACTTCATGTCAAACCATAAAACGCTAAAAGATCGTCGAGCGTGCGGACGGCGGTGGTACCTTTCCAGGGTTGCCACTCGGCGTGCTGAGCACCGAGGCGGCATGTCGGAAAACAGGGACGCTGCGGCGATGCACCGCATGAGCATCTGGCAACGTTGTCGGGGAGTTGGAGACCGGTTGCCGTCGCCCACACTGCGCACTCTGTAGGCGGCTTTCGCGTGTGGCAGATGGACGCTACCGGCTGGGAGCAATCCGGTACGGAAGTTCCGCACGCGGTCGGGATGCCGCTGCCAGAGATCGCGGCTGCTCAGGGCGGGCTGTCACCGGCGCTGATCCTTCGGCCCGGTGGGTTGGGCTCGATCCGCACCGGGCACGGCGGGTCAGCGCGCTGGGATGGCGCCGTAGGGCGCCGTCATCAGTTCCATGTTGTGGCCGTCCGGGTCGTTGACATACACGCCACGGCCCCCGTAGTTGTGGTTGATCTCACCGGGGTGCCGATGGTAGGGGTCGGCGTAGTAGGCGAGGCCGGATTCTTGGATGCGAGTCAAGGCCGCGTCGAACTCGTCCTCGTTGAGCAGGAACGCGTAGTGCTGGGACTGGATGTCCGCAGCGTCGGCGTAGTCGAGGGTGACCCCGTTGCTGACCTGGACCGGTACGAAAGGGCCCCACTGCTTTCCAGCAGGTAGGGCGAGGAATGCTGCGGACTTCACCTTGTCGCGGGCCCAGATGATGGTGTGGTTGAGCTCAACGCTCATTGTGCCGGTCCTTTCGTATGTGTCAGGAACTCTGAGATGGAGCGGCGCAGTCCGGCGGTGGCCGCCAGAACTGGGTCGAGCATCGGCCCGACCGCGAGCACCAGGGCGCCCGCGACCCCATCACGTGGGTCCTGGTCCAGGGACACCTCCTCGTGCCCAGCCTCAACCACCCAGCGGCGCACCTCGCTGGCCAGTGCGCGGTCGTCGCCGGTATGGCTGACGAATACCCACCACCCTGCTGGTGTCCACAGCGGTAAGCACCAGGGATACGTCGACCTGGACCACCTCGAGCTTGGCCATCCCGCGAACCGCTGAGGCTGCTCGCTCCTCCGGGAGGGGGATGCGGAGCTTGCGAGTGACGGCGACGTAGAACTCCTGCAGAACCTGGGTGCTGATCACCAGGTCGTCCGGATCTGTGACGAGCAGCGCGGACGCGACCTCGTGTTTGTGCTGCTCTTCAGGGCTCTCGTCGGCGGCGTAGACGAAGACGTTGGTGTCGACGAAGAATCTAGGAGCGGTCCTGCAACTCGTCGCGAGTCCAGGTGCGCCCACCGCTGCTTGCACCGGCATCGGTGACGGACGCGAAGAACTCGGCCATCCCCTGACTCGCCTCGGACTCTCCCGCTACGCGGGTCAGATAGGCCCGCACCAGTGCGTTCACCGACGTGCCCTGCTGCAGAGCGCGGACCCGGGCCCGCTGCAGCATGTCCTCATCAATGACCAGAGTCAAGTTCGCCACGACGAAATCCTCCCGTGCTACACGGGGTCAGCGTAACACGGGTTCGAACGCCCCAGCGCACGTCGATCTCGGCCCCGTACCCGTACCCGGTCACGCTCCGGGGCGCTCGTCGAGTAGCTGGCGCAGGTGATCGGTGGTGGCGCGGAGATCACGCTCCCACTGCTCCTCGGCCTGGTCCCGGGCCTGTTCGGCAACATCGAGCTGGTCGATGACCCATTGTCGGGCGAGCACGCTCGGCTCGACGCCGCGGGCCTCGGCGAGCCGGCGGAGCTGCTCGATCCGCTCGACGGGCAGCCGCAGCCCGTAGACCGGGTGCGTCCCGCCCGCTCGGCGACGGTAGATCAGTTCGACGTCGCGGGTGGCCTCGGCGGCGATCGTGTCGAGCAGCTCTCGATCGCCCTTCGTCATCACGCCTCCCCGCGCACTGATCCCGTGCAGTCTGGATGCAGAACGCTCCTATGGAGCCCGAAATTACTGCAGTCTGCATCCAGACTGCACCTAAGAGCGGTGGGGTTCGACGGCGGAGAGGTCGACGGGCTCTCCGGCGGTCAGGCTGGCCGTGCGGAACCTGGCTGAGGCGATCTTGTGGCCGTGCTCGATTTGGGGGTGGTTGATCTCGAAGGTGGCGCTGGCGAAGTATCCGCGGGATGCCTTGTCGGGATCGGGGTGCGGGTTGTGGTGGAGCCGCTCGGCGAGGTCGCGCAGGCGCAGCATCGCGGGCACGCCGAGGATCATGACGCGGGGCCTGCCGTTGAAGGCGATCTCCAGGTGGGCGAGGAGCTCGGCGTAGGCGTCGTTGAAGGCGACCGCGTGCTCGTACACCGCCCTGTCTTGGTACCGGGCGTAGTCGGCGACGGAGGCGTTCGGATCGATCCGGTAGGCCTCGTCGAAACGCACGTCGATCGAAGGGCCGGTGGGCGGCGCATCGGGGGTGTCGTGCGGGCCGTAGGTGCGCCCGGTGAGGATCTCGTTGAACCGGAAGTAGTGGGCGACCTGGCGATCCTCGCCGAAGAGCTGGTCGTCGCTGTCGAAGATCGAATCGCGCAGACCCTCGCCCTGCTCGGTGATCACCCGCAGGGCGAGCAGCGCGGACGCCAGATCTGTGACGGGCAATGCCTCGCCGCCGGAGTTGTAGAAGTCCTCTGGGCCGACCTGCCGCTCCGGGCGTCCGCAGAAGACCGTGCCCTCGCCGAGTTCCTCGACCAGGGTGAGCAGTCCCTGGCGGATGAAGTCGTAGAACTGCCCGATCGACGTCCAGCCTTTCCCCGCTGGGGGAAAGTCGTCGAAGTGCTGCGGGCGCTCGATGAGCAGGAAGGTGCGCATCGCCGCCGGGGAGAAGTGCTGCAGCGGGATCTCGACGTCCAGAGCGCTGTAGGGCAGCCTCGCCGGGTAGCGGCGGACGAAGTCCGGATCGGCCACCCTCGGTCGGCCGCCGACCGCGTTGAGCAGGTTGGCGACCAACGTCATGTGCAGCATCTCCTCCAGGACGACACTGCGGATCGTGTAGTACGCGTCCTGGTTGGTGCCGGCCCGGATGGTGTACATCGCCGTCAGGTACGGCGGGATCGTGAGGTGCTCGATCTCCAGCGCGCCCTGGAGGTACCTCCGCAGTTCGGCGAGGTTCTTGGGGAGTGCGAAGGGCAGCTCCCGGTCGCCGAGGACGAGGCCCGCGGTCACGGTCGGGCCTCCGCGCCACGGAGATTGGCCGGGCGGTGCAGCGCGACGAGGTCGCGGTGGATCTGCTCGGCGCTGCGCAGCGCCAGCGCCGCCATGGTCAGCGAGGGGTTGGACGTGCCCACCGACGGCATGCTGCCGCAGCCCACCGCGTACAGGTTGCGGTGGTCCCAGCAGCGCTGGAACGAGTCGACGACCGAGCTCGCCGGGTCACCGCCCATGAGGTGCGTGCCCGCGCCGTGCCCGGCTCCCTCGTAGCTGTAGTCGCGGTCGCGGTAGCGGAAGTAGCCGAGCGGGGCGACGCCGTCGCGGGGGCCGTGGTCGGTATGCTCCTGCGCCCCGAGTTCCCCGTAGATGACCGACGCGATGTGCCTCGCCGCCACCATGCCCTCCTTGACATGGTCACTGAGGTTGTAGGTCAGCACCGGGCGCGGGTTTCCCATCGCGTCGCGGAACCGGTCGTTGATCGTCACCCGGTTGTCGCGGTCGGCGGGTTGCTCCATGGCGAACTGGAGCTGGAGCTGGCGGCCGATCTGATCGCCCAGGGCGTGGCGCAGCTTTGTCCCGAACACGGCTGCCGGGACGATGTTCCCGTCCCGGTCGCCGCCGACGCCCAGCGCGGTGCCCACGTTGCTCATCGGCGCTCCCGTGGCCCAGCCCCAGCCCCAGTTGCCGATCTCGATGCGGAATGGTGCGCGCCTGCGGCGGGCGTCCCCGAAGCGGAACGCCTCCCAGCCGGAGGTGGAGCCGGGGCCGCGGAACGGGCCGATCTGGCCGCCGTCGGTGGGGGCCAGCGCCCAGGTGAGCATTGTCGGATGGTCCATCAGGTTGCGGCCCAGCTCGCCGCTGCTGTTCGCCAGGCCCGAGGCGAGCAGCAGCCGGGCGTTCTCGATCGAGTGCGCGGCCACCACGACGATGTCGGCCTCGGCTGGGTACGGTCGGCTCGCCGCCGACGCCGGGTCGTCGTACGTGCGGTACTCCACACCCTTGATCCGCCCGTCACTTCCACTGATCACCCGGGTGACCACGCAGCGCGGGGCGAGCGTGACGCAGCCGGCGAACTCCGCCTGGGCGCGCAGCGGCGTCCACCGGGCCTGCACGGGGCAGAACGGCACGCAGCTGGCGTTGCCGACGCAGCGTTCGCCGTAGTTCGGCAGGCCGACCGCGCCCGTGGGCCGGTAGCCCAGGCCGTCGGCGTAGCGGGGATCAGGGGTGCTGTTGCGGCCGTGCGGCACGCTGAAGACCTTCAGCGTGAAGTCCTCGGCCGCCACCGGGTCGCGGACCGTCCGCCCGTCCAGGCTGCGGCAGACCTCGTCGACATAGCTCGGCGGGATCTTGTGCATCGGGTAGACGTAACGCGGGTCCGACCGGATGCCCAGGGCCCGCTGCTCCTCGGCGTCGCCCGCCACGCCGATCTCCCGCTCGGCGGCGGTGTAGTACGGTTCCAGGTCGTCGTAGCCGATCGGCCAGTCGCGGCCGTAGCCGTACCGCGTCCTGGTGGCGAGATCGTCGGGGTGCATGCGCAGGCACAGGCCCATCCAGTGCATGCCGGTGCCGCCGACCGCGCGCAGGTAGTCGGTGCTGTAGGGCAGCTCGCCGTTCTGCACGAAGTAGCCGTTCGCCGTGAAGCCCAGGACGTCGGGGGCGAGGTCGAGGACATCGGGCGACGGTGCGGCGGCGTTGCGCCGGAACGGGGAGTTGGGCACCTTTGCCACCGCCGAGCGGAAGGTCTCGACCGCGTCGAGGTGACCCTCCCAGGTCTCGCGCCCGCCGGTGCCCGCCTCCAGCACGAGCACCTGCCAGCCCTGTTTGCCGAGCTGCTTGGCGACCAGGCTTCCCGCGATGCCCGCGCCGACGACGATCACGTCGTAGCGCCGCCGGTTCGCGGCCGTTGCGTGCACCGTCCTGGTCATTGCGCGGGCGTCTCCTCAGGGCTCGGTGCGGTTGCGTCGGTGGGGGAGTAGATGGACGGCGGCAGCGCCGACGGGAAGTCCGACCACCTCAGGCGCGGTCCGGGTGCGGCGACCGGTATGGGCGGTTTGGGCCAGGACAGCGGGGGCGGCTTGAGCGCCCAGGTGGCGAAACCGGGTGCCTTGGCGCCGGCCGGGTGGCCGTTGAAGGTCCGCCAGACCAGCCCCTCGGGGTAGGCGTCGGGCGAGACGACGAACTCGACGTTGGCGGCCTCGCGGCGCAGCAGCCCGTGCGCCTCGGGGGCCAGCCGCGGCCAGGCACCGGTGTACCACAGGTAGGTCAGCGCCCGCGCCACCTCCAGCTCGGTGCCGCTCAGGGCGTTCGGGTCCTGATCCACTGCGTCGAGGACCGCGTCGACGACGGTGGCTCCGACCTGGTCGCGGGCCGTTTCCAGGTACAGGTCGGCCATCCCGGTGGCGAGCAGGTCATACGGCTCGAAGCCGGTCAGGGCCGCGCAGCGCTGCGCGAACTGGCGCCCTTCGGCGCTCAGCCGCACGGTTGCGACGTCAATCGCCGGATTGCTTCCGCCGCTCATCCGCACACCGCCTTCCCGAGGCTGGTACTGACCTCGTCGAATCACGGAACGTACTCGGTACGCATCATAATGTTCTCGCCGATGATGTCTCTGCCCGGAATTGCGGGAAGAGGTGTGTGCCGGGCGCGGACGTGCTGCCCGCAGTCAACGGCCGCCGCACACACCCGCAGCGGGTTGACCCGCCACCGTTCTAGGTCCATGTCATGGGCTGGAACGACTCGCCGCTAACGCGGCGCCGGTGGTGGACACTGGCGCAAGACGTCCGCGGACGGCCAACGGTCCCCCACGGCAGATCCGCAGCTCAGAGGTGCCTGGGTAGGTCGAAAAACCCCGGTCAGTAGTACCAGGGGAACGCCGACCAGTCGGGTGGTCGCTTTTCCAGGAAGGCGTCGCGGCCTTCGACGGCCTCGTCGGTCATGTACGCCAGCCGGGTCGACTCACCGGCGAAGAGTTGCTGGCCGACCAGCCCGTCGTCGATCAGGTTGAACGCGTATTTGAGCATCCGCTGCGCGGTGGGGGACTTGGCGTTGACCGCGCGCGCCCAGTCCAGCGCGGTCGTCTCCAGTGCGGCGTGCGGGACCACGGCGTTGACCATGCCCATCCGGTGCGCATCGGCCGCGCTGTACTCCCGCCCCAGGAAGAAGATCTCCCGGGCGAACTTCTGCCCGACCTGCCGGGCCAGGTAGGCCGAGCCGAAGCCGCCGTCGAAGGAGCCCACGTCGGCGTCGGTCTGCTTGAACCGGGCGTGCTCGGCCGATGCCAGGGTCAGGTCGCAGACCACGTGCAGGGAGTGCCCGCCGCCGGCCGCCCAGCCCGGCACCACCGCGATCACGACCTTGGGCATGAACCGGATCAGCCGCTGGCACTCCAGGATGTGCAGCCGCCCGGCTCGCGCCGGGTCCACAGTGTCCGCTGTCTCCCCGGACGCGTACTGGTAGCCCGAGCGGCCCCGGATCCGCTGGTCACCGCCCGAGCAGAAGGCCCGGCCGCCATCGCGCGGTGCGGGCCCGTTGCCGGTCAGCAGCACGCACCCCACGTCCGGCGTCATCCGGGCGTGATCCAGCGCCTGGTACAGCTCGTCCACCGTGGACGGACGGAAGGCGTTGCGTACTTCAGGCCGGTCGAAGGCGATCCGGACGGTGCCGTGCGCTACCGCGCGGTGGTAGGTGATGTCGGCGAAGTCGAAGCCCTCGACACTGCGCCAGGCGGACGGGTCGAACAGCTCGGAGACGGTCACGGGCGCGAGCATACGAACCGTTCCCCACGGATTGGTCGGCTCCCCACGGATTGGTCGGCGCGCCCGAGCGCTGTTGCGGGTGAGCACCCCGACGATCTGCTGGCGCAACGCCCACCAGGCGCGATCGTGGACAGGAGCTGTCCCGCGCCACACACCTGCTTACCGCCGAGGCCGACGCCCAGGAGGTTCCCGGGTTCTTGGATGATCTGCCGGACCTGGCGGGCGGCATGGACGAGCCCGCGCCGTTCACCGCCGCGTCGGCTCGGGTGGCGGCACCTCCGCGGCCAGGCCGCCCTGCGGGATCTGCACCTGCCTCGCCTGGCGCGGTCCGTCCTGGTCGGCGCCGTGACCGCCCGGCTGCTCGCCCGGCGCACCAAGGCCCCCTGCCACTACAGCCGCACTTTCACTCTGAGTGATCACTGCGGCCGCATAGTGACTGCGTCGCGGCCGGTATGCCGAGCTCATCGTCCCTGCGACCGCGATTCGGCTCCGAATGGCACTCGACGGGACGCCCGGAACCGCCATTCGGCTCCGAATGGCGGCGGGCGGGTCACCCGCCGAGATCCGGCTGCACGACACCCTCGGCAAGACCCGCACCGCCCTCGACGGAATCACCGACCTCACCCACGCCGTCACCGTGTTCTTCGACCAGGTCTACGTCATGGACGACAACCCCGAACGCCGCGCCGCCCGACTCGGCCTGCTCGCCGTGATCGCCCAACTCGGCGAACACACCCTCGCCTGGGAACACCTGCATCCCTGACCCACGCCCCACAATCAGCACCGTGTCCCACCGAAGGCCGCTCGGCCGAGACCGTCGGGCGCTTCGCCGCGGACCTGGCCGCCCACCGTGGCGACCCGGGCAAGGTCACCGACACCAGCTCCGATATGAGCACCGCGTTCATCTCCGGCATCACGACGCATCTGCCGAACGCGACGATGACCTTCGACCGCTTCCACCTGGCCGCCAAGATCAGTGAGGCCATCGACACCGTCCGCCGCGCCGAGGTCACCACCCGCCCCGAGCTCAAGCACACCCGCTGGCTGTGGCTCAAGAACTGGGCGAACCTCTCGGCCAAGCAACAAGGTGAGCTCCACCAGCTGATGCGCCCCTCAGCGCAGCTGGCCACCGCCCGCGCCCTGCGCTGGCGCGAGGACTTCCAGGCCTTCTACGACCAGGACCCCAGCTACGCACCCGAGTACCTGCGGCGCTGGTGCTACGGCGCGAAACGCTCCCGCCTGCAACCCATCAAGGACTTCGTCACCCTCGTCGAGAAGCACTGGGACGGC
>JBOHFT010000122.1:0-13290 GCA_050699815.1 Pseudonocardiaceae bacterium | reverse complement strand
TCGCCACTCACGGGGCGTCAGCCACGGGGCGTCAGCCACGGGGCGTCAGCCACGGGCCCGCGGATGGGCGGTCGCATAGACCTCGCGCAGGGTGTCCACCGTGACCAGCGTGTAGATCTGGGTCGTGGTCACCGACGCATGCCCGAGCAGTTCCTGCACCACCCGCACGTCCGCGCCACCCTCCAGGAGATGGGTGGCGAAGGAGTGCCGCAGGGTGTGCGGTGACACCGCGGCCGTGATCCCGGTGCGAGCCGCGGCGTCGCGCAGCACCGCCCAGGCGCTTTGCCGGGACAGCCGGGTACCACGGGAGTTGAGGAAGACGGCCGCAATGCCCCGGCCCCGCGTGGCGAACGCCGGGCGGCCACGAACCAGGTAGGCATCCAGCGCCGCCAGCGCCGGCCGGCCCACCGGCACCAGCCGCTGCTTGCCGCCCTTGCCGCGCAGCAGCATGGTGCGAGCCGGGGCGTCGACATCGTCCCGGTCTAGCCCGACCGCCTCGGAGATCCGTGCGCCGGTGGAGTACAGCACTTCCAGTAGCGCCCGGTCGCGCAGGGCGCGGGGCCCCCCGTCGGCGGAGAACACCTCCAGCAGCCGCAGCACGTCATCCACTCCCAGCGCCTTGGGCAGCCGTTTCGGCGGGCTCGGCGGATGCACGTCGGCCGCGACATCGGCCGGCACCAGGCCCTCCCGGAAGGCGAACCGGTGCAGCCCGCGGGCCGCGATCAGCGCCCGGGCCGCCGATGACGGCGCCAGCGGCCGGTGCCCACCAGTCCCGTCGCGCAGCGCCGCAAGGAACCCGGTCACCTGCTCCTCGCGCGCCGCGGCGAACCCATCGACCCCGGCCGATGCCAGGTAGGCACCGTAGCGGCGCAGGTCGCGGGCGTAAGAGTCCAGCGTGTTGACCGACGTCCCGCACTCCACCGCGAGATGATCCAGATATCCGGAGATCACCGCGCCCAGCTGCGCCGGCAGCTCCTGCATCCGCCACCGGGAACCTTGTGGCGGGGGCTGGGGCGGAGCTGAGCTCACCCGAGGGCCTCGGTGAGGGGCAGGTACGCGCGGTTGTGCGCGCTGGCGACCTCGGCGAGTACTACGGCGCCCGACAGCACGTTGACCCCACGGGCCAGCGCCGGGTCGTCGCGCACCGCCTGGCGCAGTCCCTTGTCGGCCAGCGCGCAGACGTAGGGCAGCGTGACGTTGGTCAGCGCATAGGTGGAGGTGTGCGGGACGGCACCGGGCATGTTGGCGACGCAGTAGAAGACCGAGTCGTGCACGGTGAAGGTGGGGTCGGCGTGCGTGGTGGGCCGCGAGTCGGCGAAGCAGCCGCCCTGGTCGATGGCGATGTCCACCAGCACCGATCCCGGGCGCATCCGGCCGACCAGGTCATGATTCACCAGGGTGGGCGCCTTGGCGCCGGGCACCAGCACCGCCCCGATCACCAGGTCCGCCCACAGGCAGGCCTTCTCCACCTCGTAGGCGTTGGACGCGATGGTCTGCAGGTGGCCCCGGTAGACGAAGTCGATCTCCCGCAGCCGGTTGATGTTGGTATCCAGCACCACCACCTCGGCCTGCATCCCCAGCGCGATGGTCGCGGCGTTCATGCCCACCACCCCGGCCCCGAGCACCGCGACCTTGCCGGCGGGCACCCCGGAGACCCCGCCGAGCAGCACCCCGCGCCCGCCCTGCATGCGTTCCAAGCAGTGCGCCCCCACCTGGGGGGCCATCCGCCCGGCGACCTCGCTCATCGGGGCCAGCAGCGGCAGCGAGCCGTCGGGCAGCTGCACAGTCTCGTAGGCGACCGCGTCGATCCCGGCGCTGACCAGCGCAGTCGTGCACCCCGCCGACGCGGCCAGGTGCAGGTACGTGAACAGGGTCTGGCCCTTACGCATCCGGTGGTACTCCTGCGCCACCGGTTCCTTCACCTTGAGCACCAGCTGCGCCCCAGCCCATACGTCATCGGCCAACGGCACGATCCGGGCGCCCGCGGCCACATAGGCCTCGTCCGGGAATGCGCAGCCGACCCCGGCGCCGCGTTCCACCAGCAGCTCATGCCCGCGGCGGGTCAGCTCGAGGACCCCGGCAGGCGTCAGCGCGACCCGGTACTCGTGGATCTTCAGCTCCCGCGGGACACCGATCTTCACCGGGGCGTGCCTCCTGCTCGGGTCCGTGCCGACCCGCCAGTGGGCCATGATCCGTTGACTCGTCGCGTTATCGTAACGACGTGGCCGAGCAGCCGGACCGGCAGATTCGCATCGGGACCTCGGAGCGCGAGGCCGCGATCAAGGCGCTGGGCGGGCATCTGTCCACCGGGCATCTGGAGATGGACGAGTACACCGAGCGGGTGGACCGGGCGGTGGCCGCCCGCACGTCCGGCGACCTCGACGCGCTGTTCGTCGACCTGCCTGCCCCGCACTACCGGCCACCACCGCCGCTGGCGACGCATCATCCTCCGCCATTGCGCCTTCCCGTGCCTGGCGTCGGCCACTACCCGGCACCGCACGGATACGACCAGTTCGGCCGGCCGCTGTCCGACAAGTCGAAGGTGGCGGCCGGGCTGCTGCAGATCGTGCTCCCGTTCGGGATCGGCCGGTTCTACATGGGTGATGTCGGGATCGGCCTCGCGCAACTGTTCCTCGCACTGCTGTTGGGCGTGGGCGTCATCTGGTGCATCATCGACGGCATCCTGATCCTTGCGCGGGGCGGCACCGACCGCCATGGCCGGCCGCTGAGGGGCTGACGCCCAGCTCAGCGGCGGCGGCCCGCGAAGCGGGTCGGGCGGTCCGGCCACGCCGTGTCGACCGGCCGCGGCTGCACCGGGTCGGCCAACCCAGGGCCGGCCAGCGCGGCGAGCAGCCCCGCGACCGTCGCCGCGTTGACGATCTCACCGGCCAGCGCCTGGCGCACCGCCTCGGCCAGCGGCAGCCGGACCACGCCCAGGTCGGCCTCCTCGTCGTCGTCACCGGCGGGCCGACCGACCTCGGTCAGCCCGCGGGCCAAGAACACCCGCACCGCCTCGTCGCTGAACCCGGGCGACGCCACCAGATCGACGAGTACCGACCAGTCCCGCGCGGTGTAGCCGACCTCCTCCACCAGCTCACGGCGGGCGGCCGCCACCGGGTCCTCCCCCGGTGCGTCGAGCAGCCCGGCGGGCAGCTCCCGGATCCGGCGGCCGATCGGGTGCCGGTACTGGTCGATCATCAACACCGAGCCGTCGTCATGCAGCGGCAGGACGACCACCGAACCGGGGTGCTCGACGACCTCACGCCCGACGGTCCGGCCACCGGGCATCACCACCTGGTCCAGCCGCAGCGCGAGGACCCGGCCCACGTGCAGGGTGTCGCTGCCCGACACCGGGAACTCATGCGGCGCCTTCACCGCGGCCCGCCCGGCAGCTCGACCGGCAACCGGTCCGCGGCCCGGTAGTTCAGGGCCGCCTGGACGAACGCGACGAACAGCGGATGGGGGCGGGTGGGCCGGCTGGTGAGCTCGGGGTGGGCCTGGGTACCGACGAAGAACGGGTGGGTAGCCGCGGGTAGCTCGATGAACTCGACCAGGTTGCCGTCGGGGGATGTCCCGCTGATCACCAGACCCGCATCGGCGAGCTTGTCCCGGTAGGCGTTGTTCACTTCATAACGGTGCCGGTGCCGCTCGGAGACCACGGTGGCGCCGTAGGCCGTGGCCACCACGGAGCCCGGCACCAGCGACGCCGGGTAGGCGCCCAGCCGCATCGTCCCACCCATGTCACGCTGACCAGCCACGACGTCAGCCTGGTCGGGCATGGTGATGATCACCGCATGCGGGCTGGCCTCGTCGAACTCGGTCGAGCCGGCACCATCGAGCCCGGCCAGGTTGCGGGCGACCTCGATCACCATGCACTGCAGGCCCAGGCACAGGCCCAGGGCCGGGATGCCGTGGCGGCGGGCATGGTGGATGGCCCCGATCTTGCCCTCGATCCCGCGTACCCCGAACCCGCCGGGCACCAGCACGCCGTCCACCCCGGCCAGCGCGACCTCGGCGCCCACCGGGGTCGCGCAGGCGTCCGCGGGCACCCAGCGGATCTCGACCTTGGCCCGGTGCGCGAACCCCCCGGCGCGCAGCGCCTCGGTCACCGACAGGTAGGCGTCCGGCAGGTCGATGTACTTACCCACCAGGGCGATCCGCACCACCTCCGTCGGGGCGTGCACCCGGTCCAGCAGGTCCCCCCACTCCGTCCAGTCCACATCCCGGAAGGGCAGCCCGAGCCGGCGCACCACGTAGGCATCGAGACCCTCGGAGTGCAGCACCTTGGGGATGTCGTAGATCGACGGTGCGTCCGGCGCCGCGACCACCCCATCGATGTCCACATCCGACATCAGAGCGATCTTGCGCTTCAGCCCGGCCGGGACTTCCCGGTCGGCGCGGCAGACCAGCGCATCAGGCTGGATGCCGATGCTGCGCAAGGTGGCCACCGAGTGCTGGGTCGGCTTGGTCTTCAGCTCGCCGGACGGGGCCAGGTAGGGCACCAGCGAGACGTGCAGGAAAAAGCAGTTGTCCCGGCCGACGTCGTGACGCACCTGGCGGGCCGCCTCCAGGAACGGCAGCGACTCGATGTCCCCGACCGTCCCCCCGATCTCGGTGATCACCACATCCGGCGGGCGGCCGTCGTCCCCCGGCGCTGACATGGCCAGGATCCGGGACTTGATCTCGTCGGTGATATGCGGGATCACCTGCACGGTGTCGCCGAGGTATTCCCCCCGCCGCTCCTTGGCGATCACCGCCGAATAGATCTGGCCCGTGGTGACGTTGGCGTTGCAGCTGAGGTTACGGTCCAGGAACCGCTCGTAGTGCCCGATATCCAGGTCGGTCTCGGCGCCGTCCTCGGTGACGAACACCTCACCGTGCTGGAACGGGTTCATCGTCCCGGGGTCGACGTTGAGATAGGGGTCCAGCTTCTGCATGGTCACCCGCAGCCTGCGGGCGGTCAGCAGCTGGCCGAGGCTGGACGCGGTGAGCCCCTTGCCCAGCGAGGAGGCGACGCCCCCGGTGACGAACAGGTACCTGGTGGGGCGGGCATCTTTCACCAAGACCGTCTCCCGTGGTCCGGACCGGCCCTCTGTTCGGTGACCGGTGACGCGGTAGCTGGTGGCACGCCACCGATCACCTGGTGGCACGCCTCCGACCACGGACTCGCACGGTAACACTGCCTCGAAGTAGCCCTGAAAGCGGCGCCACCCGGGGCCACCTCGCAGATCAGCCCTGGATCGCGGGAACCACGGCCTGCGCGTTGCCGCCGGTACCGTACCGCCCGGCCCGGCCCTCAGTCTGCTCGGCCAGGGCAAGGACCGTCACCACCCGCCCGGCCGCCGTGCTGGCGTCGTCGACCGTGGACAGCACCGAGCTCGCCGCGGTGTCCGCCCGGACGACACCGATCGGGCCGTTGCCGTCAGCGGATCCTGGCCTACCAGCGAGCACCGCGCCCGCGCCCGAGCGATCCAGCTGGGTGGCGAAGCGGGCCAGGAGGCCGGCCCGATCACCGCTGCCGTCACCGCGGCTCGCGCCTCCGGTGAGCACCACCGCGAGCTGCGCCGACCGGACCTGCGGACCGACCCGGACGAAACCGCCGTCACCGAGCCCGGCGATGACGGCAGTCGTCTCGGCGGGGGTGGCCTGCGCTGCCCCGTTCTGCGGGTTGATCAGCAGCAGTGCGCCGAGCAGCCCGCCAGCCAGCGTCCCGGCGTCCGGCGCAGTGGGCAACCGCAGCCCGGCGGGCAGCAGACGGGTAGTGAGTTCGCTGAGTTGGTCGGAGCGGGACGGGTCGGTGAACGCGTCGGTGAGCTGCAGCTCACCGGTGACGGTGGCACCGGCGTTCTTGATCAGCCCGGTCAGGGCATCGCGGTCGGCCGGATCGGCGTCGGCAGTGGTGACCAGCACCACGGTGCGGCCCCGCAGAGTGCCGGCCACGGCGCGCGGACCGACCGCCGCACCGAAGACATCCGCATCGGCCAGCCGGGCGCGCAGCGCGTTGCCCTGGGCCTGCAGGTCACTCACCTGCCGGCCCAGCTCGTCGCGGTTGGAGTTGAGCCCGGACAGCAGCCGACCACTGATCGCCGTAGATCCGAGGACCACCCCGAGGGCCAGCGCGAGGAAGACGGCAGCGATGGAGATCACGTGGTACCGCAGTGAGATCACGTTCTACCCCAGTCCCTTGACCCAGGAGACGACGTCGTGCCAGGTATCGCTGACGAGGACGCCGTACGCGCCGCCGATGTTGGAGACCAGCAACGCCGCGGTCACGGCCAGCAACGCGGCGAGCACCATGAGCAGCACCGCCCCCGCCGACACCCGGCTGCGATACAAAACGGCGACGGCGTGGCCGTCGACAAGCTTGCCCCCCAGCCGCAACCGGGTGAGGAAGGTGGACGGGTTGGACCCCGACCGGCCGCGGTCAAGGAACTCGTGCAGGGTGGCCTGGAAACCGACAGTGATCACGAGCGCGGCGCCGTGCGCCTCGGCCAGCAGCAGCGCGAGATCCTCCGGGTTGGTCATCGAGGGGAAGGTCACCGCGCCGATCCCCAAGTCCTGGATCCGCTGCAACCCCGGGGCGAAACCGTCGGGCTGGGCGGGCACCACGACCTCGTCGGCCGCTTTGAGCGTGCCAGGGTCGACTTGATACGGGTCGCCGACGATCAGGTGTGGCCGGTGCCCGGCAGCGTGCAGTGCGTTGGCACCCGCCTCGACGCCGATCAGGATCGGCTGGTACTCGTGGATGAAGTGCTTGAGCGCGGCCAGATCGGCGGTGTGGTTATAGCCGACGGCCACCACCAGCACCTGACGGTCCCGGATCGGGATCTTGACATCGGGGATGCCGACCCGGTCGATGATCAGGGCCCGCTCATGCCGGAGGAACTCGATGGTGTTCGCGGAGAACGCCTCAAGCTGGGTGGACAGCCCGGACTTGGCCTCGATCATCAGGTCGGCGATCGAATCGGCAGTCTGCTCGACGCCTCGGCCGAACTCGGTGTCCCCGACGTAGATCCGGCCCTCGTGCAACCGGAGCCGGGTGCCGTCCTTGATCCGCAACGCCTCCGCACCGGCCCCGTCGACCAGGACGATGCCCGCTGCCACGATGATCTCGGGACCCAGGTTCGGGAACCGGCCGGAGATCGACGGTGCGGCATTGACGATCCCGGCGACGCCAGCCGCCACCAGCGCATCGGCGGTTCTCCGGTCGAGATCAACCTGGTCGAACACCGCGATGTCACCGGGACCGACGCGCCGCACCACCGCATCGGCACGGCGATCCACCCTGGCCAACCCGGTCACACCGGGTAGCTCACGGCCGGATCGGTTGAGCAGGCCGGAGATTTTCATGCCAGTGATGGTGGCAAAGGGGCTATCCCTCGTCGCGTAGGCGCGCCGAGGGATAGCTCGTGAGTGGCATTCAGTGCCATAACCTTGTTACGCACTCACGCGCTTCTTTTGTCCGCCATGGCGGACAAAAGAAGCTCTTCGGCGTGCGCCCGCCCGGTGTCGGTGTCGTCGCGCCCGGCCAGCATCCTGGCCAGCTCGCTGACCCGGGCCACCCCGTCGAGCTCCCGGACCCCGCTGCGGGTCAGGCCGGTGGCGCAGGTCGCCTTGTCCACCACGAGGTGCCGGTCGGCATAGGCGGCAACCTGCGGCAGGTGGGTGACGACCACGACCTGGTGGCTGCGGGCCAGCCGGGCCAGGCGCCGCCCGATCTCCACCGCGGCCCGCCCGCCGACCCCGGCGTCGACCTCGTCGAAGACCATCGTCGGTACCGGGTCGGCGTCAGCCAGCACGACCTCCAGCGCCAGCATCACCCGGGACAGCTCTCCTCCCGAGGCACCGTTGCGCACCGGCAGCGGCCCCGTGCCAGGGTGCGGTGCCAGGCGCAACTCCACCTCATCGACGCCATCGGGGCCAGCCCGCACCCGGGACCCGCTGACGGTGAGTCCGGCCGCGTCACTGTCGGTGGCCAGCGCCGGGCAGACCGCCACGGACAGCTGCGCCTGGCCCATCGCCAGCCCCGCGAGCTCGGTGGTGACGGCGTCCCCGAGGTCCCGGGCGGCCGCCGTTCGCGCCGCGGTGAGGGCGGCGGCGTGCCGGGCCAGCTCGCCGGCCAGCTCGTCGCGCCGGGCCGTCAGCGCCGCGAGAGCCTCCTCGGAGGTGTCCAGGCCGGCCAGGCGCTGGCGGGCGTCGTGCGCCCAGGCCAGCACACCGTCGATGTCGGCGGCGTATTTGCGGGTGAGCCGCTTGAGCTCGGCCTGACGGGCCAGCACGTGGTCTAGCCGAGCCGGGTCACCGTCCAGGGCCTCGAGGTAACCGGCGAGCTCGGCGCCGACATCACCGAGCACCGCAGCGGCCTCCTCCAGGCGTTGCGCCAGCGCCTGCAGCGCCGGATCGTCCACCGCCTGCAGCCGACGGCGGGCCTGCGCCACCAGCCCGATCGCGCCCGGCTGGCCGGGGTCCGGGTCCAGCCCGCCGCTCACCGCGGACTGCGCGACAGCGGCGGTCTCGCGCAGCGCCTCAGCGTCGGCGAGCCGCCGGGCTTCGGCCACCAGGGCGCTGTCCTCCCCGGGTTGCGGGTCCAGGGCGGTGATCTCGGCGAGGCCGTGCGTGAGCAGGTCGGCTTCCCTGGCCAGCTCCCGAGAACGATCCCGCCGCGTGCTGAGCTCGGCGCGGCAGCGCAGCCACTCCTCCCGGACCCGCCGGTAGGCGCCCAGCGCCACCGACACCACGTCGCCGGCGAAGCGATCCAGCACGGCCCGCTGCTCGCCGGTGCGCAGCAGCCGCAGCTGGTCGTTCTGACCGTGCACGGCGAGCATGCCGTCAGCCAGGTCGGCCAGCACCCCCGCCGGGACCGAGCGACCACCCAGGTGGGCCCGGGACCGCCCGTCCGCGGTGAGGGTGCGGCTGGCGATCAGGCTGCCGTCGGAGTCGGTGCGGGCGCCCACCTCCTTCGCCAGGTCCGCGGCGGGGCTGCCCTCGGGTGGCCGGAAGCGACCCTCCACGAGAGCGCGATCGGCGCCGCGGCGGACCCGGGAAGCGTCGGCCCGCCCGCCGGCGAGCAGGTGCAGGCCGGTGACCACCATCGTCTTGCCCGCTCCGGTCTCACCGGTCACCACAGTCAGGCCGGGGTGCAGGTCCAGGGTGGCCTCGTCAATCACACCGAGGCCCTCGATGCGCATCTCGGTGAGCACGGGCCGCACCCTAGCGCGCCTCAGCCGGGCCGGGGGCCCCGCCAGCCCCGCACCGGCAGCGCGAACTTGCGCACCAGCCGGTCGGTGAAGGGGCGGTCATGCAGGCGCACCAGCCGGATCGAGGTGGCCCCCCGGATCACCTCGACCCGGGCACCTGGCGGCAGGTCGAAGGTCCGACGCCCGTCGCAGCAGAGCACCGCGGCGTGCCCATGCGGATCGATCTCGACGGCCACCACCGAGTCCGGTGCCACCACCAACGGGCGGGCGAACAACGCATGCGCGTTACTGGGAACCACGACGAGCGCGTCGACGTCCGGCCACACCACTGGCCCCCCGGCAGAGAAGGCGTACGCGGTGGACCCGGTGGGGGTAGCGCAGAGCACCCCGTCACAGCCGAACCCGGAGACCGGCCTGCGGTCCACCTCGACCACCACCTCAAGGATCCGCTCCCGGCGGCTCTTCTCGACGCTGGCCTCGTTGAGCGCCCAGGTCCGGGCCAGCGTGGAACCGTTGAGAGTGGCGGTGACGTCGACGGTCATCCGCTCATCAACGAGGTAGTCGCCGTCGACGATGGCGCGCACCGCCTCATCGAGCGAATCGAGATCGGCCTCGGCGAGAAAGCCGACCCGGCCGAGGTTCACCCCCAGCAGCGGCACGCCGCACGGCCGGGCCAGCTCGGCGGCCCGCAACAGGGTGCCGTCGCCGCCGAGGACCACCACGAGATCCGCGCCCGCGGCGGCGTCCGGCCCGGTAGTCACCGGGTGGTCACGCAGCGCGGGATCGAGGTGCGTGGCCTCCTCGGCGAGCACCCGCAGCCCGACCCCCGCCGTGGCCAGCCGGTTCGCGACCTTGTCAGCGGTGCGCAGGTTCTCTGGGTGCCCGGTGTGCAACACGAGCAGGACCTCACGTCCCAAATTCATTGTTCCGGCCTCATTGCGGGCCCTCCCGCACTGCGGCGCGCACCAATTCCTCGGCCGGGCGCCGCGGATCGGCTAGACCACGGCGCAGCCACAGGAAGTACTCGACGTTGCCCGACGGTCCTGGCAGGGGGCTTGCGACGGCGTCGACCAGGCAGAGCCCGAGACCGGCGGCGGCCGCCACCACGTCCAGCGCAGCCTGCGTACGCAGTGCCGGATCCCGGACCACGCCACCGGCGCCCAGGCGTTCGCGGCCGACCTCGAACTGGGGTTTCACCATCGGCAGCAGGTCGCCGTCCGGCGCGGTGCATCCGACCAGCGCGGGCAACACCAGGCGCAGCGAGATGAACGACAGGTCGGCCACGGTCAGCTCAACGGCACCGCCGATGCCCTCGGGCGCCAGCGTCCGCACGTTCGTCCGGTCATGCACCCGGACCCGCTGGTCAGTGCGCAACGACCAGGCGAGCTGCCCATAGCCGACGTCAACCGCAACCACCTCACGGGCTCCGCGGTGCAGCAGCACCTCGGTGAAGCCGCCGGTGGACGCGCCGGCGTCCAGGCAGCGCCGGCCCACCACGGCCGGGCCCCCGGTGGCCAGGTTGTCCAGCGCGCCGAGAAGCTTGCGAGCTCCTCGCGACACCCACTCGGGTTCGTTCTCCTTGGCCCGGACCAGCAGCGGGGTGTCCACGCCGACTCCGGTGGCCGGTTTGGTGGCAGTCACTCCGTGCACCCGGACCCGGCGCTGGGCTACGAGCTCGGCGGCGTGGTCACGGGACCGGGCCAGTCCGCGCCGTACCAGCTCCGCGTCGAGCCGGGCCCGGCGGACCACTTAGACCTCATCGATGCTGGACAGCGCCGCGGACAGCGAATCGTGTACGGCAGTGAACCGGGCCACGTGGTCCGCGGTCGGAAGCTCGTCGAGCTCCTCCAAGCCGGTGAGCGCGTCGGCGATACCAGTGTCAGAAAGGGGTGGCTCGGACGTCATGTAGCTGGTCTCCTCGGCCGCTCGGGTCCACCGCCACGCTACCGAGCGCACTCCGGCGACGCCCGGCCAGGCCGATCAGCCGACATCAGACCGACCGCCTCCAGTGCGGCGGCAGCGATGTCGTCACAGGCGCACACGCCCACCGGCCCGCTGTGCTCAGCCCACCAGGCAGCGCACAGCGTCCGTAACGCGTCGAGGGACTCGTCGGCCGCCCCGTCGCCGTGTAGCAGCAGGACGCCGTCGGCCGCATCGACGCGCCACCCGGGCCGCGCCTGGATCCGGGTCTGCTCCAGCGACCCGCGCAGCACCCGCAGGTCCGCGCCGAGGTAAACTGGCTGTTGCTCCGCTGGCGCCGCGAGCAGCTCGCCGGCATCGGCCACCCCGGACAGCACCAGCAGCGAGTCCACACCAGCGGCCCGAGCCCCGGCGATATCGGTGTCCAGCCGGTCCCCGACCACCAGGGGTCGCTGCGCACCGATGCGGTCCACGGCCGTGTCGAACAACGGACGGGCTGGCTTGCCGGCCACCGCCGGCTCCCGGTCGGTGGCGGCCCGCAACGCCGCCACCATGGCGCCGTTGCCGGGCAGCAAGCCCCGCTCAGTGGGCAACGTGCGGTCGATGTTGCAGGCGATCCATATCGCGCCACCGCGAATCGCCAGGCACGCCTCGGCTAGCCGCGCCCACCCGGTATCCGGAGAGTGGCCCTGCACCACTGCGAGCGGCTGCTCGGACGCCGTGACCACCGGCCGCAGCCCTGCCGACCGCACCGCGGCGACTAGTGCCTCGGAGCCGACGACCAGCACGGCGCCACCCAAGGGAAGCTGGGCTGACAGCAACGCCACCGCAGCCTGACCGCTGGTGAGGACCTCCTCCGGAGCAGTCCGGACGCCCAGCGCCGTGAGATGCTCGGCGACGTCATCGGGCGCCCGCGAGGCGTTGTTAGTGATGAATTGCACCGCCTGTCCAGCCTGGCGCAACTCGTTGATCACAGCCGACGCCTCCGGCACGGGCTCGGCTCCCCGGATCACGGTGCCGTCGAGGTCGAGCAGCAGCGCGTCGTAGCCGTCCAGCGGCCCACTCACTCCGGCACCGGCCGCTCGCTGAGCTCGACGGCCCGCTCTGCGGCGTCGGTGGCGTCCTCGGCGTCGGCCTCGGCAGCGGCCAGGAACCAGCGGATCGCGTCCTGCTCGCGACCGGCAGCGAGCAGGTTGTCCGCGTATGCGTATCGCAGCCTGGCCCGCCACGGTTCCAGTCCCGCCGTGTCCAGGTCCGGCCCCTGCAGTGCGATCACCGCGGCGTCGAACTGACCGAGGTCGCGTCGTGCCCCAGCGGCCACGATCCGGAGCTCGACTGCCTCATCAGCGCCGAGCTGCTGCGCCTCTGGGCTCCGCGCGATCTCCAGGGCACGCTCTGGCCGTCCCAGCGCTCGCTCGCAGTCGGCCAGCACCGCCAGACGCCCGGGGCCACCGCTCAGCCGACGCGCGGCGCGCAGCTCCGCTAACGCCTCCGACCACTCCCCGGCGTGATAGGCGGCAAGGCCCGCCGCCTCCCGAACCGCAGCCACCCGGCCCGCCTTACTGCGAGCGAACCGGGTGTGCGCGAGAGCTAGTTGCGGGTCCTCGTCCAGCACACGACCTGCCGTCACCAGATGGCTACCGACGAGGTCGGCCAAACCCTTTGGCAGCGTCAACAATTCCTTGCGGATTTCTCGGTCCAACTCGCTGGCATCCAGGTCCGCGGGAAGGTCCGGACGCAGCTCCTCATTGTGACGCCGTGCCTCATTGTGACCCTGTGCCTCGTTGTCCGGAGGGGGTGTGCCCCGTCGCCCCGACGGGCCACGGTCCACCTCAGCAGGTCGACCACCCCGACCCTGCACTCGGCTACTGCCCGCATCACGACTGTCCGTATCACGTCTTGCGGCCCGACGTTGCCCCATACCGCGACCGGACCCGACCGCGCCACCGTTCCGGTGCGCACCCGGCGTCGGATTCGGTCCGGCTGACACGGTCACGGATCCTCTCGTTAGCTCACAGAGCTAAGGGGCCCCCTGGTGTGGTGGGGGCCCCTTGTGTTGTTGTGGGGTTGTGTTCGGCGGTGTCCTACTCTCCCACACCCTGGCGGGTGCAGTACCATCGGCGCTGGAGGGCTTAGCTTCCGGGTTCGGAATGGGTCCGGGCGTTTCCCCTCC
>JBOHFT010000121.1:0-13603 GCA_050699815.1 Pseudonocardiaceae bacterium | reverse complement strand
CACACCGAACAACCCATCACCAAGCCGGCCAAGGCCCCGCCCACCACCCCCGGACGGGGCCTTCTCACACCCCAATCATCGCCAACACCGATGAAGGCGCCATCGGCAAGATCAACGACGGACAACAACCACCCCCAGCGTTGCCGATATCCGCAGTTCACGGAGGGTGCGGCTTCGTGTGGATGCTGTACGAGTCGCGCCGGGGGCACTGGGCCTTGACCTGCGTAAACATGGATGGGGGACGGTCGTTCATCCCTTCATGGCATCAAGCGTGGTGCAAGCGGCATACCCACGGCTCGGCGAACGAACGTGATGACGCGCCCGGATGACTCTGGCGAAGTCATCCGGGTAGGCCCACACCTCCGCTGGGTGGCGGTGCTGCCACGCTGTGCATGGGCCCGGCTTCAGTCGTGACACACCGCGCCACTACCCGAGACAGCGGCCGTAGCGGGCTCCTGAGCCGCCACCCTCATGAAGTTAGCAGACTTGATATCATGTTAGGATGGGTCCAGCGTGGAGGATCAGGCCGAGGACGAGGTCGACACCTGGCTGATGAAGTTGCCCACGCGCGACGCCGCCCGTACACGCTTTTACCTGCAATTGCTCACCGAACACGGCAGCACCTTGGCCATGCCGTACGCAGGCAGCCTCGGAGACGGACTGCGTGAATTGCGGTTTCAGCTTCGCGATGAGCAGCGACGCATCACGTTCTGGATAGCACCTGACCGACGGATCTTGCTACTCACGACGTTCCGCAAACAGCGCCAGAACGAACGCCGCGAAGTCGAGCACGCCCGCAATGTTCTCAAATAAATACAACAGGAGTTCGATAGATGAACAGCTGACGAGACATAGCAGAAATCTACACTGCACGGGACGACACAGGCACCGACGAGTTCCACGACGCTTATGAGGGAACCCGCCGTTCCTACGAATTCGGCGTGCTCGCCCACACACTCCGCAAGGCCGCTGGTCTCACAGAAAGAACTCGCCACGCGCATGGGCACCACCGCCTCAGCCATCGCCCGGCTGGAAGGGGGAGGCACCTCACCAACCTTTGCGACACTCGAGCGCCTCGCCGGCGCGCTTGGCGTGCAGCTGCGTCTGGAAGTAGCCGATGCCACCGACCTTCCCGCCGTGACCTTCGGCGCCGCGTGAAATAACGACACCCATCCGGCCAACCACCCCGCACGTCGCGGGGACCAGCGAGCAGCCTGGCTCTCCAACTAACTGCCGGTATCGGTCACGACACTGCAACTACCCGACGACCCCCTTCCGTTCGACACTGTGAGCATTCCGACATCCATCCAGGCCACAGCGGCCACCGTGAAACGGCCATCCGAGCCGCCTGGGACAGGCGTTAGCGACAGTCGAGGTCGAGCACGCGGGGCATCACACCCACGGCAGGACTGCTCACCAAGCCGTGCGCCAAGTCACAGCGGTACGGCGTGGTGCGGATCGTGGTGCGAACGTGCGTCGAACCGTGCCGCAAAGAAGCCGTGGTGCAACGCGTGCCGAACCGTAGTCGCTGGTAGCAGGTATAGGGGCCAGGGTGGGAGCTCAAGTTCGGCGGGAGACCGCCACCAGCGGTGTGTCCGGAGCGGCGCCGGGGACCGGATTGCGCCCCCTGGTGGCCTGAAAGACTACGTACGGCGTTCCCGACCGGTCACAGAACTCCTGCACCAGCCGCGACTTCCCCACTCGTCGCCGCCCCGTCATGATCACGGCCCGGCCTCTCGTAGTGCCACGGCCTTCGGTGACGCCGCGGAGCTGCTCGTCAAGCAGCTCAAGATCGGCGGCCCGGCCCTGAAACTCCACAGGCCACTCTCCATGTCCTGTACAAACGTAGATATCTTCTTACGTATGTCAGATCATACTACCGCTCGCCGACCGGCAGCGCGGGGCTACCTGGCAGCGCACGCCGACTCAACAACGGCGCCGCGCCGCGATGATGCAGAGGGCGGCGGAGGAGTCCGCCGATGATCAGGATGATGGTCGCCGCGCGCTACGACGCAGGTGTCGATCGCCCAGGCATGGCGCGCTGAAGTCGGTTCACGAGAGCAGCGCGCGGATGTCATCGGCGTCCAGGGCAGAGCCGAAGGCGTTTCCGTCGTTCATGACGCCAGCGAACAGCTCCGCCTTCCGGTGTGACAGCTCCAGCACCTTCTCCTCGATGGTGTCCTTGGCGATGAGGCGATACACCATGACGTTGCGGGTCTGCCCGATGCGGTGCGTGCGGTCCACTGCCTGCGCCTCGGTTGCCGGATTCCACCACGGGTCGAGCAGGAAGCAGTAGTCCGCCTCCGTCAGGTTCAGCCCGAATCCGCCGGCCTTGAGGCTGATGAGGAAGACGGGCGCCACGCCGTCCTTGAACCCCTGCACGATCGTGGGCCGGTTGCGGCTGGTGCCGTCGAGGTAGCTGTACGCCACGCCGGAGGCGTCGAGCCGCTCCCGGACGTGGGCCAGGAAACCGGTGAACTGGCTGAACACCAGTGCCCGGTGCCCACCGTCGATCACCTCGCCGAGCTGGTCCATCAATGCGTCGATCTTGCCGCAGGCCAGGCTGCGGTGCTCCGGCTCGACGAGCCCGGGGTGCAGGCTGAGCTGGCGCAGCAGCGTGATCGAGCGCAGGATGGTGAACCGGTTGCGGTCGACGTCGTGGATCAGGCCGAGCACCTTCTGCCGCTCCCGCTGCAGGTGCCGCTGGTAGATGCGGCGGTGTCGCGGGTCGAGCTCCACCGTCAGCACCTGCTCCTGCTTCGCCGGCAGTTCAGGGGCTACCTGCTCCTTCGTCCGGCGCTTGACCAGCGGCTTGATCCGCCGCCGCAGCCGGGCCAGCAGCTCGGCATCGGCCTGTTTCTCGATCGGCCGGGCGTACATCTCACGGAACCGGGCCGGGCTCGGGAACAGCCCCGGCGCGGTGATCGACAGCAACGACCACAGCTCCATGAGGTTGTTCTCCATGGGTGTGCCGGTGATCGCCAGCTTGAACGGGGCCGGCAGCCGCCGCGCGCACTGGTGGACCTTCGATTGGTGGTTCTTCGTGAACTGGGCCTCGTCCAGAAACAGCCCGGACCACTCAGCCGCGACGTATGCCTCGACATCGAGCCGGAACAGCGTGTACGAGGTGACCACGACGTCCGCGCCGGCGACCAATTCAGCCAGGTCCTGGCCCCGACGCCGCAGGGTGTCGGTGATCGTCACCACCGTGAGGCCGGGCGCGAAGCGCCCCGCCTCAGCAACCCAGTTTGCCACCACGCTGGTCGGCGCGACGATCAGGAAGGGTTTCATCGCGGGTTCGGCCTGCTTGGCATGGCAGATCAACGCCAGCGCCTGCACGGTCTTGCCCAGCCCCATGTCGTCGGCGAGAACACCGCCGAGCCGGTGGCGCCAGAGGAAGCACAGCCAGTCGAAGCCGTCGCGCTGGTAGGGGCGCAGCCGCGCGGACAGCGCGGCCGGCAGCTCGGTGTCCGCGAGCCCGTCGAGCGACAACAGGCCCGCGACCTGCTGCTGCCAGGCCCGCGCCTGACGATCGACCACACCCAGCGCGGCCAGCTCCTCCCACAGCCCCGCCTGGAACCGGCTGATCCGCAACGGACCGCCAGGAGAGTCCTGCAGCAGCCTCGCTTCCTCGATGAGCGCGCACAACGCCTGCAGCTCGGGCTTGTGCAGGGAGAAGTACGCCCCGTCGGGCAGGAGCAGGTGGGACTCACCCTCAGCCAGCGCTACGAACACATCGGTGAAGGGGATCTGCCGGCCCTCGACGGTGATCCGGACACCGAGATCGAACCAGTCGGTGTCGCCCGCCACGTCCGTGGTCGACACGCCGAGGTGCAGCGAGTCGCCCGCCTCTCGGTACTCCGCGCGCTCCCCACTGAGCTCGACGGCGACCCCAGGCGCATCGGCCAGCAGCGGCAGTACCTCGGTGGTGAATCGCATCGTGTCCAGCCCGCCCAGTCGCGCGCGCGGCAGCAGAGCAGGCTCCGGACCGTCAGTGCGCAGCCCGAACCCTTCGAGCGGAACGTCGAGCGCGTCGAGCAGGGCCCTCTCCTGCGCCGGGTCCCGGAACGCGTCGTCGGCCCCGGGGGGTGCCAGCGGCGCCCGCACCTGCGAGTCGCCCACCCCGTAGGCCCACTCCCACTCGAGGGTCAGATCGTGCCGGTCGCCGTAGGATGCCCGCAGCACCAGGGTGGGCACGGAGATCGTCGGCGGGGTGAAGGCACCGTCAGACGACACGACCGGCGCGAGGTGGCGTAGCCGGGCGTAGAACTCGTCGCGGAACCGGGCGTGCTGCCCGTCGGGCACCGGCAGGCGGTGCCCCTCCAGCGCCATCCGCTGCAGCGCTGGTGGAGCCGGGGTGGCGAGCCTCGCCAGCTGAAACTGCCACTCGGCGGCGTCCGGGTTGCCCTGCACCTGCGCCCGCGACACGTGCACGACGCCATGGCCCTCGGCGCCGATGAACAGGACCGGCATCGCGTCGCCATCCGGTGGTTCCACTCCGGCCAGGCGCAGCACCGGCGCGATGACCAGCGAGCCCGGGTCCGCCCCCGCGGTGACATCCAGGCAGAGCTCGGCGTGGCCGTACCGCTCGAGGGGCCCGAACCGCTTTCGCGCGTGCACGATCTGCAGCCCGATGTCAGCGGCCTCATCCAGGAACGACCACAGCCGGCGGCTGCCGAACGCGGCCAGATCAATCGTCTTGTCCTCCCTGGCGTAGTATCCCGGCCCGCCAGTGCGCGACTTGTGCAGCGCGTACAGCTCGCGGAGCAACCGCACGTGCGACGCGCGGCAGTCACCGAAGGTGTAGGGCGAGTCGAGCCTGCTCCACGTCATCCCGTTGCCCACCCACCCGGTGCGGCCTGATCGCACCAGCCGGGCCAACAGCTTCGAACCCGCCGACACCCCGGTGCGCCGCTCCGGGCGTGCCGGTGGGATGGACAGGGACAGCTCGATGGCCAGCGCAGCGGCATCGGCGGGCTGATGCGGGGCCGACTGCGCAGGCGCGAGCAGCGAGCTCAGCGTCTGCTCCCAGGTCGGCTCAGGGTGCCCGCGGCCGGTCCTCGCAGCGGTTCCCGTCGCACCGGTTGCGGCGACCGCAACTGCGACGACGTGCTTGCAGTTGACGCCGACCGGACAGGTGCACTCACCGAACCCGAAGGCCAGTCTCGCGCCAGCCTGCGGCTGGAAATACACCGCCGTCTCGTAGCAAGCGCCGCCGCTGCCCCGCACCACTGCCTCCAGCACGCCCGCCGCGCCGTCCCACTCCATGTGCACAACCGCGCGCTGCTGGGCGTACTCCACACCCCTGGCGTACGTCTGAGCACCGACGACGGACGCGACACTGGCGCTGTCGACTCCCTCCACCACCACGAGCTGCATAGGGCTGACTCCTCCACGGGGTAGTACCGGGCGGGCGACTGCGGGCGTGGGTGACCGTAGCCGCCGGCACCGACACTCCATCGACGACCTGCCCACCGCACGGTGGGTCACCCTGCACTGCCCGGAGCGCGGGACGGTGTCCATGTCATGAGCACCACCTCCTGGGCTGCGCTGTCCGCACGGCCCTCCGGTGAACGCCATGGAGTGAGCAGGCCGCGCCGACTGCTCCTTTTCTAAGGTGGGTACCACCCACTTGCCTACTTTCCCGCGAAGGTGCAGACTGCTCCGCAGAGAGAGAAGGGTGCCATGTCCGCCATGCCAGAAGGGCTGCCCGTCCCCTTCGAGGTCGTCACCGAAACCGAGGTAGACAGCCGCGGCCGGGTCAGCCTGGGTCGCGCCGGCGCCGAGCCAGGAAGGCGCTACCGGGTGGCCCGCAACATCGACGGCGTGCTGCTGCTCACTCCGGTGGTCTCCATCCCTGAGCGCGAGCTGATCGTCTGGGAAAGCCCTGCCCTGGCCGAGCGCATCCGCACTGGAATTACCGAGGCCCAGGCCGGACGCACCGTCGATCTGGGTGACTTCACTGGCTACGCCACCGACACCGGTGAGGAGTAGCCGGGTGGGTCTATATGAGTTACGTTTTGCCGCCCCGGCCCGGGAGACGCTGGACTTGCTAGACGGCAGTCCCCAGTACGCAGCCAAACTGCGTAAGGTGCGCCGGGCCCTGGGATTGCTGCAAATCAACCCCCGCCACCCAGGGTTGCACTCCCATCAGTATGAGAATTTCCCCGGCGCCCCGAAGGCGAAGGTGTGGGACTCCTACGTGGAAAATCACACTCCTGGGGCGTGGCGGATCTGGTGGATGTACGGGCCGGATGAGATCCGCGACAATCAAGCCGTTGCGGTGATCACCCTGCTCGACATCGGCCCGCACCCCCGATCTTTTTAGCGAGTAGCCGCCAGCCGCCCGAGTGGTGCACCGCTCAGCCGCAGGACAGTCCACTCGTGCATCGGCTCCGCGCCGAGCGCGCGGTAGAACCCTTCCCTGTCCACACTCAGGCTGTGGACAACTCCCGGGGCTGTGGACAGCCAGTTGAGCCGCCGGGCCAGACGATCCAGGATTGGCGGCCATGAGCCTGCTGAATGCCACCGCCGCCCCATCCACCGCCGCCCCATCCACCGCCGCCCCATCCACCACAGCCCCATCCACCACAGCACCGTCCGGCGCCGCCCCATCCACCACAGCCCCATCCACCACAGCACCGTCCGGCGCCGGGCCGTCTCAGCTCCCTGAGCGGCTGCGGCTCGCACCAGGCCGCGCCGCTGTCTGGCGTTCCCCCACCTGCCTGCAGCTCGGGCTGGACCCGCAACGCGCCATGGTCCTCGACGGCCTGCCCGAACCGCTCGCGGCGCTGCTCAGGCGCATGGACGGGGTCCGCGGCACGGCTGAGCTGGTCGCGGAGGCGCAGACCGCCGGATCAGCAGCCGGCGATGCCCTGGCGATGCTCACCGAGCTGCACCGCAGCGGTCTCGTGCAGGACGCCTCGGCCGCTGACCACGGCCCACCGGGCTGGCACCGCGTCGCACTGGCCACTGAGGCGACCAGCTGGTCGGTGCACACCACCTGCGCGACGCGGCGCGTGCTGCGCCAGCGGCGCGAGGCGGCGGTGCGGGTGGTCGGATCCGGCCGGGTGGCGGTGGCGCTGGCCACCATGCTGGCCGCGGCCGGGGTTGGCCGGGTCGTGGTGGAAGCCACCGGGACAGTCGCCGCGACCGACCTGGGCACCGGCTACCTTCCCGGCGACCTCGGCAGATCCCGCGCGGCAGCGGCGGCGGACGCCGTGCGCCGGTGCGCCCCCGGGGTGATTGTTGCCGCTCGCCGGCCGGTGGATCTCATTGTGCTGTGCGACATGGTGGTGGCCGAGCCGGTCGTGGTGGCCGAGCTGCTCGCGGCCGGGATCCCGCATCTGATCGGCTACGCCCACGAGGGGACGGCGATGGTCGGCCCGCTGGTGTGGCCAGGCCGCAGCAGCTGCCTGCGCTGCGCCGAGCTGCACCGCGCGGATCTCGACCTGGCCTGGCCGAAACTGGCTGCCCAGCTGGTCGGGCAGGTCCCCGCCGGCGGATTGGCCTGCACCCAGCTCGCGGCCGCGCTGACCGCCGAACAGGTGCTCGCCACGCTGGCCGGCCCGGGCGCCGGTCTGCCGGTCCCGCCGACGTGGGGCGCCGCGCTGGAACTGGACCCGGTGCGGGGCACGTGGCGCCGGCATCCCCGGCCGGCCCACCCGCGCTGCGGCTGCGGCGCCCGATAACACCTCAACACCACTACTACAAGGGGCGCAGCCGGGAGACAATCAACCCGTGACCGACATCCCGCGCAGAGCCGCTGCGCGAACCGTCCGGCTCGCGAGCCTCCCACTCGGGATGGCCGGGCGGGTCGCGGCCGGCTGGGGCAAGCGGCTGGCCGGGCGCGATGCGCAGGACGTCAGCGCTGAACTCAGCGCGCGCACCGCAGAGCAGCTCTTCGCGGTGCTCGGCGAGCTCAAGGGCGGCGCGATGAAATTCGGTCAGGCGCTGAGCGTGTTCGAGGCGGCGATCCCCGACGCACTCGCCGCGCCATACCGGGAGGCGCTGACCAAACTGCAGTCTGCGGCACCGCCGATGTCCCCGCAGTCGGTGCGGCGGGTCCTCGACGAGCAGCTCGGCTCGGGATGGCGCCGGCGCTTCGTCGACTTCACCGACGAGCCTGCGGCCGCCGCCAGCATCGGGCAGGTGCACCACGCGGTGTGGCACGACGGCCGTGAGGTCGCGGTCAAGGTGCAGTACCCGGGTGCGGGCGAGGCACTGCGCTCCGACCTGCGGCAGCTGCAGCGGTTCAGCCGGCTGTTCCAGGTGATCGTGCCCGGCATGGAGGTCAAGCCGCTGCTCACCGAGCTGCGGGACCGGATGGTCGAGGAGCTGGACTACCGTGACGAGGCCGATAACCAGCGGGCGTTCGCCGCGGCGTTCCGGGACCATCCGGAGATCACCGTTCCGGCGGTGATCGCCAGCTCGCCGAAGGTGATGGTGTCGCAGTGGGTCACCGGGACCCCGATGGCGCAGATCATCCGCGCCGGCTCGCGGTCTGAGCGAGACGACATCGGTTGCAAGCTGTCGGAGTTCCACTCCTCCTCCCCCGCTGTTACCGGGCTGCTGCACGCCGACCCCCACCCGGGGAACTTCCTGCGGCTGGACGACGGGCGGCTGTGCGTGCTCGACTTCGGGGCCACGGCGAAGCTGCCCGGCGGAGCCCCGCGCACCCTGGGGGTAGCGACCCGGCTGGCGGTGGAAGAACGCTCGGCGGAGTTGCTCGAGCTGCTGCGCTCGGAGGGCTTCGTCCGGCCCGGCATGCAGCTGCAGGCTGAGGACGTGCTGGCCTACCTCAGCCCGTTCGCCGATCCGGTACGCAACGAGACTTTCCACTTCACCCGGGCGTGGATGCAGGCTCAAGCCGAGCGCGTCGGCGACTTCTCCGGCCCGGACTTCCGGACCGGGCGAGCGCTGAACCTGCCGCCGAGCTACCTGCTGATCCACCGGGTGAGCACGGGGACATTCGGCGTGCTGTGCCAGCTTGACGCCACCGTGCCGCTGCGCGGGATCGCGCAGCGCTGGCAACCGGGTTTCGCGAGTTGAGACCTGGCTCAGACCCAGTGCTCGATGGCGGCATGGTGTTGGCTGTCGTTAGGTGCACCTGGAACCCGGGTTGGCGGTCCGTGAAGGGCTGCCAACCCGGGTGCGGTGGCGATCATGCGGCGGTTCCCCGTCCGGCGCGGTCGCGCTCGGCGCGATCCCGCTCGAGGGCAGCCTTGCTGGGGCGGCCCCGCGGACGCTTGCGCGGAACCACCGTGCCGCGGTCGAAGATCTCGCCGCCCCACACGCCCCACGGCTCCTGCCGGGACAGCGCGCTGTCCAGGCACTGGGCCTTGACCGGGCAGCCGTGGCACAGCTGCTTGGCCCGCTCCAGCTCCGCTGGTGCCTCGGCGAACCAGAGGTCCGGGTCGTGCGAGCGGCAGGGCAGGGTGGTCGACCCGGACGGCGCGGTATCGAGCAGGTGGGCCAGCTCTGCCCCACCCAGCAGGTCGGGCAACGCCCCGCCATCCAGCGGGACGGTCGCGGTCAACACTTGTCTCTCCTCCTCGGTGGTGGTGCCGGTGAACTTCGCCGGTACCGTGCCCGCCCGGGATGAGGGCCTAGCAACACGAAGGCCGCGGATCCCGGTGCGGGGTCCGCGGCCTTCACAAGCCTGCTGGCTTGAGAATCAAGGCTCCGATGCGGACCTGCGCATGCGGTCGGTGACCGGCAGATCAGTGCCGATCGGGTTGATGAGGGCGCCACGGAAACGCCCAGGGCACAGCTGGCGGGGCCGCGACGGCGCCATCAGCACGCGCTCGGACCAGACCTCGCCAGGCGCCGCGAGGGGCCCGAACTGCGGGAAGTACCGGGCGCCGGTGGTCATGGTGATCTCCATCTCGGCACCTCCTTCCCGGGGTCGGCCCATGCTCAGCAGTGTAGGTGATCTGTCCTGGTCAGCCACGTACCACGGCCGCCTCAAAGAGACTAGATCCCCGTCACGGCACCCGGCAACCGATTATTCTGCTTTTTTCGCCAGCCAGTGGCCGGCCCGGCCCTTCGATCCCGGCAGCCGTGCCTTCGTGTGATCCTGCGGCACCAGGCCGTGGAGAAAGCTGCTGCGACGCCGGGACCGCCAGCCACCCGCACCGCGCGACAGTGCCCAGGACAGTGCGAGAAAGCGGCGGGCCCGGGTCACGCCGACGTAGAGCAGCCGGCGTTCTTCCTCCAGCGCGGCCTGGTCACCCTCGGCGTACTGGATCGGCAGCGTCCCCTCGACCAGCCCGACCAGGAACACCGCATCCCACTCCAGACCCTTCGCGGAGTGCAGGGAGGCCAGCGTCACGCCCTGCACCGCAGGGGGGTGCGCGGCCTCGGCGCGGGCGTCGAGCTCGGCCACGAACCGGCCCAGGTCCGCACCCGGGATACTGGCAGTGAGGTCATCGGCCAGGTCGGCCAGCGCGCGCAGCGACTCCCAGCGTGACCGCGCGGCACTGCCCCCCGGGGGGTCGGCGGTGAGTCCCTGCCCGGCGAGTGCCTGACGGACCGCGACGCCCAGCTCGTCCACCGAACCCGCCGTGGCTGCCGACCGCAGCGCTCGGATCGCGGCCCGGACCTCTGGACGCTGGAAGAACCGCTCTCCCCCGCGGACCTGGAACGGGATCCCCCGGGCATCCAGGGCCTGTTCGTAGGCCTCGGACTGGGCGTTCACCCGGTACAGCACAGCGATCTCGGCGGCCGCCACGCCCTGGCCCAGCAGCTCCGCGATCGCATCCGCCACCGCGGCGGCCTCTGCGGGCTCGTCGTCGTGCTCGGTGAATGACGGCGCCGGCCCGGCTGGCCGCTGGCCCTCCAGCTGCAGCCGGGCACCGGCCGGCCGATCGCGCGCCGCAGCGATCACTCGATTCGCCAGCGACACGACCTGGGGCGTGGAGCGGTAGTCGCGGCGCAGCCGCACCGTCACCGCGTCGGGGAATCGCCTGGTGAACTCGAGCAGGAAGCGGGGGGCCGCGCCGGCGAAGGAGTAGATGGTCTGGTTCGCGTCGCCGACGACCGTGAGGTCGTCACGCGTGCCCAGCCAGGCGCCCAGCACCCGCTGCTGCAGCGGCGTGACGTCCTGGTATTCGTCGACGACGAAGCAGCGGTAGCGGTCCCGGAACTCCTGCGCCACCGCCGAATGCTCCTCCAGAGCAGCTGCGGTGTGCAGCAGCAGGTCGCCGAAGTCGAGCACCCGGCTGCGGTTCTTGAGCTCCTCGTACGCGGTGTAGATCGCCGCGGCCTGCGCTGCCGGAACCGGGGTGTCCCGGCGCGCGGCGGCCACCGCGGCGGGATAGTTCTCGGCGGTGACCAGGGTGGCCTTGGCCCACTCGATCTCACCAGCGACGTCGCGCAGGTCCTCGGCGCCGGTGCGCACGCCGGCCCGCTGCGCGGCCTGGCCGACCAGCCGCAGTTTGTGCTCCACCAGCGGCCAGAGTTCGTCACCCACCACCTGCGGCCAGAAGTAGCGCAGCTGGCGCAGCGCCGCGGCATGGAAGGTACGGGCCTGCACCCCGCCGATCCCCAGATCCCGCAACCGGGTGCGCAGCTCCCCCGCCGCGCGGGCGGTGAACGTCACCGCAAGGACCTGGCCTGGGGCGACATGGCCGGTGCGGACCAGCTGGGCGATCCGCCGGGTGATGGTGCGGGTCTTTCCGGTGCCCGCGCCGGCCAGCACGCAGACCGGGCCCCGCGGCGCGCACACCGCGGCGCGCTGCTCCTCGTCGAGGCCATCGAGAGGATCGCAGTTGTGCACGGTTGGCATCCTCGCAGAGCTGCACGCCAGGAACATCGCCCAGCGTCTCGGTGTTGATGCCGTGCGTGAGCGAACTGACGGTGTACACGACGGTGTGGTGCGGCTACTGCCGGCGGCTCAAGGCGCAGCTGGACCGGGCCGACATCACTTTCCGCGAGATCGACATCGAGCACGACGAAGCGGCCGCCATGTTCGTGGCCGACGTCAACGGAGGTAACCAGACCGTGCCGACCGTGCTGCTGCCGGACGGTTCGGTGCTGGCCAACCCCACCATCGACCAGATCACCGAGGCCACGGCCGCGTAAGCAGCAACGAACCAGCCCCTCGCCGGGTGCGAAAGCGTATGCTGCGGAGCGTGATTGGCCGCTCACGGGTTGTGGCGAGGAGGATGGGCCAGTGGAGATCACCGACCGGACGCTCTGGGAGCGAGAGCTCACCGACCACATGCGGCGCCACGCCGGCGACCTCCGGGACGCACCGGTGGCGGGGGCCAAGCCAGGGATCTGGCTCAGCGCCCCGATGCTCGCCCTGTGGACGATCCTGGTGATGGTGCTGACCAGCGCCGGATGGGTAGTCGGCCTCTACTTCATCTGACTCGCGCGCTGTCCCGCCGGTACGGGAAGCAGCCGGCGGGCTGTGACGATGGCGATCTTGGATGGCTACCCCGTCGAACCGAGCGGCCTCGGCATTCCACCGTACTTGTCGACGTATGTGCGTGACGCGTACTCGGCTCTGCGGAAGGCGTACCCGTCTGCCGACGTGCGGTGTGTGACTATCGACTTGAGTCAGACGATGATCACCGGCAGCTGGGGATCGAGTACCGCAAAGTCCTGCGGGTCCGAGGTGACGACTTGATGGTCATGCTCGCGGGCGCATAACGCGACCGAGGCGTCCACCACGTCCGAGGTGCCTGCCCGCCCGCACAGCACTCCGGCGGCGCGCGCCGCTGCCGCATCCCATTCGACGATCCCCACCCGGTCTGTGGCGTTGAGGAACCGGGCGAGCGCGGCCTGCCGAGCGCCCTCGCGCCACACCTGGGCCAGTGGCCCGACCGGTACCACGACCGGCCAGCCAGCCCGCTCACTCTCGTCGAGCAGCACCCGCACCCGCCGGTCACCGCGTTCGACGGCGATCAGCGCACCGGCATCCAGGGTCAGCCCGGACAACGTGGTCACTGCGGAAGCCCCGGTTCCGGAAGACCCAGTTCCGCCCGGGCCGCCGCACGTTCCGCATCGGAGGGCGGACCCGCCGGATCATCCGCCCACCACGTGTCGAGCAACTCACGAAGAGTGGTGGACCTCCCGTAGTGACGCAGCGCATCCACGACGTACGCGCTCACCGACTCGGCCTTGCCGTCCTCGACGGCCTGGCGGACACCCCGGGCGAGCTGTTCCGGGATCGTGACGGTGATGCGATCGGCAGTCATACGATCATCTTACCTGTGGGGCGGCGGCGGATCCGGGTTAGGTCGGCCTGCTCCATGCCGGGGCTGAGCGATCCGCCCCGGGAGTTCTGTGGCGCCGCGAGGGCAACCAGGCCGATCTTCATCCTGCCGAGGGGGCCGTTACTGTTCGTCTGGTCACATATCGAGGGGAAGCGGTGATGCGCCATGAGCGATGAGCACGACGGCACGGTCCGCGGGCGGGCCGGTGATCCTCCGCCGGTGGATCCTGCGCTGTTCTGGCGGGTGGATGTGCGCCGGTTGCTGGCTGCGCTGGATATCGGTGGCCTGTACCGGGTGCTGGGGGCGGAGGCGGGGATCAGCCAGCGGCAGATCGCGGCGCTGGCCGGGCAGTCTCAGTCGGAGGTGAGTGAGATCGTCGC
>JBOHFT010000120.1:0-13739 GCA_050699815.1 Pseudonocardiaceae bacterium | reverse complement strand
GTGTTGGTGAACACCACGAACGCCGCCACCGCCACGGCGAACAGCGCGGTCGAGCCGACCGGGAGGATCAGCGCCGCCACCCCGACGGCAAGCAAGCTGGCCGACATCCCCACCAGACCGGCCAGCAGAACGGGCTTGCGGCCGCGCCGGTCAACGACCTTCGACCGGACGACGACCGCGATGGTCAGGATGTTCAGCAGGCCATTGAGAAAGCCGAACAGCAACGCGGTGAGCGCGGACACCCCGAAGCTGGTGAGCACGATGGGCGCGTAATACACGATCGCATTGATCCCGCAGAGTTGCTGGAAGATGGCCAGCAGGGCGCCCAGCAGCAGCAGCCGGCGCACCCAGGGAGCGGACAGCCGGGTGCGCGTGTCGGGCTGCTGCCGTTCCAGTTCCGTGATCTCGGTGAGCTCCCGCTCGGCCAGCGCGGTGTCGCCGCGCAAGCCGACCAGGACCGCGCGCGCGTGTTCGGCCTGCCCACGCCGCACCAGCGACCGGGGGGTGTCGGGCATGGCCACCATGCCGACCATCAGCACGACCGCGGGAAACACGCCGAGGAGCAGCATCCACCGCCACGAACCGGTAAAGGCCAGCCCATAGCCCACCGCCGCAGCCAGGGCCGTCCCCACGATGATCATGTACTGGTTCAGGGAGGTGACCACGCCACGGTCGGCGGCAGGTGCCATCTCGGCCAGGTACAGGGGCACGATCACCGACGCGATACCGATGGCCAGTCCCAGGATGAAGCGGAACAGCACCAACCCGTTGACGGTCGGCGCGACGCCGGTACCCAGGGCACCGACGGTGAACACCACCCCGGCAGCCAGCAGGACCCGCTGCCGTCCCAGGCGATCAGCCGCCGGGCCGCTGCCCAGCGCGCCCACCATGGCCCCGAACACCGTGGCACTCACCACGGCACCGACCTGCAACGGCGTCAGCGGCAGCTCGGCCGGGATGAACAAGAGCGCGGCCCCGATGATGCCGTTGTCGTAACCGAACAGCACCGCCGCCAGCGCGCCCAGGACATAGACGCGCCGCGTGGTCACCCGGGCCCGGACGACCATCAGCTACCTCCGGTGTGGTGGCGGCGCTGTTCCCGGGCGAGCGCGTGGGCGATCTCTCTGGTGTTCGGGTACAGCTCCCGGTAGAGGGCGTAGCAGCGCTCGTAGACCGCGGCGTGCTCCGGGTGCGGCTCGATCGTGGCCGAGATGGGGTTCCACTGGGTCATGTCCGGTGACTGCCCGATCCCGACGGCGGCGAGCAGCGCGTCGCCCAGGCACGCGCCCATCGTCTGGCGGGGCAGCTGCTGCGGGGCGCCCAGGACGTCGGAGACGATCTGCGTCCACAACCCCCCCTTGGTCCCGCCGCCCACCGCGACCAGGCGGCGGTCCTGCCCGCCGGCGTCGCGCATCGCGTGCAGGTTGTGCCGCACCCCGTAGGCCGTGGCCTCCAGGGCCGCCCGGTAGATGTCGCCCCGGTTGTGCCGCAGGGTCAGCCCGGCCAGCACGCCGCGGGCGTCCGGGTCGAACAGCGGCGTCCGCTCACCGGCGAAGTAGGGCAACATGAGCAGACCGTGTGCACCGGGCGGCGACTGCTGGGCCTCCGCGACGAGCGGGTCGAACGAGGATTCCCCGGTCAGCTTGCGGATCCAGTCGGTGACCGCGCCCGAGGTCGCCATTCCGGCGGCGAAGTTGTGGGTGCCGGGAAGGGTGCCGACGGTGCCCCACAGATCCGGGCTGCGGCGCGGCCGGTCGAGCACCTCGACCAGGAACATGGTCGTCCCATACATCAGCATGACGTCGCCGGGTGCGGTGACGCCGACGCTGGTGGCCTCCGCCCAGGCATCGATCGTGCCCGCCACCACCGGCGTGCCCGCCGGGATGCCGGTCTGCTCGGCGGCGCTGGCCTGCACCTGGCCGACCACGTCCGAGGGCCAGCACAGCTGCGGCAGCTCGAGCCCGGGGGCGATCAGCTCGGCCCACTGCCCGATCCAGCGGTGCTCGACCGGGTCGTACATCGGGGTGCACTGGCTCGCCGAGTGATGGTCCAAGACGTAGCTGCCGGTGAGCCGGCGCACGATAAAGCTGCTGGCCATCAGGAAGCGGCGGGTCGCTGCCCAGGTTTCGGGTTCGTTGGCGCGCAGCCACGCCAGCTTGGGCCCGACCGCTTGCGAGGTGAGCACCGACCCGCAGCGGTCCAGGATGGCCTGCCTGCCCAGCGCCCCGGTCAGCTCCTCGATCTCGACCCGGGCGCGGGTGTCGACGCCGTAGAGGATCGCCGGCCGCAGCGGCCGATCCGCGCGGTCCACCGGGAGCAGGCACGGACCGATGCCGCTGACGCCGACCGCTGTCACAGGTTCGCTTACTGCCGCCGTCAGCTCCTGGCTGATCGCCGCGAAATCCGCCCACCACACCGCGTCCGCGTCGTGCTCCACCCAGCCGGGGCGGGGCATGGACACCTCGTGGGCCCGGGTCGCGGTCGCCACGACGGTGCCGTCGGTGCGCACCAGCACGCCTTTGGAGCTGGCGGTGCCGATGTCGACACCAAGCAGCAGCGAGCTCACTGGGCCCCGCCGAGCCCGGCCCACTCGATGTCGAGCATGCGGCACACCGCCCGCAGCTCGGCAACGTGCTCGCCGGGCACGGCATGGATGTGGTTGGCCCCGAAGCTGGACAGAAACTCGTCGGCCGCCACCTCCAGCCGGGCGAATGCGTGCGGCCACTGCGGCGTCGACTGCCGGGCCAGCGCCTCGTTGGTCGCGTCGTCGTAGGACTCGAAGGCGCCGCGGGCCACGTGCATCCGGTACCGGCCCCCGAGCCGGGTCAGCCGGGCGAAGGTGGCCTGCCCGGGCGCGGCGAAAAATGACACTGAGGCGCCACCGGCCGGGAAGTAGAAGATCTCGGGATAGAAATTCACCGAGCGCAGGTTCTCCGCCGGGTCCTCGCTGCGCGCGGCGTACCAGGTGGCGTGCTGCCCGGAGTTGCACAGGTCCCAGATGCCGCGGTCGGCGTGGTAGTGCCGCACGTCGGCGAACAGCACCGGCGTGCCGGACAGGCCCTTGAGCAGCTGCATGGTCAGCGCACCGTCCATGTCGGACTCGGTGGCGCACACGTGGGTGGGCTTGGGGCCCTCCCAGTCGTAGGGGTCGTTGAGGAACGCCTCGGTGACGTCCATCGTGGTGAAGTGCGTGGTCAGCTCGGGCTGGCCCTTGATCCCGCTGAAGTCGAGGTGCCACTCGTCGATCAGCTCCCGCACCGCGTGGTAGGAGCGGATCTGACGTTCCAGCAGCTCAGGTGTGAGCTGCTGGCCGTCGTAGTGCACCCCGGCGGCGTGGCGCTCCAGCCATTGCCGGGCAGCGGTCACCCGGGACTGCTCGACGGCGGCGCTGCGCCGCACGATCTCCCACTGGTCGATCTCCTCGACGTCCACCCCGAACGTGCCCATCCACTGGTCGGTGTCGGCCACCGCGGTGTACATCCCCATCGGGCGGCCGCCGATCCGGCCGAAGGTGCTGCCTGACAGGGCTGACACGGCACTGGCGGCCCGGACCGTCGCACCGACGCGGTCGAACACGGCGCCGTCGGCGATGTCACCCCACACCCGGGTGTGGGCCCGGCCGATCTGGTCCAATCCCCCACCGGCCGCCAGCATGCCCACCATCCCGGGGAACTGCGGGTCGATGGTGGACAACAGCAGCAGCGGACCCGGGGACGCTGCCGCGGCGAGCATCGTGAAGTGCGGGAACGCCCACACCGGGTAGTTGAAGATGGTGAGGTCCGGGCGCGCGTCGGCGACCCGGCGCGCCTCGGTGGTGGCCATCGTGTTGGTCCAGATCGGCTCTGCGGCGCGGATGACCTCGTGCCCGGCCTGCTCGAGCGCCCGGGCGACGCGGCCTTCGACGTCGCGGGTGAACGCCTTGATGCCGGCGTGGACGAAGTCGCGTCCGTCGGAGAACGACAACAGCCCGACCCGTGCCATCTCTGCTCCTGCCTGCCCGGCGTGAGAATCGCCCGCACCCGGGGATCGATGATGTTGCGCAGGGTGCCGAAGGTATCACTGCGCGGCTGTGCTATCGGGCCATCGCTGAACCACCCCCGGCGTGTCCGGAGACCACCGCGATCCCGGACTCGGACCGAGACCTGCTCGCGGGCCGGCGCACGGAGCCCGGCTGGACGTCTGCGAGCCGCTGAGCTTCCCGCACGGGGCTCAACCCCTCAGGCGCGTAACTGTCGTGGCAGCACCACGCAGCAATGACGTGCAGATCAGCCAGTGCAGCCAGCAGGGCCTGGCGGGCGGCCTCTGGTCAGGTCCTGCATCACCTCGACGTCAGCTCGCCCGATCCGCCCGGGCACGGCCAGCGCCTGACCCGCCGACCCGGCTTGCCCGGCCCGGGGAGGGCAGGGCGGAGCAGGGCCACGCCGGCCACCGTGACCAGGTGCTGGAACTGGCGCCGCAGCACGTCCGCCTCGTCCTCCTCGCCCGGCTCAGAGACAGGGCTGTCTCCTGGCACCTGCCGGCTGCCCGGGCTCAGGTGGCGTGGAGCTGGTCGTGCAGCGAGCGGACGGCGGCGGGACGGCGGGCTGCGGGGAGTGCGGCGAGGTCGTCTTCCAGGCGGCGCAGGATCAGGGCGCAGCGGCGGGAGCGCACGGTGGGCAGCCGACGCAGCGCGGTCTGCGCGGCGGGTACCGCCCGGTCCAGGTCGCCGGCCGCGACGTGCGCCCGGGACAGCAAAGCGGCGTGGAACACCGCGTCCCAGGGTGTGCTAACGGGGTCGGTGGCGATGCGGCCGAGGACCGTGTCTGCGCCCTCCAGCAGGCGGCGACAGTCTCGGGAGGAGACCTCGGCAAGGGTGAGGGTGCTCAGGGCGAGCTGGCTTTCCAGCAGGGCTGGCCACCCGGTCAGGTAGGACGGGAGAGCGTCCAGCGCTCCTGGGGTGTCGAGCAAGGTGCGGGCCTCGTCAGCGGCGGCGTGGAAGCCGTGCGCGTTGCCCACCGCGGCCTGGGCCGCCGCCAAGGCGCTCGCGGCCAGCGCGCGTACCGCAGGCGGAGTAGACCGGGCGGCCTCGTACGCGGCGTTGGCCAGCTCGACGGCGTCGCGGGCGGCCCGGCCCAGGTCAACACCGTCGTTCAGGCGGCCCTGGATCACCCGCCACTTGCTCGCGAAGGCCAGCAGGTAGACGCCTACCGTACGGTCTCCTGCGGTGTGCGCGGCATGCAGCCCGCTGGTGACGTACCGCTGGGACAGGCCGTGCTGGCCCGCCTCATTCGCCATCCACGCCCCCACCTGTGCCGTTTGCGCCCACTCGGTGAGCAGCCGGTCGGCCACCGCGCTGCTCGTGAACCGCCCCTGCCGCAGCAGCTTGGTGACCCAGAGCAGGTGATGGTGCAGGAATCGCAGATTGTCGTCGTTGCCGCCCTCGACGCCGCCCAGGGTGCGGATTCCGGCGGTGCCAGCGGCCACCGCGTCCACCATGGCGGAGGTGATGGTGATGCTGCGCCGTGCGTCGGCCAGCGCGGCGAAGGAGTCACCTCGGATACCCAGATACTCAACGTAACCCCAGGCGGGTGCGGTCAGCGAGGCCCCGCTGACCGCGAGGAAGATGCGGCGGTCCATCCCGATCGAGCCTCCGGTGTGACGGAGCCAGTCGTCCAAGACCTCCACCGTACCTGCGGCGGTCCACGGCAGCCGCAGTCCGTGATCGGCGGGCACCCAGAACTCGGCCGGTTGTGCCCGGCCCGACCACAGCCGTGCGACCGGCACCTCCCGGTCCAGCGCGTCGGAGATCAGGTGCGCCACCACGGTGGGCAGCGGCTCCCGGGGCAGCCGATCCTGGTGCAGCCAGCCCGACACCGTGCTGCGCGCCACGGAACCCGGCCCGAGCACCCCGTTGACCACCCCGGCCAGCTGGTTCGGTGACCAGCCCAGCTCGGCCAGCAGCGTCCCCAGCACCTCATTGCCCCACTGATCAGCCCCCATACCGCTCTTCCTCTAGCCGAATGAACACAACCGAACTCTGAGAGTAACCAGCCACCGGGCCGGCCGGCGCCTATTCCCGCGCCGACTTCACGGCCGCAACGCGGCAAGTCGACGCGGCGGCGAGCTAATCGGCCCCAACTCCGGCGACAATCCAAAGCCGCCGCTCGACCCGCTCTTTCGGTGGCTGAAATGACCACCGATCCGGCGGATGTCACGGCTACACTCCGCCCGGTGACTACCGACACCGCCCACGCGGATCAGGACGCCGACGAGCTGCGGGACGCCATGGTCGATGCGGTCATCGTGCAACGCGAACGGCTGGGCCTGGTGCCGCCGCGCGAGGTCGAGGCCGCGCTGCGGATCGTGCCCCGGCACCTGTTCGCGCCGGGCGTTGCGCTCGATAAGGCGTACGCCGATCGCGCCATCGTCACCAAACGCAACGAGCGCGGCTCCATCAGCTCGGTCTCCGCGCCGTCGACACAGGCCATGATGCTGGGTCAGCTCCAGGTGGCGCCGGGGCAGCGGGTTCTGGAGATCGGGTCCGGTGGCTACAACGCCGCGCTGCTTCAGGAGCTGGCCGGGCCGGACGGCTCGGTGACCACGATCGACATCGACCAGGAGATCGCGGACCGCGCCCGCACATGCCTGGCGACGGCGGGCTACCGGGATGTGCGCGTGCTGTGCGCGGATGGGGAGTTCGGCGCGGCAGAGTACGGCCCGTTCGATCGGATCATCGTCACCGCCGGCACACGGGACATCCCACCGGCGTGGGTGCAGCAACTCGCCGAAGGCGGGCGGCTGGTGGTTCCGCTCCGGACCAAGGGGCTGAACCGGTCCTGGACACTGGAACACGCCGACGGATACCTGGCCGCCCGTGACCCCATGAGCTGCGGGTTCGTCCCTATGCAGGGTCTCGGTGAGCACCGGGGCCGATCGATTCCCCTGCACGGCGATGATGTCGACCTGTGTCTGGACGCGGGGCAGCAGGTCGAGACCGCGGCGCTGGGCGAGGTGTTGTCGACGCCGAGGGCGCAGGCCTGGTCTGGCGTCACGGTCCGCAGGAGGGAGAATTTCAGCGGCGTGGACCTGTGGGTGGCCAGGCTGCCGGGGTTCTGTCTCCTCTCGGCGACCCAGGACGCCGTCGATCGCGGGCTGGTGTCCCCGACCTGGTATATGGCTATTCCCGCGCTGGTCGAGGGGCTCAGCCTCGCCTACCGCGCCAAGCTAAGACCGGTGGACGCCGACGAGACCATGAGAGAGCTCGGTGCCTACGCCCACGGCCCGGACGCCGCCGAGGCCGCGGACCGGTTCGCCGACCAGATCCGCATCTGGGACCGCGACCACCGCCACGGCCTGGGACCGCGCCTGACAGTGCACCCCGCCGACACCCCCGACGCCGACCTTCCCACCGGGCTCGTGACCGACAGACGGCACACCCGGATCGTGATCTCCTGGCCGGACCACCCCGAATAGCACCAACCCCGCCGAGAAAGGAATCCCCCGATGGATGCCACAACGCCCGCCACCCCGGACGACGAGTTCGACCTCGATGTGACCTTCGTGGAGTCGGACCTGGAAGTCGCCGGGGGCGATTCGGGCGACTGCACCGACGACGAGTGCGAGCACACCAGAGAAGGCTGCGACTAGTTCACCGTGCGTGACGCTCCGGCGGGTCCGAACCAGACCGGGGCGAGGCTGGGGAAGGTGCCGATGGCCGGTCAGTTCCAATGCGTTGACGCGGCCGTCATCCGGGTGGCCGTCCTGGGCGACGGCCTGAACCTGCCGCCCTGGCCGGATCTGACCGGTGACACCCCGGAGCACGTGCGGGAGTGGCGGAGCTGGTTGCGGCTTGTGTGGGAGCAGGAAGCGCTCGTTGAGGCGATCGAGGTCGCCAGTCCGGTGTTGGCCCGCCGGGTGGGGGACGTGTGCGCCGGGCAGGTTAAGCAGCCGCGTCGGGTGCGGCGGGTGGTGGAGTCGGTGATCCGGTATCTGCTGCGGATGACGAGCCGGGCCACGCCGTTCGGGCTCTTCGCTGGGGTGGCTCCGTTGCGCATCGGCTCCAGAGCCAGCGTCCGGTGGGGTGAGCGGCATCGTGCCATAACACGCCCTGATGCCGCGTGGCTCGCGGAGGTGATCACACAGCTGGAGGCGCGGCCCGACGTGCACAGACGCCTCCCGGTGATGGCGAACAACCTGGGCTTTGTGCGGGGAGACCGGCTGGTGGTTCCGTGCCAGCAGCATCCCGGCGCGATTCGGCCCGGCGATGTATCAGTACGGCACACCAGGGCGGTTCAGGCGGTGATCCAGGCCGCGCAGTCTCCCATCACCCGTGGCGAGCTGATCGGCAAGCTGGCCGCCGAACATCCCGGAAGGCCGCTGGCGAAGATCGAGGGGATGCTGGCTGAGCTGGTGGCGTGCCATATTCTCGTCACCAGCCTGCATCCGCCGATGGATGTCACTGATCCGTTGGGCTACGTCATCGACCAGTTAATCACCATCGGAACCGGTGCTGCGCCGTTGTCCATGCTGCGGGAGTTGCACGCGATCAGCGGGCAGTTGTCCCGGCACGATCAGGCGTCTTCACCTGGGGCCCGCCGCGCTGTTCGGGTATCGGTGTCGCGGCAGATGTCGGCCATCTGCGATCGTCCCGGACCGTCGCTCGCGGTGGATCTGCGGGTCGACTGCTCGGTGGTCCTGCCCCACGCCGTCGCACGTGAGGCCGAGGCCGCCGCGTCGGCGCTGGTGCGGCTGACACCTCACCGGTTCGGCAACCCCTCCTGGCAGGCCTGGCACGCGCGATTCCTCGACCGGTACGGATCCGGCGCGGTGATCCCGATCCGCCAGGTCGTGGACGCCGGCACCGGGCTCGGCTATCCCGTCGGCTACCGCGGCTCCCTGATGAAACAGACTGCGCCGACCTTGCTGGCCCGGGACCGCAAGCTCCTGCACCTGGCCCAGCAGGCCGCGCTGGACGGCAGCGACGAGGTGGTCCTCGACGAACACGTGCTCTCGGAGCTGGCAGCTGACTCCACCGAAACTCGGCCGCCCCCTGGTCCGCCGCACACCGAGTTGCGGTTGCGCCTGCACGCACCGACGACGGACGCGCTCGACCGGGGAGAGTTCACCCTGGTCGTCGTCAGTGCGGCACGCCAAGCCGCAACCACGACAGGGAGATTTCTGCACGTTGTCGATTCCGAGGATCGTGGCCGAATGGTCCACGCGTTCACCGGCCTGGCCACGCTCACCCCTGGAGCGCTCCTCGCGCAGGTGTCCTGCCCACCTTTGTCTGCGCGGGCCGGGAACCTCGCCCGGACGCCTGCGATCTTCCCGTCGATACCTCTCGGCGAACATCGGCCTGACGGAGATGCGCAAATCCTCCTGGACGATCTGGCTGTCAGCGGTGACGCTCACCGCCTGTTCCTGGTCTCCCTGTCGCAGGGCCGGATCGTCGAACCCTTGATGATGAACGCCGTCGAGTTCCGCCACCGCACACATCCGCTGGCCCGGTTCCTCTGCGAGATCACCACGGCGCGGGCCGCAGCCTGCGTGCCCTTTGCCTGGGGAGCCGCCAGTAACCTGCCGTTCCTGCCGCGCATCCGGCACGGCCGCACAGTGCTCAGGCCCGCCGGCTGGAACCTGTCCGCCTCCGACCTGCCCGGGTCGCGTAGCGCCTGGCGGGAATGGTCGCAGGCATGGGGCGGGCTGTGGCGCAGATATCGCATCCCGGAGGCGGTCTATCTCGGTGCAAGCGACGTTCGGATCCGCCTCGACCTGAACGAGCCCGCCCACCTCGCGATGCTGCGCATCCACCTGGACCGGACCGGCAAGGCCACCGTGACCGAGGCACCCGACCCCCACGACTACGGATGGAACAGCGGGCACGCCCACGAACTCGTCATCCCCCTGGCGGCCACCCGGCTGCGATCGGCTCGGCAGGCCGGGCCGATCCGGGCGACCCACCACCCAGGACATACGCCCGGCAGTTCACGGTGGCTCTACGCGAAGCTGTACAGCCACCCCGACCAGCAGACCGGCCTCCTCACCACCTACCTGCCCGATCTGCTGTCCACCTGGGAGGACAGCCAGCCACCCGGCTGGTGGTTTCTGCGCTACCGGGATCCAGAGCCGCACCTGCGCCTGCGCATCCAGCTGCATGACGCCCGCACCTACGGGTCCGCCGCCCAGCACGTCGGCGCTTGGGCGGAGCGCCTGAGACGCCTAGGGCTGCTCCGCAACATCGTGCTGGACACCTACTACCCCGAGGTCGGCCGCTACGGAACCGGTGCGGCCCTGCACGCCGCCGAGGCCGTGTTCGCCGCCGACTCGGCCGTGGCCATCGCAGCGCTGACCATCACCGCCCGCGGCACCCCGCACCCGTACGCCGTCATCGCGGCGAGCTTCACCGACCTGGCGGCAGCCTTTACCGGCAGCCTGCGCAGCGGCCTGCAGTGGCTGGTCGATCACGTCAAGCACAAACCGGGCCCGGTGCTAGCCCGCGAGATTTATGACCAGACGATGCGCCTGGCCGATCCCAGCGGGGACTGGGCCGCCCTGCGCGGATTGCCGGGCGATGAAGCGCTCGCCCTGGCCTGGGGCCACCGCCGGTGCGCGCTGGCCGCCTACCGCGCCCATCTCAGCCCGGCGCAGCGACCCGACCCCGATCCGGTGCTGGCCGCTCTGCTGCATCTGCACCACACCCGCATGGTCGGGCTCAACCAGGACTCCGAACGGATCTGCCTCCGGCTCGCCCGCGCCGCCGCGCTCGGGTGGGTGGCACGCAACGAAAGGAGCGGGCCATCGCCGTCGACCAGCGCCATGCTCACGCCGCCGCTGCCGTAGCCGCTCGGCTGGCCTGCCCCTCCTCGACATCGGGCCGAGGGGGGCATCCCCAGTCCGTGGGCAAGGGCGCTGTCGGGGTGGCTGTGCTGAACCACCCGGCGTGTCCGGAGACCACCACGATCCCGGACTCGGACCGAGACCTGCTCGCGGGCCGGCGCACGGAGCCCGGCTGGACGTCTGCGAGCCGCTGAGCTTCCCGCACGGGGCTCAACCCCTCAGTACTGCTTGCGCAGCAACTCCAATACCTCACCAAGCTGGCCGACGAGCCCGTCGAGCGAGGAGCGGCGCATGGGCAGGCGTCCGCCTCGCCACGGAGGCCGAGCCGGACATCGACGCGCACGCCGACGGGGTCGCCGTCACGCGGAGCCCCTCTCATACACTCCGCCGGACTCGACTACACGGAGTGCGTCGCCCAGCGCCGGGAGGCCAAGTGCCGCGAGCGCGCCCGCGACCTGGATCCGGTATTGTAAAATGTCGGACCTGATCGCATCGGCATCACCCGGGACACAATCCACGACTGCCCGTGCGATCGAGTCAGCTACTGCGTCGGCAGGCTTATTGTGGCTGATTCCCCGCAAGGTCATGTACCTCGACGCGAGGCATCCGACTGCTCTGCCGACGAAGGCCACCGCAGGAATTTCCGCGATGCCTAGCGGTCCCCCCGACTCCCCCGTCTTGAGAACTCCCCCCTCCTGCAGGCGCCGCCGGATCCTGGACTCGATCGCGTCGCGGTCGCCCATCGATAGAATGTCGTCAGGGATTGACCTGAGTGCTTGCTCGAGCACTTCCTGCTCCGACTCTGACAGCTGAGCGTACGAAGCAAAGTCTGTCTTTTGCGCTTGAGCCACCGTTGCCTCCGTGTGTGACAGCCCTAACCCGACTCACGTCAGTTATCTTAAGCGTGCGAAGCACCATTCGGGCGCCTTGCAGACAAGGTCAGCACCCTTTCCCGCCCGCTCAGCCTGGCCAGCGTGGTTTGGTGTCCATTACTTAGCCGAAGACGCAGTGACAGCGCAACAGTCGTGACCCGTCCGTGTCGCCGACCGGGACCGAAGAGCCACTGCTGCTGATCGCCGGGCCAGGGACCGCGCATCCCGAATGCGGTGATGGCCGGCAACAGTGCCGTCAAGGCCGACGGCGTCGCCGTCGCGCAGGCGTCGACGAGGCAGGCGAGCGCGTCGCGGCCCCGGCGCGGTACAGCAGCAGCGCCCGCAACGCGGTCACCTCGTCGGGGGTGAGGTGGCGGGCCGCGAGGCCGACGGCGGCTTCCGCGTCATCGGGACGGCCTTCCACGGTGGCCAGGTGCGCCAGGCTGGTGGCCGCCCATGCCGCGGTGCCCGGCGCTGCGGCCTCGGACAGGTACTCCAGCAACGGCCGTGCGCCGGGGATCACGCACAGCTTCCCGTCCGCGGCGAACTGATCCCCGGTGGCGATCAGCAGCGGGCGGGCCAGGTCGCGGCGCTCGGCGTCGTCAGTGCCGGTCAGCGACCGGAACAGCTGCGCCGCCCGTTCGTCGTCGCCGTCCGCGACGGCCACCGACGCCTCCATCACATCGGCCCGCACCGCCACCTGCGGCAGCACCGCGCTCCAGTGAGCGCGAACGCGGGCCAGCGCCTGCCGGCAAGCGTCGATGTCATCACGAGCTGCGTGGGCCGACGCCAGGGCCAGCAGCAGGTCCCCGGTGAAGGGCTCGCCGTCAGCGGTGCACTGCTCCAGGACAGCCACTGCCTCGTCACCACGGCCAGCCGCCGCCATGAGCTGCACGTACCGCCCGGCGTCCAGGGCGCCGGGGAGCATGGGCTGGTCCAGCAACCTGCGGTAGGCGTCGGCCGCGCCCGCCAGGTCGCCGCCGGCGGCGAGCATCTCGCCCAGGCTCCGGCTGTAGGACCAATGCCACTTTCCGGCCGTGTCCACCGCCAGCCGCATGGCGGCCACTGCCCCGTCTCTGTCGTCATCGAGCCAGGCGAGGCTGGCCAGCAGGCCCCATGCCTCCGGCAGTAACCGCTCATCGCCGCTGCTGACGACCTCGTGCGCCAGCACCCGCGCCGCGGGCCGGTCCCCGTCCTGGACGGCCCGGCGGGCCAGCCACAGCACCGCGGGCGGCGAGGCAACCGGATGCTGCAGCGCCGCGACGCCGGCGTACCGGCGGGCCGCCTCCGCTGGCTGGTCGCGCGACTCGGCGAGCTCGGCCAGCCGCAGCGACGCCAACGCCGCCGCGTCCGGATCATCGCCGTCCACGGCGAGCCGATACGACACCTCGGCGGCATCGAGATCGGCCGGGCTCGCATCGCGGTCCGCATCACCCTTGCCCACCAGCTCCAGCGGTGTGGTCATACCGGAGGCCACCGCGGCGTGGTGGTGCTCCTGCCAGAGCCGCGAACCGACCGGGAACCCCACCCCGTATACCGGCCGGTAGCGGCCCTGGCCGTCGCACTCCACCAGCGCCGGGTCCAGCGCCGCCCACTCCAGGGCCGCGCCCACCCGCTCCGCGTCGTCCACCAGCTCAGTGGCGACCCCCCAGACGGCCATCAGCCGCCGCGCCTGCGCACCCAGCACCGCGGGTGCGCGCCACCCCCGCTGGTCCACCTGGTCCCAGGACAACGCCGCCAGCACCAGGGCATGCGCCAACGGCCGGTCATCGCGCGCCTGCGCCAGCCGCACCTCGGCGCCGTCGCGCCGCTCGAACGACTCGAGGAAGTCATCAATTATGTCCGGTACCGGTCTCGACACGTCAGCCACGACGCGCGACGCTACCGCCCCCACAACCAGGAGCAAGAACCGGGACAAGCCGGATCCTGGCATGGGCCGATTAGACGGCACACCCGTCATGATCGAGTCAACTGTGGGGTGTGAGCCGGCTCCAGGGCAATAGCCGGGCAGGTGTGCCGGTGCCGCGCCCCGTGAACTCGACGCCACCGACG
>JBOHFT010000119.1:0-13811 GCA_050699815.1 Pseudonocardiaceae bacterium | reverse complement strand
CTCTACAAGACCGAGATCATCAACCGTAAAGGGCCGTGGCGCACACGGGACGACGTCGAGCTCGCGACGTTCGAATGGGTGGACTGGTACAACCACCGGCGCATCCACGGCTCCTGCCAAAACATGCCACCGGTCGAGTACGAAACCGCCTTCCATATGAAGAGCGAACCTGCTAACATAGTCGAAGTGTAAGCAACCCGGTCTCTATCATAACCGGAACGGTTCAGTACCGCCCGGTGCTGACGTACCCTCGGACTTCGATGCCTTCGACGTCTTCGCGGGTTACCTGATGCTCGACGCGTTGGTCGCGAACCGCGACAGGCACGACGACAACTGGGCGGTCCTGCGGCCAGTCGTGGGAACAGACCTTCCGGCCCTGGCTGGCTCCTACGATCAGGCGGGAAGCCTCGGCTATAACCTGACGGACGCTGAGCGCGAACGCCACCGCGCGAGGGGACCCTCCAGCGGTGGGTGCGGAAGGGCACGGCTTGGCGCTTCGAGTATGAGAAGAAGCCAGCCACGCTCGTGGAGATTGCCGCCCACGGGCTGACCGCAGCGCGACCAGCAGCTAGACCGACATGGCTCGATCGGCTACGCGGCTTTGATGTGAGATACGTCACATCTGCTGTCGAGATGGTCGCAGGACTGTCAGGCACTGCCGCTAGCTTCAGCATTGAGGTCATGTGCGCGAACCGAGGGAGACTGCTCAATGCCTGCTAGCGCCGTGGGCGAAGTCCTCGCTGGCCGCCGGGAGGACGATGGCGGCTCGGCGCACAGCCGCTTGGTTGTGGCTTGGCAGCACCCTCAGACGCGGCTGATCTCGGCGGTCGGCATGCTCGATGCCGAAACAGAGAGATACCGCTTCCGATACTTGCGTCGCGCAATGACTACTGCCGGTTTCCGCCCTTTTCTTGGTTTTCGCGAGCTCGAGCGCACTTACCTGTCGGATGAGCTTTTCCCATTGTTTCAGCAGCGAGTCATGAGCCCTCGCCGCCCGGATTATGAGCGCTACATCAGAAGTTTAAGCCTTCCTTCCGATGCCACACCTTGGGAGCAACTGGCCAGATCCGGCGGGAAACGGACTGGTGATACCATCCAGCTGTTTCCCGAGCCAATCGTTCGAGTGGGCGGCTCCTCCCTTTGCTGCTTCCTCGCCCACGGCGTGCACCACATCGAGAAGAACTATAACCCGTCCGTTCAGCAGCGGATCCAGAATCTGCATAAAGGCGATTCCATCCAGCTTGTGCCCGAACCTGGAAACGAGGTCAATCCCAGAGCGTTACTCATATCAACAGAGGGCGGCGACCTCCTTGGATGGGTTCCCGATCTGCTCCTCGACTACGTGTACACGCTCCGAGAGTCGGGGCCCGTCGAGCTACGCGTCGAGCACACGAATGGCCCGGACGTTCCCTATCACTTCCGACTCATCGCATGCGCCGGAGGCCGCGTACCGGCCGGTTACCAACCCTTCGCGGGTCCTGGCTGGGAGTTCATGCAGGAGATGGAGGACACTGTTCGCCCGCTGATCACCTGGGAGTGCCGCCCAACGGCAGCTTCTGGGTCCCCAGATGACCGCGTGACACCTCAAAGAACTCCGTTATATAACTGCCGCTCCGATACGGGAAGTAGGCAGTCTCGCCAGGCTCACTGTTGCCACAGATCATATCTCCAAGCTGTGCGAGCGTTCGCGGTTTGAACTTCATGCACGTCCTCTCGGTCGCCGTCGAAGTTTGCTCCGACATGACTTTGGTTGAGGATGTCCAACGAGTGAATTCAAGTCACGCCACCACGGGCAGCACAGCCAGGCCGAATGCCCCAAATTGGATAGGCGACCGTAGCCGGTCCTGATCATGGTCCGCGGTTCGCGCAATGACACGGTTGTCACGACAAGCCCCAGGTCGAGGACGGTGGTGGGGCGGGTGAGGATCTTCATCGCCAACAGATGCTCCGGGGATGCGGCCCACTGCGGCAGGCCGAGTTCCTCGGCGACCGCTCTGGCCTCATCCAGGACTACACCATGCGGCTGGCGCTCACGCGACCCCCAACTCCTGGGCCGCCACGTACACTCCGCGCCGCCGGAACGCGGCAGGTGCGTGGACCAACGCATCCACTCGCGCGGCCCGGGTATTGAACGGGAACCACAACCGCCGTAGCGACCTCGGCTCGGCCCACGAGGGCGCTCCCTGCCCATCGCGGGCCGCAAGGTGCTCCGCCAGTGCGGCCAGGAACACATCCCAGCGTTCGTCGCCGGTGCCGGATGGTTCCGCCGCCAACAGGCCCCACCGCATAGAGCCTTCCACAGCCTCTTCGCCGCGCAACGACGTGAGGTCTCGGCTGCTGGGCAGTCGTGGGCCCCTGCGGGAACGGCCGGCGTCCGATACGGCAGGCTACTCGCGGCCGAGGAAGGAACCGGGCGTGAGCGAACGTGCACCGAGGGTGTCGGTGATCGTGGTGAACTACCGCGGCGCCGAGCACACCGTGACCTGCCTGCGCGCGCTGCGCGACGAGCTCGACTGGCCGGCCGAGGCGCTTGAGCTGATCTGCGTGGACAACGCCTCGGGCGACGGCAGCGCGCAACGGATCGCCACCGCGGTACCGCAGGCCCGGCTGGTCCGCTCGGCCACCAACATCGGTTTCGCCGGCGGCTGCAACCTCGGGGTTACCCACGCCACCGGCTCCGTCGTCGCGTTCCTCAACAACGACGCCCGGCCGCACCGCGGCTGGGTACGCACCGCCGTCGAAGCACTGGGCGAAAGCCCGGACGTCGCGGCGGTGGCCAGCAAGGTGCTGGACTGGGACGGCGCGCGCATCGACTACGTCGACGGCGGCCTGACCTGGTACGGGATGGGTTACAAGCCACACGTCGGCACACCCGACGACGGTGCCCACGACGTCGCCCGCGATGTGCTGTTCGGCACCGGGGCCGCGCTGCTGGTCCGGTGCGAGGTCTACAAACAACTCGGCGGGTTCGACGAGCGGTTCTTCATGTTCTGCGAGGACGTCGATCTGGGCTGGCGGCTGAACCTGCGCGGCTACCGGGTGCGCTACGAGCCACGGTCGATCGCCTACCACCGCCACCACGCCTCGCTGCGCGGCGCTGACCCGGCCCGCGAGACCTACCTGCTGGAGCGAAACGCGCTGGCCGCGCTGTACAAGAACGTCTCCGACGAGACCCTGGCCACGGTGCTGCCCGCGGCACTCGCGCTGGCCGTGCGGCGGGCCACCGCCCGCGGCGAGTGCGACCCCACCGAGCTGGAGCTGACCCGCCGCAGCCCGGGCTCGGAGACCGCCGGACCGATGGCCGTGCCGCGGGTGACCATGGCCGGGGTCTACGCCATCGACCGGTTCGTCGAGATGCTGCCCGCGCTGGCCGCGTCGCGGCGCGCCGAGCAGGCCGCCCGGGTCCGCACCGACGCCGACCTGCTCCCGCTGATGCGCAACGCCCTGGAGCGCACCTCCCCCGAGGTCCCCTACCTGCTCGCGCACGACGCGATCGTCGAGGCCCTCGGCGTCGCACAGGTGTACGGGGCGCTCCGGCGGATCCTGGTGATCACCGCGGACGCGGTGTCGCCGCGGATGGCCGGGCCGGCGATCCGCGCCTGGCACATGGCCGAGCTGCTCGCCGGGGAGCACGACGTGCGCCTGATCAGCCTCAACAGCTTTTGCTCGCCACCTCCCGCGGACTTCGACGTGCGGCACGTCCCCGCCCGCCAGATCGGCCCCGAGCTGGACTGGGCGCAGTTGGTAGTCCTTCAAGGCCACGTGCTCGAGCAGATCCCGCCGTTAACGACGTCCAACCACATCGTCATCGCCGACATCTACGACCCGATGCACCTGGAGCAACTCGAGCAGGCCCGTGATCTCGGTGCCGACCAGCGCGCCCAGGTCGTCGCCGCAACCACCGCCGTGCTGTCGGCTCAGCTGCGCCGCGGCGACTTCTTTCTGTGCGCGTCGGAACGGCAGCGGCATTTCTGGCTCGGGCACCTGGCGGCGATCGGGCGGCTGTCCCCCACCGTCTACGACGCCGACCCCACGACCCGCTCGCTGCTCGCGGTGGCCCCGTTCGGGCTGTCCGGCAAGCCACCGCAGCGCACCGGGCCCGGCTTGCGCGACACGCTGGAGCTCGGGTCGCGGGAGAAGGTCGTGCTCTGGGCGGGCGGGGTGTACTCCTGGTTCGACCCGCTGACCTTGCTGCACGCCGTGCACGCATTGCGCGCCGAGCATGACGATCTGCGCCTGGTGTTCCTCGGGATGCGCCACCCGAACCCCGACGTGCCCGAGATGGGCATGGCCGGGCAGACCCGCCGACTCGCCGGGACCCTCGGGCTCACCGGCAGGCAGGTGTTCTTCAACGAGACCTGGGTGCCCTACTCCGACCGGCAGAACTGGCTGCTCGACGCCGATGCCGGGGTGACCACCCACTTCGAGCACGTCGAGACCACCTTCGCGTTCCGCACCCGGGTGCTGGACTACCTGTGGGCGGGGCTGCCCATCGTCACCACCGACGGCGACGCCTTCGCCGAGCTGGTGGCCGCCGAGGACCTCGGCGTGGTGGTGCCCGCCGAGGATCCGGCGGCGCTGGCCGCGGCGCTGCAGCGGGTGCTCTACGACGACGCCTTCGCCGCCGACTGCCGGGAGCGGATCGCGGCGGTGGCCCAGCGCTACACCTGGGAAACGGCGCTGGCGCCGCTGGTCGAGTTCTGCCGACACCCGCGGCCCGCGCCCGACCGGCTGCACGGGTCGCGGGTGACCGGCGCCCCGCCGGCCGGGGTGGCCGGCGCGCTGCGCCGCGACGCCGCACTGGCCCGCTCCTACCTCGCCGACGGCGGCCCTAGCGAGGTGGCCCGCCGAGCCGCCGGACGGCTGCGCAGACTGTGGATAACCCGTGAGTGGCAATCCGGGCGGTAACTCGCATCGCCACTCACGGGTGCTCATCGACGGCACGCCGCTGCTGGGGCAGCGCAGCGGGATCGGTCGCTACACCGCCGAGCTGCTGCGCGAGCTGGCGATCCGGTCTGATGTGGACGTCACCGTCACCGCGTTCACCGCCCGCGGCCAGGGTGCGCTGCGCGCCGCGGTACCCCCCGGGATTCGAGTGCGCGGGGGGCCGGTCCCAGCCCGGGCGCTGCGAGCATTGTGGCAGCGGGTGAGCTGGCCCCCGACCGAGTTGCTCGCCACCAGCGCCGATGTGCTGCATGCCACCAACTTCGTGCTGCCGCCGTCGCGGCGCGCCCGCGGTGTCGTCACGGTGCACGACCTGGCGTTTCTGGACCGCCCGGACTATCTGGCCCCGCAGCAGCGCACTCTGCCCGACCTGGTGGCACGCTCGGTGGCCCGCGCGGCGGTGGTGTGCACCCCCAGCAACGCGGTCGCCGAACAGGTGGCCCGCCGGCTCGGCATCGCCGCGGAGCGGATCGTGGTCACGCCGCTGGGCGTGGATCGCGCATGGTTAGGTGCCGCCGCGCCCGCCGAGGCGCTGCGCACGAGGCTGGGGTTGCCACCGCAGTATCTGCTGTTCGTCGGAGCCGCACAGCCGCGCAAGGGCCTTGATGTGCTGCTCGATGCGCACGCCTCGCAACCCGGGCTTGCGCCGCTGGTGCTCGCCGGGCCGGCCGGCTGGGGTCCGGCACGCACCGCCTCGTCCCGGGTGCGCACCGTGGGCTACCTCGACGACGCTGACCTGCGCTGTGTGGTGGCCGGCGCGACGGCGCTGGTGCTGCCGTCGCGCGATGAGGGTTTCGGCCTGCCGGTACTGGAGGCGATGGCGGCTGGGGTGCCGGTGGTGTGCTCCGACCTGCCGGCGCTGCGGGAGGTCGCCGGTGGGCTCGCCATGCTCGTCCCGCCCGGCGACCCTGCTGCCCTGGCTGCCGCGCTGGCCGTCGTGAACGACGCAGACGTCGATCCCGCAGCCGCGGCAGCCCGCCGGGCGCATGCCGCCCGCTACACCTGGCAGGCATGTGCGGAGGCCACGGTCCGCGCGTACCGGACCGCCCGCGGCTGACACCTGGGCGCCAGAGCCCGACACACCGGGCACCTGCCCACGACACACTGGGCACCTGCCCACGACACGCCGGGCACTAGCGACGGACACGCCGGGTTAGCGATCACCTCTCCAGATTTCACCCGCGAGGACTAGCGTGATCGACTTATGCTATACGTCGAGTCGCGCATTAATCACGGGAAGCACTGGAAAGGGCCGTCATACCCCCTTCGAGTGCTGGGGGCCGACGACGCGTGACCACGCAGGAGGGGGAGAACGATGCTTACTCGCAGAACTCAAGCCAGCACCGCCCTGGCGACGTTGAGCGCAGCGGTCGCCGCAGTCACGATCAGCGCAGCGGCACCCGGGGCGGCCCACACGACGTCACTGGATCTGGCAAACCCGGTCGCCGTGCTCACCGGTGCCCAGTCCATCAACGCGACCGAGGCACATTACAAGATCAAGGGCACCGACCTTGGCATCATGTGGGCCGACGAGCGAGGGCAGATCCTGATCGCCTTCGGCGACACCTTCGGCACTGGGTGGACCGGTCCCGACAGCGTTGCCACCAACCCGACCGCGATCGACTGGCGCTCGAACACGCTGGCCCACAGCACGGACCGGAACCCGGTCGACGGCATGTCCGTCACTTTCGTCACCGACCGCCGCGACCACGCCAAGGAGCTGCTGCCGTCGCTCAAGCGCAACGGCGTCGAGATGACCACGATCCCGACCGGCGGCATCAACGTCGACGGGCGCGACTTCATGGCCTACATGTCGGTGCGCAAGTTCACCACACCCGGGCAGTGGATCACGAACCACAGTGGCGTCGCCTACTCGGACGACGACGGGCAGACCTGGCAGGACGTCCCCGGCACACACCGGAAGAACACCGCGGCCTTGGACGAGAAATTCCAGATGATCGCCTATGCCCAGCGGGACGGCTTCGTCTACGCCTTCGGCACGCCCAACGGCCGTTTCGGTGCCGCCCATGTCGCCCGAGTGCCCGAGAAGCTGCTGCTCGACACGTCTGCCTATGAGTACTGGACCGGGGCGGACTGGCAGCGGGGCGCCAGCTCCGACGCGGCCCCGATCGTGCCGGGGCCGGTCGGTGAGCTGTCAGTCCGCTACGACGAGACCCTCGCCAGCTGGCAGATGATGACCATGGACGAGGCGCGGGACGAGATCGTGGTCCGGCTGGCCCCGCAGCCCACCGGCCCGTGGGGAGCGCCGATCACGGTCGCGACTTCCCAGCAGTACCCGCACCTCTACGGCGGTTTCCTGAGCCCGGACACACAGGGGCGTGACATCTACTTCACGATGACCCAATACGACCGCTACAACGTCTCGATGATGCATGCCATGCTGCCTGCCGACGCGGTGCACGGCGCACCGCGCTGAGCGGCCTCAGCTGGCGCGCAGACCCGCAGCGACAGCCGCGCGCAGGGCCTGGCGCCAGGGGCGCAGCGCGGGTAGCCCGGCGGCCGCCCACCCGGCGGTGTCCAGCACCGAGTTCGCCGGGCGCGGCGCAGGCCGGGGCAACTCCGCGGTGCTGCACGGCTGCACCCGGTCCGGGTCGGCACCGATCTCGGTGAACACCGCCCTGGCCAGCCCGAACCAGGTCGTCGAACCAGCGTTGACGCAGTGCAGCACCCCGGGCGGCACCCGGTCGGCAGCCAGCGCGAGCGCGATCAGGCCGTCGGCGAGGTCCGCCGTCCACGTCGGGTTGCCGCGCTGGTCGTCGACCACCCGGACGGGGTCGGGGCCCTGCGCCAGCCGCGCCATGGTACGGACGAAATTGCCGCCGTGCGCGCCATAGAGCCAGGCGGTTCGCACCACATGCACCGACGCCCCTGAGGACAGCACCGCCTGCTCCCCCGCCAGCTTGGTCCGGCCGTACACCGTGCCCGGCACCGTCGGGTCATCCACCCGGCCAGGCCCGGCCCTGTCGCCTGCGAAGACGTAGTCCGTGGAGACCTGCACCAGATGTGCGCGATGCGCAGCGCAGGCCCGAGCCAGATGCGCCGGACCCTCGGCGTTGACGGCATGAGCGCGCTGCGCGCCATGGTCCTGCGCGGCGTCCACCGCGGTATACGCCGCAGCGTTGATCACAACCAAGCGGGTGCCGACCGAGCACGCAACAACCGCGTCGGACACCGCCGCGGGATCGGTGACATCGAGCTCGGCCGAACCCGGTGCACACACCCGGGTGATCCCGGCGCGGGCGGCCGCGGCCACCAGATCCCGGCCGAGCTGCCCCCCGCCACCGGTCACCAGCAACGACAAACTGGGCTCATGGCTCGACCCGACAAGCACGCACCCCTCCCCACGCAGCCTCAACGACCGTGGCGATCCGAGTGTGCCACGGCAACCCGCCCGGGGTTCACACGTCTGCACTAACGCCAGGTTCCTCTCGGGGGGGTCAGCGGGTGCGGACCGGGGTTGAACCCGCGGCTAGCCTGTCACTGCCGCCACACCAGCCGCAAGATGCAGGAGGGATGCGTGGACGACAGGCCACCCCGGCACAAGGGCTCCGCCCGGCGGGCCGACCGGGCGGTTCGGCGGCGCGAGCCAGCTGGTGGCCAGCAGCGCGCCGCCCGGAACCGGCCGACGCCCGTCTCGTCCGGGGCGTCGCGTCGCCCACGCCCCGCTCCCCGGCGGCGTCGCAGGTACGGGATTCGCAGCGCGAAACTGGTGCTCGCGATGGTGTCGGCACTGGTGCTCGGCCTCACCGGGTACGGGTGGGCGACCTTCCAGAGCCTCCAAGGCGGCTTGAGCACCACGGATGTGATCGGCTTCAGCGGTCCGGACAGCGCCACCGACATCCTCTTGGTGGGCCTGGACAGCCGGACCGACGCGCAGGACAACCCGCTGCCCCGCGACGTGCTGTCCCGGCTGCGGGCCGGCGACAACGAGGGTGAGCTCACCGACACCATGATCCTGGTGCGGATCCCGGGCGATGGCCGACGCGCGGTGGCGATCTCGCTGCCCCGGGACCTGTATGTGCAGCTGCCCGACGACTACGGCAAGCACAAGCTCAACTCCGCGTTCGCCCGGGCCAAGAACGCCACCGCGCAACGGCTCGCCGGGCAAGGCGTCGACCCGGCCACGGTGCGCGGCGAGTCCACCGCCGCGGGCCGAAAGCTGCTGCTCCAGGCCATCAAGGACCTCACCGGGGTCGGCATCGACCACTACGCGGAGATCAACCTGCTGGGCTTTTCGCTGCTCACCGACGCCGTCGGCGGAGTCCCAGTGTGCCTGCGGGAACCGGTTAACGACAGGTTCTCCGGCGCGAAGTTCCCAGCCGGCCCGCAAATGATCTCAGGGCCGGACGCGCTGGCGTTCGTCCGGCAGCGGCATGGGCTGCCCCGCGGCGACCTCGATCGCATCGTGCGCCAGCAGGCTTACCTGGCCGCGCTGGCCAGCAAGGTGCTGTCGGCCGGGACGCTGGCCAACCCCAGCCGGATCCACCAGCTGATCGACGCGACCCAGCAGTCGCTGGTCCTCGATGAGGACCTCGACGTGCTCGACTTCGCGGCCCGGATGCAGGGCCTGGCCGCGGGCAACGTGGTGTTCCAGACGGTTCCGGTGCTGGGCGAAGGCGACAGCGAGTCCGACGGCTCGGTGCTGAAGGTCGACCCGCAGGTCGTGCGGGCCTTTGTCGCCCAAGCTATCGACGACCCTGCCGCGGCGGACGCCGAGCCCGCCCCCCCGGCCAAGGCGACGATCACCGTCGACGTGTTCAACGCCTCGGCTGTGACCGGGCTCGCCAGATCGGTCTCCGACCAGCTGACCGGGCAGGGGTTTCTCCAGGGCACGGTCGGCAACACCCCGGTCCGAACCACCAGCGTGGTGCGCTACCCGGCCGGCAGCCAGGACGCCGGGCGCCTGGTCGCCGACACGCTGGGCGGCCTGACGGTCGAGGAGAACTCCCGCCTGATCGCCGGGACCGTGCAGGTCTACCTCGGCCAGGACTACTCCGGGCCGGGCAAGCTGCGGATCGCGGGGGCATCTTTTCAGCGGGTTCAGCAGGTGAACGAGCCGGCACCGGAGCCGCAACCGCCGCTGGTGGCCAGCGACGTGCCGTGCGTCTCATGACCATCACTGATCGGGTGCTCGGTCCGCTGCTGCGCGCGGACCCGGCCCGGCCACGGATCACCCACTACGACGACACCGCGGGCAGCCGCGTCGAGCTGTCCGGCGCCACCCTGGCCAACTGGGCGGCCAAGACCGCCAACTGGCTGCGCGATGAGCTGGACGTCCAGCCCGGCGACGCCGTCGCGGTGCTGCTGCCACCGCACTGGCAGACCGCCGGGGTGCTGCTGGGTGCCTGGTGGTGCGGCGCGACGGTCACCGCGTCGCCTTCCAGCGCCGTCAGCGTCGCCCTGTGCGGGGTTGGCCGGATCGCCGACGCCGCCGGGGTTGACGAGGTGGCAGCGCTGGGGCTGGACGCGCTGGGCATGGGTATCGCGGTGCTGCCGCCAGGGGTCCGGGACTTCGCCAGCGAGGTCCGGGTGCACGGCGACACCTTCACCCCCGGCGGCTCAGGCCCGGACACCGAGATGCTCCTGAGCACCGCCCGGGCCCAAGCCGCGGAGCTGGGCCTGGCCGCCGGTGACCGCCTGCTGTGCACCACCAGCTGGGACGCGACGGTGCCCGGTGAGGTGCTCCTCGCAGTACTCGCCGCAAACGCATCCCTAGTCCAGTGCACCGGTGCCGACCCCGCCGCGCTGGCGGATCGCCGCACAGCCGAACGGATCACCAGCACCCTCACCTGATCGTCCGCATTCAGCAGGCTGAGCGGGGTTATCAGCACGTCCTTTACCCCGCTCAGCCTGCTGAATGCGATCAGGTCAAGCTCCATAAGGTGTCCACCGGGGCGACGGAGAGGCGGTCGCCGACGTGCTGTGCCTGGGTGCCCGAGGTCAGCAGCAGTCCTGCCACGAACCGGGCACCGAGCCGGTCTCGCAGCTGGGTCAACCCACGCATCGCACTCCCCGTCACCTGGCTGCCCGCCTTGACCTCGATCGCGGCAACGCGCCCATCCGCTGTCTCCAGGACCAGGTCGACTTCGACCCCGTCATTCGTTCGGTAGTGGTAGGCCGAGACGAGCTCCGATGCCCAGCCCGCCTGCTTGAGCACCTCGGTGACCACGAAGGTCTCCAGCAGCGCACCGAAGCGGCTCGCCGCAGTGGGATCCACCGGGGAGAGCCGTTGCGCGGTGATGCCCTGCAGATGCGCCGCCAGTCCACTGTCGACCAGGTGCAGTTTGGGACGCTTCGTCACGCGCGCAGTGAGATTGACCGACCACGCAGGCAACACGACCACGAGGTAGACCAGCTCGAGCAGCCGCAGGTAGGCACCCGCCTGATCCCGGCCGAGCCCGGCGTCGCGACCCAGCTCGGCAGCGTTGAGCACCTGCGCCGTCCGAGCCGCGCTCAACCGGAGGAAGCGGCCCAGCACATCGACCCGGCGCATCGGGGTCACGTCCTCGCCGATCCGCTCGACGACCAGTGCCGCGAGGTTGGCGAACCACCGGCTTCGCGGTGCGGGCGCTAGCTCCACGGCGATCGGATAACCACCGCGGAGCACGATCTCGACCAGTTCGCGCCGCTGTATACCCGAGGCCCGACGCTGCCGCAACACCGAGCCGTCGAACAGCCGATCGACCACCGACACCGCACCGGGTGCCAGCTCAGCCATGGCGAAGGGCCACAGGGTCAGCAGCTCAACCCGCCCGGTGAGGAAGTCGGCGAGCTCGGGAACCACCTGGTGCCGGGCAGAGCCGGCGAGCACGAAACGCCCAGGGCGCCGGTCCCGGTTGAGCTCCGCCTTGATCGCTGCGAGCACGTCGGGCACCCGCTGGAACTCATCGATGACAACCGGTTCGGGCAGGTCGCGCACGAACGCCATCGGGTCGTCGGCGGCGAGGCGGCGCACCGCCGGGTCGTCCAGATCAAGAAAGGTACCGCCGCCAGTGGCCTCGACCTCGCGGGCGAGGGTGCTTTTCCCCGCAGTACGAGCACCGGTGATCGCGACGACCGGGCTGGTGGCGAGTGCCCCGGTCAAGGCCGGTCGGATCCGTCGCTCGACCTTCTGTCCCGACATCACGAGGCCATTTTACCCGACAATCTGAGCTACTATCACCCGACATTACGAGCATCCCGCAGCCGACGAGCGCTCATCATGAGGCGCTTCTGTGCCATCCTCGCAGCCCGGCCTCTTGCCGGGGGTCAGGCAGCTGCTCATGGAAGCCCGGGAGCAAGAACTCAACCGGCGCGACGTCCGCACCGTCGCGGGTGCGCGCTTTCTGCTTCCGAAGGGCAGCAGCTTCCACGTCGATCACGACTACGGTACTGGCGAACCCATCCTGTGGGTCGCCGATCTGGTGGCCGGGGCAGTGCGGGCGCACCGCCTCGGTGACCCCACTTCTCGTGACACGCTCGGCAACTGCGTTCACGAGATCGACGTGGTCACGGACTGCTGACCTGGTCCCGGATACGCGTAGGCTCCCGGTATGCCCCAGGTCACCTGGCCTTGCGACTCGTCTGACACCCGCGGTGCCCTGCTAGCAACCATGGTAGTCACTCCTGTGCTCCAGTGGCATCCCCTCAGCTGAGTGGGCGGAGCACGCTCCGGCCACACTCCTGAACCGGACGAACCGGGGTAGCACTCAGGGCGAGACCGGCGTGGTGGTGGTGTTCCAGTGGAAGGTCAAGCACATCCCAGGCGTTGCCGACCCCGACGACCAGACCGTCGGTCTCGCTCAGAGCACGGAGCAGGTGCTGGCGGGCGCGCCGGGCTCGGGCGCTGGACTTCCAGCGGTAGCTCGCCCTCCTCGTACTCATCCGGCTCTAACTCTTCGGTGGTCGGCATGCCTGCACACCCCGTTTCGCTTCGAAGCAACGGCCATGCCGGGCAGCACCGGCAGGGACACTGCGGCCTGGTGCCAGCAGCCCCGGTGCACATCTGGTGATCTCTCAGATCGGCGACGCCGGGGTGCTGGCGGGGACTAAGGTCTCGGTGGCCAGTGGATCAGCCCACCGTTGTCAGCAATGATTGCAGGAGTTATTGTTCTCTTGTAGTCCGCCGAACGGGAGATGCGCGTGGTGTCGTCACGAGTGCCACCCGACGCCGCCAGGGAGAGCCCGATGCACCCCACCGTCCGCAGCCGCCGCCTGGGCGCCCAGCTGCGCGGCTACCGCGATGAAGCCCGCCTCGACCAGACTAGGGTGGCGGGCGCGATCGGGATCAAGCAGGCGCACATGTCCAGCATCGAGAACGGCCGGACGAAGATCAGCGCGGAGAAGCTGGCCACCCTGGTGGAGGTGTTGCAGATCCCGGCCGAGGTCGCGGCGCGGATGGAGGACCTGCGCGCCCGCGCCCACGTCCCCGGCTGGTGGCAGGACTACGGCGACATCCTCTCCGAGCCGATCCAAGCGCTGATCGAGCTGGAGGAGGACGCCTCATGGATCAGGAGCTTCGACGGCCAGGTGATCCCCGGCCTGCTGCAGGTGCGCGAGTACGCGGAGCAGATCATCACCGCTGGCTCGATGCACCTGCGGGTCGGCGACATCGACCGGTACCTGGAGCTGCGGATGCGCCGCCAGCAACGCCTGGCCAGAGGCATGCGACTCACCGCGATCATGTCCGAGGCCGCAGTCCGCCAGCAGATCGGCGGGCCTGCGCTGCTGCGCCAGCAGCTGCACCACCTCACCCGCATGGTCCGCGAACACGACGTGACGGTGCAGGTCGTGCCGTTCACCGCTGGCGCCCACGCGGCACTGTGCGACCAGTTGTCGGGTAGGCGCGGCGCATCGCTGCGCCGCGC
>JBOHFT010000118.1:0-14004 GCA_050699815.1 Pseudonocardiaceae bacterium | reverse complement strand
TCTCGACGGTCCGTTTCTTTCGAATTGAGTCTGGCAACCCAATTCTTTCGAGAAGCGGGCCGTCGTCCAAGCGGGCGCGCCGCGGACGACTCATCTATCATTTATCAGGGCTCGTGAATAACCCTCCAGGTTCTGGCGCGCACGGGCGGAACACTGCACGCGGTGGTCCACAACGCTGGCATCGGCGACGCCGGGTTCTTTGAGGACGTCCCCGACGAGCAGGTGCGGCGGGTGATGGACACCAACTTCTTCGGCACGCTCGCGCTGACCCGCGCTGTGCTACCGGCAATGCGCGCCCACCGCCAGGGCCGGATCGTGGTCGTCTCCAGCCTCACCGCCTTCACCGGCCAACCGGCCATGTCGGCCTACGTCGCGTCGAAGTGGGCGCTGGAAGGATGGGCCGAGTCGTTGGCCATCGAGGTCGCCGGCTTCGGTATCGACGTCGCGCTGATCGAGCCGGGTGCCTACAAGACCGGGATCTGGGATGCCGCGAAGATCACCAGCCCCGAGCACAGCCCGTACCTGCCCTTGGTCACGATCATGGAGCCGCGCATCCGCAGGATGGTCGAGCGCGGCGCTGGGGATCCCGCGGAGGTCGGTGCCAGGGCTGCTACCACGCATAAGCCTCCGGGGCGGGCTTGGCGCCGTTGGGTGCAGGCGGGGGGAACAGCTCATCGAGCCGGGCCAGCACCTCGGCGTCCAGTGTGATCGAGACGGCCCGCAGCGAACTGTCCAGTTGCGCGACTGTCCGCGGGCCGACGATCGGCGCGGTGACGCCCTGCTGATGCAGCAACCAGGCCAGCCCGACGTGAGCGGGGTCCTCGCCGAGGTCGGTGCACAGCTTCTCGTAGGCCCCGATGCGCTCCCGGTGCGTCTCCAGCGCCTCGACTGAGTTCCCCGTGACGCTCCGCGAACCGCCGCCCTCACGCTGTTTGCGCAGCACACCGGAGAGCAGGCCACTGTGCAGCGGTGACCACGGGATCAGCCCGATGCCGTAGTGCCGCGCGGCGGGCAGCACCTCCAGCTCGACCCAGCGGGTCAGCAGGTTGTAGATCGACTGCTCGCTGACCAGCCCGGTGACGAGATGCCGACAGGCCGTCTCCTGCGCAGCCGCCAGGTGCCAGCCGGCGAAGTTCGACGAGCCGACATAGATGATCTTGCCCTGCTGCCGGAGCACCGACATGGCCGCCCAGATCTCCTCCCACGGGGTGGCCCGGTCCACGTGGTGCATCTGGTAGAGGTCGATGCAATCGGTCTGCAGCCGACGCAGCGACGCGTCGCAGGCCCGCCGGATGTTCAGCGCGGAGAGCATGGTCTCGTTGGGCCAGTCCCCCATCGAGCCGTAGAGCTTGGTCGCCAGCACGGTGCGCTCACGGCGCCCGCCGCCGGTGGCGAACCACCGGCCGATGATCTGCTCGGTGATCCCTTCGCCCTTCTGCCAGCCATAGACGTTCGCGGTATCGAAGAAGTTGATGCCCTGCTCGTGAGCCCGATCCATGATCGCGTGACTGTCGGTCTCCGAGGTCTCCGGGCCGAAGTTCATCGTCCCCAGGCACAGTCGGGACACCGAAAGGCCGCTACGGCCCAGCTGCGTGTAGTCCATGCCCACCAGCCTCGCATCACGACGGGCGTCAGACCACTCCACACCCGCACCGCTACCTCCGCGCGCCATATCACCTTGACCTGCACCCAGGTCAAGGTTGCAGGCTGGTGCCATGAGCTGGTCACCATGAAGGCAATGCGAGGCGCCGGATCCGTGGCGCCAGTTCGCGCGGAGCTGTTCGGCCCGAGCCGCCGCACGACCACGGTCGGCATGCTGCTGCTGATCAGCATGGTGGCGTTCGAGGCGATGGGGGTGGGCACCGCCATGCCGGCGCTGGTGGCCGACCTCGGCGCGCTGTCGCTGTACGCCTGGCCGTTCGTGACGTTCATGGCGGCCGGCGTGTTCGGCACGGTGCTCGGCGGGCGGTGGTGCGACCTGGCCGGGCCGAGGATCCCGCTGGTGGCGGCCCCGGTGCTGTTCGGGGCGGGCCTGCTGGTGGCCGGCACCGCAGCCGACATGCCGCAGCTGCTGGTGGGGCGGGTGCTGCAGGGGCTGGGCGCCGGTGTCCTGATGGTCGCGGTCTACGTGCTCATCGCGGTGGTCTACCCCGAGCGGACCCGTCCCGCCATCTTCGGGCTGATGTCCTCGGCGTGGGTGCTGCCCTCGCTGATCGGGCCACCGGTCGCCGGGGTGGTGACCGAACGGCTGTCCTGGCACTGGGTGTTCCTCGGCCTGGTGCCGGTGGTGGTGCTCGCGGTCGGGCTGATCGTGCCCGCGGTGCGCCGGCTCGGCCAGCCGGGCCCCGGCCGGAGCGCCACTGCCCGCCGGCCTGGGCTGATGTTCGCGGCCCTGTGCGCCGCGGTCGGGGTCTCCGCGCTGAGCTGGGCCTCCCAGCGCCCCAGCACGGCGGCCGCCGTGGTCGCCGGCGCGGCACTGGGGCTGCTGGTGGCGTCCATCCGCCGGTTGCTGCCCGCCGGGGTGTTCCGGGCGCACCGTGGAGTGCCGACCGTGGTGGCCGCCCGGGGACTGCTCGCCGGGGTGTTCTTCACCGCCAACGCCTACCTACCGCTGATCTTGACCAGCACCCACCACTGGACGCTGGCCGCCGCCGGGATCCCGCTGGTGGTCGGCTCGCTGGGCTGGTCGGCGGCCTCAGGATGGCAGGGACGCCACCCGGACCTGCCCCGGCACCGGCTGCTGCGGATCGGGTTCGGCCTGCTCGCGGCGGGCACCGCCGGGTTGCTGCTGGTCGCGCCCGCCTGGGGTACCGCGTGGCTGGCCCTGCCGCTGTGGGGCATCGCCGGGATCGGCATGGGGCTGGGCTTCTCCTCGGTGGCGTTCCTGCTGCTGCAGCAGTCCGGCACCGGCGAGGTCGGGTTCCACTCCTCGGCCGCGCAGATGTCCGACCAGCTCGCCACCGCGATCCTGATCGGCGCCGGCGGGGCGCTGCTGGCCCTGCTGGGCTCGCCGGCGCTCGCGCTGCCCGTGCTGCTCGCGGTGCTAGCCGGTCTCGGCGTGGTCGGTGCGACGATGGCGGGCCGCGCCGCCTCGTGAGTGCGGCTGAGACGTTGTTGAGCGCGTCGATGCTGCCACGCGCCGCTAGGCTCGCACCCATGCTCGCCGCGCACCACCCGACCCTTACCCACCACGCCAGTCTCGAAGCAGCCACGCTCATGGACGAGCTATGCGACGTCTACGCCGACGCCTACGGCGCGGTGCCGGGTGCGGACACACAGGAGAAGTCCAGCGCGTTCCGTGACCGGGCGACAGCAGCGCTGCACGGAGTCAACTACTCGCTCGTGACCGCACACGTGGGTGATCAGCTGGTCGGTTTCGCCTTCGGCTACCACCTCCGGCCGGAGCGGGGCTGGTGGGACGGGCTCCAGCCGCCGCCTCCGGAGGGCTTCACCGAGGAGACCGGATCGCGCACCGTGGTCCTGTCTGAGATCGAGGTACGCCGTGCCTGGCAAGGCAGAGGCATCGGCCGGGGCATGCCCGGTGCTGCCCGGCCACTGCTCCCAAGATGAGAAGGACTTGAAGGTCTTCAGCTCATCCGGCCAGTGCCGGTTCCATGCATCGGCGGCCTGGCGCTGGCTCCAGCCATGGGCGTAGCGCAACGCCACCCGGGCATTGAACTGATAGCGCTGCTGGAGCACCGCTGCAACCTCGACCCATGACGCGCCGAGGCGCGCAACGAACCCACCAGCTGCTCGCGCTGCTGCTTCAGACTGCGTAGTTCACCCATAGCACTTCCTCGACGTCGTCCAGCCGCACTCGGTAGGCGGCTTTCGCAGATAACAGACGGACGCTACCGCTGGTGGGGTGGGTGTTTTTTGAGTGTCACCGCCAAAACGGATACACCATCCGATGGCGGCGGGGTGATCCCGTGGCCTACGCGCTGAGCGGTCAGCGAGTGGGCGATCACGGGATGGCCGATGTATTGGGCACCATTCCAGTGTCACCGGCTGGCTGGACTGATCTTGCGGAAATACGGCTGCTCGGGCAACGATGGCTCCGCGCCAGAAGTGCATGAACGACCGTGCGGGTGCGGGAGACCCCGGGGAGCGGGTTTAGCGAAGCGGTCCGAGCTGGAGCAATGCGCGGAACTCGGGCCCCCCGACCGCGCGCGAGAACAGCCAGCCCTGGTAGGCGTCCACCCCGAGCCCCCGCAGCGCCTGGAACTGGGTCTCGGTTTCCACACCCTCGGCCACACAGGTTCGCCCCATCGCGCGGGCCATGTCGATCACCGCACGGGCCACCGCGAAGTCCGACGGGTCCACGCCCACCCCGGCGACGAACCGGCGATCCAGCTTGACGATCTGCGCGGGCAGCTCCTTGAGCCGGGCCAGCGAGGAGTAACCGGTGCCGAAGTCATCGATCGCAAAGCGCACCCCGCGCTCGACCAGCTCCGCCATCGCCCGCCGGGTATCGCAGGGCAGGCCCACCAGCTCGGTCTCCACCACTTCCAGCACCAGGCGTTCCCAGGGCAGCCCGCTCTCGGCCACCGCGGTCGCCACGGTGGCGACGAAACCGGGTTGCCCGAGGGCCAGGCCGGACAGGTTAATCGCGACGGAGACCGAGCGGCCGTCGCCGGTCACCCAGCTCCGCGCCGCCCGCAACGCGGTACGCAGCACCCAGCGGTCCAGCTCGCGCATCAGGTCGCCCTGCTCGGCCACCGGCAGGAACACGTCCGGGCTGAGCATCCCGCGCTCCGGGTGCGGCCAGCGGATCAGCGCCTCCGCCGAGAGGATCACGCCGTCGGCATCAACCACCGGCTGGTAGTGCAACTGCAGTTCGTCGCGCACCAGCGCCTCGCGGAGCTGGCACTCCAGCTCCACCTGCCGATCGGCCGACGCCATCAGCGCCGCATTGGCCATCGCGACATGCCCGGTGCTCCCCCGCTTGGCCTCGAACATGGCCACGTCAGCGAAGCGCAGCAGGTCCTCCGGGCTGCTGGTGGACGCATCCGGCACGGCCACCCCGATGGCTGCCGACACCTGGATCAGCCGGCCGCGCAGCGGGATCGCGGTGCGCAGCACCGCGGAGACCGTGGCGACGAGCGAGCTGATGCCGCCCTGGGCCGCGACGTCGGAACAGATCACCACGAAGACGTCGCCGGAAAGCCGGCCGACCGTGCAGCCCTTGGGCAACCCGTCGTGCAGCCACCGGGCCAGCGCGACCAGCAGCTCGTCCCCGGCGTCATGGCCCAGGGCATCGTTGACCCGCTTGAAGTTGTCGATATCGCAGAACAGCACCGCGAGGTCGCGGCCGCCCGACGCGAGCAGTTCGGTCACGGTGTCTTTGATCGCGGCCCGGTTGGGCAGGCCGGTCAGCTCGTCGTGCGTCGACCGGTACGCCAGCTCCTCGGCCACCCGGCGCCGCTCGGTAACGTCGGTGAAGACCACCAGTGTGAAGCGCTGCCCGTCGTCCTGTACCGACGCCGAGACGTGCAGCTCGCAGTACACCGGCTCACCGTCGGCCCGCAGCAGCATCCGCTGCGGCACGGTGTAGCTCTCGCAGCCCCCCGCCTGGTGGGTGCGCAGCCGCTCGGCCCGCTCGTCTGGGTGGGTGAGCGCCTCGGAGCTCATCCCCCGGAGGGTTTCCAGGTCGTACCCCAGCAGCTTGCACAGCGCTTCGTTGGCGTCGATCAGCCGGTCGGCGTCGTCGAAGATCCCGACACCCACCGGCGTGATCGCCACCAGGTCGGCGAAACGCTGGCTGGAGCGCATCATCCTGGCCTCAGCGGCCCGCTGCTCGGTGACATCCTGCGCAGTGCCGACCAGGCGCAGGCTCCCGGACGCATCGGTGATGGCCGCGCCATGACAGCGGACGGTGCGCACCGTGCCGTCCGGCCGCAGCACCCGGTACTCGCACTCCACCGGCGCATGGTCGATGACCAGCTGACGCCACAGCTCGTCCACCCAGTCCCGGTCGTCGGGGTGCACCAGGGACAGATGGGTCTGGTAGGTGACCGAGGCAGCCGGGGTCACCCCGTAGATGGCCTGCATCATGTCCGACCAGACGAGCCGGTCGGAACCCGGCTCCCACTCCCAGGTACCGATCCGGGCCACCCGCTGCGCCTCGGCCAGCCGGCGCTGCTCTTCGCGCAGCTCACGCTCCAGCGCCCGCGCCTGCGTGACGTCCTGCACGGTGCCCATCAGGCGCAGGATCTCCCCGCTGCCCGACCGCTGCGCTCGCAGGCGGCATACGTAGCGGGTCTCGCCGTACTCAGGCAACCCGCGGAACTCCACCTCCAGGGTGCCCGCACCGGAGTCGACAGCCATCTCGTGCACCCGCCGCAATACCTTCGGCAGATCCTCGGGGTGCACGTACCGCAACGGGTCAGCGGGGTCGACGCAACGCCCGGCGAACAGCTCCGCCAGGGCCGGGCTGTAGCTGACCTTGCTGGTGCGCCACTCCCAGGTGAAACTGCCGATCCGGGCGATCCGCTGCGCCTCCAGCAGCAGCGCGCGCTCCTCGGCAAGCTCGCTGTCAACCCCCGGTTCGCGGAGGATCTCGTCGTGCCCCCGCGGCCCCCGGGTCGCACCGTTGCCCGGGCGGGGCTGCCAGAACCCGAGGCCGACTACCGGCTCGATCTCGGCAGGCGTGCGCGCGGTACCCAACGCGTGATGAGCCAGGCACAGATCGGAAACATCGACCAGGAACACCACGCGCAGGTCGGTGCCCGGCACAGTCCAGCGTGTCACGCGCACCGGCACTGCGTGCCCGTCCGGGCTCATCAGCTCAGCGTCGGTGCCGGAGCCCGTCAGCAGGCGTTGCAGCGGAAACCCGATCAGCGAGTCCGGAAGCCACCGGCCAGCGAGCCGGGCCGCCGCCAGGTTGGCTTGGACGACAACGCCGCCGTCACACACCAGCGCGGGCGACTCCGGCAGTGGGATCGCCTCGCCCATCCGGACGGCCGCAAGCGGGCGGGTGGGCGAGGCCCGGCCCGGCCGCCCGAAGTCCGGGGATAAGGGCACGGAATCGGCCCGCTCAGCCCGGTCGGCCACGGTACCACCCTTCCGCTGCGCCCACCGGTCACCACTACTCGACCTTGTGACAGTCACGGGCAGCAAGCGCTTCAACCCCGACAACGGCGTGTCGAGTGGCACAACGCGCGAACTGACGATTGGTTATGCGCCTTGCGCAACCGCGGGTGACAACTTGTGGCCCAACTACCACGGCGATAAACACGGAGTGTCACCGGATCAGGGGGATTCGTCGCTCCCCGCGATCGCTAAGGTGTCCCTGTGCACTTTCGTGAGTTGGCGGTGCCAGGGGTGATCGAGTTCACTCCGAAGATCTATCCCGACGCCCGTGGCCGGTTCGTCGCGCCGTTCCAGCAACCCGCGTTCCTCGACGCCACCGGGTGCCGATTGCAGGTGGCGCAGTCCAATCACAGTGTTTCCCGGCGCGGCGTGATCCGCGGGGTGCACTTCTGCGACGTGCCGCCCGGCCAGGCCAAGTACGTGTACTGCTCCCGGGGCGCGCTGCTCGACATCGCGGTCGACGTCCGGGTGGGCTCGCCCGCGTTCGGCCGCTGGGAAGCGGTGCGGTTGGACGCCGAGACCTCCCGTGCGGTGTATCTCCCCGAGGGGATCGGTCACGCGTTGATCGCACTGACCGACGACACCGTCCTGACCTACCTGTGCTCGACCGGCTACGACCCCGCTGCGGAACGCACCGTGTACCCGCTGGATCCCGCACTGCAGCTGCCGTGGCCGGCCGACCTAGCGCCGGTGCTGTCCGACAAGGACCGCGCCGCACCCACCCTCGCCGAAGCCGCCCAAGCCGGCCTCCTCCCCCACTGGCAGACCTGCCAAGCCCGCTACGCCGAGCTCCGCGCCCTCCCCCCGGCGCATTCAGCGGGCTGAGCGGGGCTATTCAGGTGCCGGCCACCCCGCTGAGCCCGCTGAATGCGGGGGCAGCCGCTGGGGGGTGGGGTAGAGGCGGGCGAGGACCACCGCTACCGGGTGGGCGGGGCCTAGGTGGCGGGAGTCGGTGGAGGCGTCGGGGTTATCGCCCAGCACCCACCAGCCGTCTCCGTGCCTTCCGACCGCTCGCTTGATCGACAGCTGGCCGGGCCGCTGGGCCCACCGGACCAGCACCACCGCCCCGGGACGTGGCCGGGCCCGCAGGCTGAGCAGCACGACGTCGCCGTCGGACAGGGTCGGAGACATCGAAGGACCGCGCACCACCGCGCGCCGCCATGGCCACCCGACTGCGCCCGATCCCACCAAAGATCACCGTCCGGGATGCCCGCCACGCCGCGCGCGAGTAGGGTCACGTGACATCGGAGCAGCACATGTCAGGGAGGCACGATGCGACTGCTGTCGCGCATTCTGCACGGTCCCCGCCTGGAGGTCACAGCGCACTGCGACCTCCCGTGCGGCGTCTACGACCCGGCGCAGGCCCGGATCGAAGCCGAGTCGGTCAAAGCGATCCAGGAGAAGTACCAGTCCAACTCCGACCCGGAGTTCCGCTCTCGCGCGATCGAGATCAAGGAACAGCGCAGCGACCTGGTCAAACACCACCTCTGGGTGCTCTGGACCGACTACTTCAAGCCACCGCACTTCGAGAAGTACCCGCAGCTGCACGAGCTGTTCAACAAGGCCACCAAGGCCGCGGGAGCAACCGGCACCAAGGGCTCGACGGACCCCAGGACCGGGCAGGAGCTGCTGGACCACATCGCGGAGATCGACAAGATCTTCTGGGAGACCAAGCAGAGCTGAAGTCATCGGCGCTGACCAGTGGAACAGCCTCCTTTGGTCAGCGCCGTCCCGAGGCGATTCGGGCGACGCGACGGCCGGGGACTACACGCCGCTGCTCGGGCTCGGCCCATGGAGGCCGCACGCCTCCAGCTGCGCGTCCAGGGTCTTGACGGCGTGCGTGCTCTGCCATGGCTGCAGCCGAGCACGAGCGACGCGTAGCTCGGCGGTCAACCGTGGTGAGGGGCTCGCGCTCGCTGTGCCCGCGGCGGCGCCGAGGATCCGTGCGGCCTCGCCGATCTCCTCGCACTGCACGAGCGCCGTGGCGAGACGAACCCGGCAGCGCGCGTGCATGTTCCTGAACGAAGGATCAAATCGCCCTACCGCGGCCTGGGCGGCTTGCAGCGCCTCCCGCGGCCTGCCGAGAGTTACCAGATGCTCGCTGAGCTTGCTCTCAATCACGCCAGGGTGCACCCAATAGGCGGGCGACTCGACGCCCGGCACGGCCGCGGCCAGACCCTCCCGGGCGCGATCGCAGGCGGAGACACACGCCGCATGCTGGCCGTCCAGCGCATGAGCGGCGGCAGCCCTGAGGTCAGCCACGACCCTGAGCAGCGCGTCGTCGGTGCGGGCGGCCAGGTTGCGGGTGGCGGCGGCGGTGTCCATCGCGGTGCACGTGTCGCCGCCCTGGTACGCGGCGTGACTGGCCTCCGACAGGGCATAGGCAGCGCGAACGCGGTCACCAGCCTGATGACCCGCGATCCGCGCGTCCCGAAAGTAGTGCTGCGCCCGGTCATGGTTGTTGAAATCGACCAGATGATCGCCGATCGAGGCCGCCATATTGCTGTGCAGCGACAGCAGGCGGGGGCGCAACCGCGCCGGGCACTCTGGCAGCAGGCGACGCACAATGCCATGCTGGTCCAGCACCGTGCCGTACACCATCGACGGTCCCAGTGCGTCATCTTGGTGCTTGCAATGCTCAAGGAACGTCGAGAGAGTATCGATGGTCTGGGCATCCACCCGGCGCGGCGCCTCGATCACTGCGGCCAGCCGGTCCCACTCGTCGAGGCTGATCAGGCCACCCGCGGCGGTGGCCGTCGCCCACCTCAGCAGCCGCAGCAGCTCCCGACGATCTATCAACCCCGCCAGCCTCTCCACCAACCGGAGCAGCTCGCCAGCCAGCTCGCCGCTCACACTGAGGTCCGTGCCAGCCTCAACTGTATTCGGATCGAGCGGGTTTGCGGGCGACGCCGTCAGCCGGTCCAGCTCGGCCCGGGCCTGCTGCACCTCGCAACGAGCGCGATAGTCCGCCTCTGCCGCCTCCAGTGCGTCGAATGTGGCAAGGAGCGCGCCGTCGGCGCGGCAGTGCTGGTCTGCAAGTCTCCAGAAGGTGCGATCGCTGCGGCGGCGGGCCCGCTCGATGTGCGACACGGTGCTGCGCACACAGCCGATGAGCCCGCCCAGCGCCGTCTGGGACAGCCGGGCTGCCCGCCGCGACGCGGCCAGCCGCTGACCAAGCTGCACCCACGACTGATCCAACCCCGCACGATTGCGCATGACACCTCCCGGCGCGAATCCTAAACCGGGGAGGCGGCAGCGGGGGTGACGGGAGCGGCGACAGTTGTCCACTGCCCGTGGCATGTCTGCCGCCACGGATGCGATGGTGATCGCGGCTCCGGATCCGGCTGGTCACCTCTGCATCGTCTACACCTCTGCTATGGACGGCGAGGCGAGCGGTACGGCGATTGCCGTGACACCAACCCGTGCCGTCCGGCTCTGGGGCCATCCGCGACCCTGATACGACCGGAGGCCGGCCGATTGACTGGACGACGTATGCAAGTGGCCGATTGCGAGACATGCGGGGGTGGTGGCCGATGGGGGTGGATAGCCCGGATGTGGTGATCGCCAAAGGGCTGCTCGACCAGGCCAAGCTGCGTGGCTTTGCGTTCCGGCGGACCGCCCCGGGCGAGGACGGGCCACTGATGGGACACCGAGTCAGCGGCAACTGGGTCGACATCCTGCACATTGCGGGATTCAGCCGCGACTGCCTCGCCGTGCGCCAGCGGACATCGTCGCTGATCCTCCCCGGAGGTGGACTGGCGGAACGCCGAGTGGAGGGCAGCGCGCTCGAGGTGCTCAACGAAGTGCTGACCTGGGAGTCGCCACCGTGATTGCCAAGGCTTTGCCGAGGTCCTCGGCCAGTTGATTCCAGGCATCACGGAGAAATAATAGATGCCGACTATGCGGCCGCGATGGTGGCAGTGCGGACCGGCATGCCCTTGGCGGAGGTGCGCATCGTCAAGATAGTCGGGATAGATGAAACGAATAAATGAATAAACCAACGCTGATCCGTCGGGGTGCTGGGGGCTACGTGGCCCGGCGCGGTGGGCGAGATAGCCGACTGCGGAGAACATCTGCGCGGCGGCGCGGACCTGCTCGATCTCGGTCGCGCCGACCCGCGTGGGGATCGGGGTGGGCTCGGTACCCTCCCATAGCGCTGCTACCGGCCGTTGGTCGGCGTCGTTTCTCGTTGTTGAGCGTCGTTGCGCTTGCCGAGACGCCCCACAGACGGCCCGGCGCACGCCTTCTCCGTGAACCGTAGGCAGCGCTGTGTACCGATCTCGGCACACAACGATCGCTGGCCAGGTGATCACCACCACCGTACCTCCCGGCACAGGCTGACACTCGCGCTTTTCAGCAATCCGTCATATGCTCCGCGCGATTCGTGACAATCGCACCATTCTGGCCAGGTGACGCCTCGTCGTGGACCGGATGCATGAAGTAGTCAGCGGGAGGCGTGGTGGCCAGGGTCTTCATTAGCTACGCCAGCGAGGACCGGACCCTGGCTGGGGAGCTGCACCAGTGGCTTAGCCACGACGGGCACAAGATTTTTTGGGATCACGATCCGCACAACGGGATCGCGGTCGGGGAGCAGTGGAAGCAGCGGATACACGAGAGGCTGCATTGGGCGGCGTTGCGCAGGCTTGAGGAGGCTTGGCCGGACGGTCGTTGCCCGTTCCCGGGGTTGCTGTCGTTTCAGGTTGATCAGCATCAGGTGTTCTTCGGTCGCGCTGCGGAGACCGACGAGCTCGCCGAGTTACTGTGGTCCCCGGCCGAGCGGTTCAAGGGTGCGGCGCTGCTGGTGGTAGGCCCGTCGGGGTGCGGGAAGTCGTCGCTGGTGCGGGCCGGGCTGGTGCCGGTGATGGCTCGCGAGCCGGGGTGGTTGACGCTGGCCCCGATCATGCCGGGCGCCGATCCGGTGGCGACGCTGGTTCGGGAATTGGTCGACGCGGCCAAGCAGTTCGGGCTGGGTTGGTCGGTGCCGCAGCTTCGCGACCGGCTTGACGAGGGCGGACGGAGCCGTGCGGAGGTGATCCGCGGGTTGCTGAGGCTGGTCACCGTGAATGAGCAGGGCCACCCGATCCGGTGGCGGGTTCGCCGTGACGAGCTGCCCGCCGCGGTGAGCACTGAGCTGGACGTCTTCGTGGCCAAGCGGCTGCTGACCATTGACATCGACCACGACACCGCAGTGATCGGTGTCGCCCACGAAGCCTTCTTGTCCGCTTGGCCCCCGCTGGCCGGGGCCATCACCACATCGGGGGTCGCCCTGCGGGCCCGCCGCGCTGTGGAAGACGCCGCCTCGGAATGGCACGAGCATGGTCGTTTGCCGACCTGGTTGTGGGGCGGTGGGCAGCTCGCCGCAGCCGTCACCAACATCGGCGCCCGGACCTGCCCGGCCGACGCTGCGCCACCGGGACGACGAGGCTGGTCGCGCTGGCTGCCTCGGCGCCGGGTACTAGTCACCGATCGGGTCGACCTCGATGCGCAGGCTCGTGACTTTGTGCTCACCAGCATGCGCCACGACCGCTACCTCCGCCGAAGATTGACCATCGTCCTATCGGGGCTGGTGGTCGTCGCTCTGACCGCCGCAGGCCGACACTTGTATCCGATAACCACCGAAAGAGATGGTTTACGATGACGCATCCTACCCATCAGACCGTCGTGGCGCTCTTCGCCGCAGTCGCTACCCTGCTGGTCGCGTCCGGGTGCATCCGGGATGCCACAGACGGTGGGGCAAGCGGCGGCAGCGGTGATCGACAAGTGCTGGTTTTCGCTACGGTGCCCAGCGATCGACCGCCTGGCCAGTGGCGGGACCAGCAACCGATCATCGAGATGCTCAAAAAAGAGACCGGTAAAGAAATTCATTTCCAGGTCGCCACCGATTACACTGCAATCATCAAGGGGCTGCGCGAAAAAAAGATCGACATCGCCGATCTCGGACCGTTCTCTTACGTGCTCGTCAAACAGCAGGGTGCCGAGATCACCGCAGTGGCCGCCCGGGTGGACAAGAAGGGTGAGGACCCAGGATACTATTCTTACGGTATCACCCAGGCCGATTCGCCGATCCGGACTTTGGCGGACTTCCGCGGCAAAAAAATCTGTTTCGTGGACCGCAATTCCACCTCCGGCTACCTGTATCCCAGCGCCGGGCTCCTCGCCGTGGGCATCGAACCAGAAAAAGACACGACACCGTTTTTCGCTGGCCGCCACGACACCTCGGTCCTCGCGGTGGCCAACCGTCAGTGTGACGCTGGTTTCGCGCTCGACAGGATGGTCGACCGGCAGTTGATCGAGCAGGGCCTGCTCCAGCCGAGTCAGATCACCCCGGTGTGGAAATCGGAGAAAATTCCCGGCCCGCCCTTGGTGATCGCCGACCATCTGGATTCGGGGCTGCACAAGCAGCTGACCACAATACTCCAGGAAAAAGCCAACGCTGACTACCTGCGGGCGAACGGTTTCTGCCAGGGTGAATGCAAGATTGCCGACGGATTCGCCTACGGCTACCAACCGGCCACTGACGCCGATTACGACAGCGTTCGCGAGGTCTGTAGAGTGACCCAGAATAAGTCCTGCATCTAAGGCTGACCCTACGCGGGCGGCATTGTTCAGCGTGCGGAATCCAGCGTGGTCGACCACAGCTGGGTACCGGCGCAATGCCACGTAGCTTAAGTTGATCATGCTGCGCGGGGGTTGATGGCGCGGATGACGATGGTGGGGGGTCCGGCGTGGCGGACGGTGGTTTCGCCGGGTTCCTTGATGCGGTAGTTGTTGTGCCGGGCGCGTTTGATGGCGCGGGGGCAGGTTCGGTGCCGCCGTGGTGGGTTGGTTTCGCGGTTGGTTTCGCGGTTGGTTTCGCGGTTGGTTTCGCGGTTGGTTTCGCGGTTGGTTTCGCGGTTGGTTTCGCGGTTGGTT